>NZ_JBEXNN010000061.1:0-14358 GCF_040611115.1 Streptomyces sp. NPDC003038
GCCCGGCACCGCACCTCGCTGTACTGCGTTCGCTGCGCTCACTGCGTCTCGGCTCCTCTTCGAGGATCTTGGAGGCCGAGCTGTCGGAAGCGCCCGAGTACGTCCAGTACAAGGACGCTCCTCCGCCTTGCGATGCACGGCACCGGTCAACGCGGGCTCGGCCGACAAGATCCGAAAGAGACGACCTAGAGGGAAGACCTAGAGAGAAGGCCCGGCGGGGACGCGGACGGGGCGGCGGAAGGCCAAGGCCGCCGCCACCCCGGCGAGGAGGCCGAAGAGGTGGCCCTGCCAGCTGACGGTGGTGTCGGTGGGCAGGACGCCGGCCAGGAAACTCGTGCCCCAGACGGCGGCGATGACTATGCCGACCGCTATGCCCAGCGGCCTCCGCTCGACGAAGCCGCGGACCAGCAGATAGCCGAAGAGGCCGAAGACCAGGCCCGAGGCGCCCGCGGTGACGCTGTGGGACGGGGAGACCAGCCAGACGCCGAGCCCGTCCGCGAGGACGACGGCGGCGCAGACGGCAAGGAAGCGGCGTATCCCGCTGACGGCGGTGACGAAGCCGAGGACCAGCAGCGGAATGCTGTTCGACGCCACATGGTCGAAGCCGAAGTGGAGGAAGGGTGCCAGCGGTATCCCGGTGAGGCCATCCGCCTCACGGGGGACGATTCCGTACCCGTCCAGCGCGTGGCCGGTGGCCAGATCCACCAGCTCGACCAGCCACAGCAGGGCCACCCAGCCCACCATCAGCAGCGCGGCCGCCCTGAACCGGTCGCCCTGCGTCCACCTCTGTACCACCATCGCGCTCATGGCCACCCCTCATACGCCTCACCTCTGGAACGTCCGGCCACCGTGACGAGTGCCCGATCGCGGTGGCCGGATAGTCTCGGTGGCATGACTGAGCGCAATCGCACCCCGTGGGTGGTCGGGGTTTCCGGGGCGTCCGGGACGCCGTACGCGGCGGCGGTGCTCCGCGGACTGCTGGCGGCCGGGGAGAGCGTGGACCTGGTGGTCAGCCGGGCTTCGCGACTGACCCTGCTGGACGAGACCGGGATCGCCTTCCGCGACGCGCACTGGCGGGACGACCTGGCCGAGTGGCTGGCCCGCGGCGCCGACGGCAAGCCGGGGACCTTCGCGCCGCCCGCGGGCGACGTCCGCTACTGGGGCGCCGGGGACCTGGCGGCCGGCCCGAGCTCGGGCTCCTACCCCGTCAAGGGGATGCTCATCGTGCCCGCGTCCACGGCGTGCGTGGCGGGCGTGGCGCTCGGGCTGTCGAAGGACCTGCTCCAGCGGGTGGCGAGCGTGACGCTCAAGGAGCGGCGCCGACTGGTGGTCGCGGTGCGGGAGACCCCGCTGAGCGGACAGACGCTGAAGCACCTGGTGACGCTGGACGAGGCGGGCGCGATCGTGCTGCCCGCCTCTCCGGCGTTCTACGCGGGTGCGACGCACATCCAGGATCTGGTGGACTTCGTCGCGGGGCGGGTGCTGGACGCGGCGGGAGTGCCGCACCGGCTCTACCGCCGTTGGGAGGGCGAGCTGGGAGGCTCCCGCTCTCCCGAGGGGGCAAACGGGGCCGACGGGGCACGCGGCGGTGGCTAGACCTTCTCGATCTTCTCGATCGTGTACGCGGTGAACCACTCTTGAAGATCGCCATCGATCTGTTGGAAGATTTCTCAGGGTGTTGACCCTCTGTGCCTTAGATTCTTTATCTAGACTTGCGGCATCGCCGAATAATGGAAGGTTCCACGTAAATGGACACGGTGGACAGGCAGCTCATCCAGGCACTCCGGGAAAACGGTCGTGCCTCGTACGCGGAGCTGGGCCGTCTCGTGGGCCTCTCCGGCCCCAGCGTCACCGACCGGATCAACCGTCTGGAGACGGCCGGTGTCATCACCGGCTACCGCGCGACCGTGGACGCGGCCTCACTCGGCCTCGGCGTCACGGCGCTGATCGGCATCTCCCTCTCCGACGCGGCGGACCACGAGGACGTGGCACGGCGGCTGCGCGACCTCGCGGAGATCGAGGACTGCTGGTTCATCGCCGGTGACGACTCCTACATGCTGAAGGTGCGCGCCAACGACGTGGACGGCCTGGAGCGGATCATCCGCAGGCTTTCCGGCACCAAGGGCGTCTCGCGCACCCGCACCACGATCGTGCTCTCCACGAAGTGGGAGAACCGGGTCGGGGATCTGCCCGAGGAGTCCTGAGAGTACGGTTGGTCGGGTTGGGCAAGGGCCGGCGGCAGGCAGCCGGCCGAGGCGGGACGAACGAGGAGGAGACCGGTGGACGCTGGGCTCAAGCGTGAGCTGGAGGAGAAGGTCCGCTCCGGCGAGCGGCTGACCCGTGAGGACGGCATCGCCCTCTACGAGTCCGACGACCTGGCCTGGCTGGGCGGCCTCGCCCACGAGGTGCGCACGCGCAAGAACGGCGACGTCGTCCACTTCAACGTCAACCGCCACCTCAACATGACCAACGTGTGCACCGCCTCGTGCGCGTACTGCTCGTTCCAGCGGAAACCGGGCGAGAAGGACGCGTACACGATGCGCATCGAGGAGGCCGTCCGCCTGGCCAAGGCCATGGAGAACGAGAACCTCACCGAGCTGCACATCGTCAACGGCCTGCACCCGAACTTGCCGTGGCGCTACTACCCGCGCTCGCTCTCGGAGTTGAAGAAGGCGCTGCCGAACGTCTCGCTGAAGGCGTTCACGGCGACGGAGATCCACCACTTCGAGACGATCTCGGGCATGTCGGCCTCCGACATCCTGGACGAGCTGATCGAGGCGGGCCTGGAGTCGCTCACGGGCGGCGGCGCGGAGATCTTCGACTGGGAGGTCCGCCAGCACATCGTCGACCACCGCACCCACTGGGAAGACTGGTCGCGCATCCACCGGCTCGCGCACGCGAAGGGCCTCAAGACCCCCTCGACGATGCTGTACGGGCACATCGAGGAGCCGCGCCACCGCGTGGACCACGTGCTGCGGCTGCGTGAGCTCCAGGACGAGACCGGCGGCTTCCAGGTCTTCATCCCGCTGCGCTACCAGCACGACTTCGTGGACATGAAGGACGGCAAGGTCCGCAACAAGCTCCAGGCGCGGACGACGATGGCGACCGGCGCCGAGGCGCTGAAGACCTTCGCGGTCTCGCGGCTGCTCTTCGACAACGTGCCGCACGTCAAGGTCTTCTGGGTGATGCACGGCGTGCAGACCGCCCAGCTCGCGCTGCAGCACGGCGCGGACGACATGGACGGCTCGGTCGTCGAGTACAAGATCACGCACGACGCGGACAACTACGGCACCCCGAACAAACTGGGCCGCGAGGATCTGCTGGAGCTCATCCGCGACGCGGGCTTCCGCCCCGTCGAGCGCAACACGCGCTACGAGATCATCCGCGAGTACCCGGGCCCGGACGCGGAGCTGCGCGAGACCCCGCAGGCGATGCGCGTCTGACGCGCCCCCCCCCCCGCAGGCGCCCGACGCGCCCGAACGCCGGCAGCCCCGGTCCGCCACCCGCGCGGACCGGGGCTTCGTCGTCTCCGGCTGCGGCGGGCGCCGGCTGCGGCGGGCGCCGGGATTCGCTTGGCCGAAGCAGAAGTAATGGCTACCCTTCCCCTATGGCCCTTACCTTCACCTTCGATCCGGTCATCGATCCCGCCTTGCGCGACGGTATCGCCGACCTCTGGACCGACGTCACCAACGCGGGCGGCGCGGTCGGCTTCGTCCCGCCCGTCACCCACGACGACATCCGCCCGGAGCTGCTCAACCACCTCGCCGCGATCGCCGAGGGCCGGCACCGCCTGGTCGTGGGGCGTGACGCGGGCGGCCGCGTGGCCGCCGCCGCGTTCCTCGCCTTCAACACGCACCGGCTCCAGCTCCACTGGGTGTGGGCGTACACGGTGATGGTTCACCCGAGCGATCAGGGCAAGGGGTACGGCCGCGACCTGATGGAGGCCGTCTCCGACGCCGCCCGCACGCTCGACGGCATCGAGGCGATCCGCCTCTCCTGCCGTGGCGGGCACGGCCTGGAGGACTTCTACGCCTCCTGCGGCTACAAGGAGGTCGGCCGCGTCCCGGACGCCATCCGCGTGGCCCCCGGCGACGACCGCGACGACATCACGATGCTGCTGCCGCTGCACTGACCGCTGCACTGACCGCTGCACCGGCCCCGAGGGGCCGGGGCCGAGGTGCGGCGTGCGGCGTGCTTCACTTGACGGGCACGTCATGCCGTACGACGACGAGAGAGAAGGGGTCACCGTGTCCCTCAAGCCGAGCGCAACGATCCGCTACACCGCGATGCGCCTGGGCATCTTCGTCGGGTGCTTCTTCGCCGTCTGGGGGCTGGTCCGCCTCGGCTGGGTGCCCGCCGGGCTCGGGGATGCCAACCTCGCCTGGGTCGCGCTGCTCGCGCTGGTGCTGTCCGCGCCGCTGTCCTTCGTCCTCCTGCGCAGTCAGCGGGACGAGATGTCGGAGCAGATCGCCGGACGCGTCGCGGGTGCGAAGGAGAAGCTCGCCGCGAACCGCAGCCAGGAGGACGCGGTTGACGACGCCGCGCGCGTGACCTCGTAGCGGCACGACCGGGCCCAGCCCTGTTGTCTTCATCACACACCGAACCGCCCCAGCACCGGGAATACCGCCCGTAACGCTGGGGCGTTGGCGTTTTCCGCGCCGGTCGACGGGGATCCGAACGCCCACGGCCCAAAGAAGCCCTTTGAGATTCTCAAAGGGGAAGTGTTAGCGTGTCGAACATGTCGACCACAGTTGCGCACCCGATGACCACGAGCGTCCCGCTCGTGGCGCGCCTGCACGTCGACCTCTGCCGCCGTGTGTCCGCGGCCTGTTGCTGCTGTCGCTGATCACCGCCACCCGGCGCCACGTGCCGATCGCTGATCGCTGATCGCTGATCGCCGATCCGATGCAGCAGCGGTCCCGGCCGGCCCCTTTCTGGCTGCCGCACCGCATCACCACCACCACGCAGAACCGTCCCGCCAGTTCCCTGTGCGCCACTTCCGGAGAGTGTCCGTGTCCGCGACCCCCCAGGCCCCCGCCCCCGCGAAGGCCTCGTTCCGCTTCCCCTTCTGGGCCCAGATCATCGCCGGTCTCGTCCTCGGCGTGCTCTTCGGCTGGATAGCCCGCAGCCAGGACGTCAGTTGGCTCAAGACGACCCTGGAGCAGGTCGGTGACATCTTCGTCCAGCTGCTGAAGCTGGCCGTCGCCCCGCTCGTCTTCTTCGCGATCCTGGTGTCCATCACCAACCTGCGGAAGGTGAACAACGCCGCTCGGCTCGCCTCCCGGACGCTGCTCTGGTTCATGATCACCTCGCTGATCGCGGTCGGCATCGGCCTCGCGATCGGCCTGCTGACCAACCCGGGCTCGGGCACCGGCCTCACCCCGCAGGACGGCAAGCTGCCCAAGCGCACCGGCTCCTGGATCGACTTCCTGACCGGCATCGTGCCGAAGGACGTCATCACGCCCTTCACCGAGCTGAACGTCCTCCAGATCGTCTTCATGGCCGCCGTCGCCGGTATCGCCGCCCTCCAGCTCGGCAGCAAGGCGCAGCCGGTGCTGGATGTCGCCGAATCCATCCTGGAGCTGCTGCAGAAGGCCCTGTGGTGGGTCATCCGCCTGGCCCCGATCGGCACCGTCGGCCTGATCGGCACCGCGATCGCCACGTACGGCTGGGAGCTGATCGGCAAGTACGCGACCTTCACCGCGGACGTCTACATCGGCTCGGCGCTCGTGATGTTCGGCGTCTACCCGCTGCTCCTGGCGACGGTCGCCAAGGTCAACCCGATCCAGTTCTTCAAGGGCGCCTGGCCCGCCATCCAGCTGGCCTTCGTCTCCCGCTCCTCGGTCGGCACCATGCCGGTCACCCAGAAGGTCACCGAGCGCCTCGGCGTCCCGAAGGAGTACGCGTCCTTCGCGGTCCCCTTCGGCGCCACGACGAAGATGGACGGCTGCGCCGCGATCTACCCGGCACTCGCCGCGATCTTCATCGCGCAGATCTTCGACGTGCAGCTGGGCATCACCGACTACCTGCTCATCGCCTTCGTGTCGGTGGTCGGTTCGGCCGCCACGGCCGGCCTGACGGGTGCCACGGTCATGCTGACCCTGACGCTGTCCACCCTGGGCCTGCCCCTGGAGGGCGTGGGCCTGCTGATGGCGATCGACCCGATCCTGGACATGATCCGCACCGCCACCAACGTGGCCGGCCAGGCCGTCGTCCCGGTCATCGTCTCGGCCCGCGAGGGAATCCTGGACAAGGAGGCCTACGCCTCCGCCTCGGCCTCCCCGCTGGACGAGCCGGCCCCGGCCCCGGCCACGGAGCAGAAGGTCCCCGTCCTGGCCTGACCCGCACCGGGTACCGCACTCGTCGCAGCCTCCGCCCCCGTCCGGGCGGGGGCTGTGGCGTGTCTACTCCGGTTTCGCCCTGCGGATCCACGTGATCACGCCGAGGAGGGTTCTCCCTGTTGTGGCTGCCCTGCGCGGGCGGCGGGCGTGGTGTGCGCTCAGAGGGAGGAGGCCTGAGCCACGAATCCGGCCCAGGCGTTGGGGGCGAAGGCGAGGGCGGGGATCTGGGGGTCCTTGGAGTCGCGGACGTGGACGGTGGCGGGGGTGGTGGCCACCTCGACGCAGTCGTCACCCTCGCTGCTGCTGCTGTAACTGCTCTTGAACCAGTCCAGCTCGGGGTTGTGGATCATGTTTCTCCTAGCAGTTCCTCGATGAAGTCCCGTGACGCGCGGGGCGTGAGCGCTTGAGCCCGGATGATGCCATAGCGCAGGTCAAGGATTCGGAGCTGCTTCGGTTCGGAGACCGGGCGGCCGTGAAATGCACCGTCGGAACGTCCCACTGCCGAACCGTCATCGAACTTCAGCATCTCGATCAGACCGCCCATGCCAGCGTGGTCGCTGACGTTGGTGGGCATCACCTGCAACTCGACGTTCGGCAACTGAGCCACCTCCAGCAGGCGTTCGAGCTGTCGACGCAGGACCATTGTCCCTCCGATGGGGCGGGTCAGAGTCACCAATTCCTGCACGAAGCTGAGCGCGGGTGCAGGTGAGCGCTCGAAGATCGACTGGCGTGCCATGCGAGCGGCCAGTATGCGTTCCATTTCGTCCGACGAGTAGGCGGGCCGCCGCATGGCGAACAAGGCCGTCGCGTACTCCCTCGTCTGCAACAAGCCATGGATGTTGTGGTTGTTGTACGTGCCGATCTCGACGGCCCGGCTCTCCAGCTTCGCCAGGTCTCGCACCTTCTTCGGGTAGCGGACCTGCTCCATGTCCGCCTTCATCGCGGTGATCTTCCCGCCGGCGTTCAGGGCCGCGTCCGCCCTGTCCAGGTACTCGGGGCGGGGGATCCGCCTGCCCGCCTCGACCTTGCGGACGAGGTCCTCGCCGTAGCCGATCTCCGTACCGAAGTCGGCGGCCCGCGTCCCCGCCTCCTCCCGCCACGCCTTGAGCTGGCGGCCCAGCGCGGCCAGGACCGCGACTCCCTGTTCGTCCTCGGGGTCGACGTCCCAACTCGCGTCTTCCGTACCGTCACTGTCCACGCTCATGCGCGCCCACCTCCGACGTACCGATGTCTGAACGCCCTCTGCCCGGAGGCCGCTCAGGACAGGCGGGACACCACCGGACAAGCACTGGACAAACGCCGGACGCACGGGCGTTGCCGCTTCTCACGGTACGCACGCAAGGCCACGCTGAGTGACGTGACTACTCAAATCTGTGACTCCGGAAGCCAATTCGGCGTCCAACTCCCCGCTACTCCCCGCGGCGCCCGTCAGGCACGGCAGCTCGCCGTCGAGAAGATCGCCGCATGGGGTCTGTCGACGGAAGGGCCCGCGCTCATCGTGGCCGAGCTGGCGGCCAACGCGGTGACGCACGGCCGGGTCCCCGGACGGGGTTTCCGGCTCGTGCTCACCCTGGTGGACGGAGTGCTCCGGATCGAGGTGGTCGACACCCGTGGTGACCGGGTCCCGGGTGTCCGCGACCCGGACGGGGACGCGGAGGGCGGGCGTGGGCTGGTGCTGGTGGACGCCATCGCGGACCGCTGGGGCATGGACCGGGGCCTGCCGCCGTGCAAGGTGGTCTGGGCGGAGCTGGACGTGCCGGAGTGGGGCGGGAACCGGGTCGTGGGGGGTCGGGATTCGGTGGGGGCGGACGTCAACCCGTCAAAGGACGTGGGGTAAATCCAACCAACCCCACCCCTCCAGATCCCCGTAACTCACACGGGTGAACTGTGCCAACTGGGCTGGATTTCCGACGGGTTGCCGGGCATATGCTCGGCCCACAACATTCAGACATGAGACGGCCCCCGCCGGGACTGGCATCCCGATCGAGGGCCTGACCAAGTAGAAAGTAAACGGCTTCCCAATGGCTCTTCGGCAGCTTAGAGGTTGCGCGGATAGGCGTGCGGTCATGGGCGGCGGTTCGGGCGTTCGTTCCAGCGGTGAGTTGTCCATGTCTGCCGGATCAGGCTAGGCACGGTGATGATGGTGTCGGCGAGGTCGAAGAAGGCGTCGATCTGCTTGAGCCGGGCGAACATGCCGAGTCGTATGCGCTCGTCGCGGCGGCTGTGGATCATGGTGACCGAGCAGGTCGTGTCGGCGATCGCCTCGTAAGAACAGCCGAAGCGCGGCAGTCGCAGCATCTTGTCACTGATGACCCGGTCACTGATGCGCCGACGGTGGCAGCCGCGTGGATGGTCTGGGTGGAACTCCGGCTGCTCGGGAAGCAGGGCCACGAATTGGCCCCAGAGCGGCTTTGTCAGCCACGATGGAAGCACGGCACAGGTCTCCCCCGCATCGCGGTGGAGTTGGGGCATGGACGCGACAGAGGCGCCCGGCGGGCCGTCGGCCCGCCGGGCGCCTCAGTGCGATGTCAGCGGTTCAGCAGGAGATCGTGGATCCGTCGAGTGCCGATTCCAAGGTCACGGTGAACTCCCTCGGCCCGTCGGACCCCACCCGGAGCAGAGCCGGCTCGCCGGCTACCTCCTTGTGGAAGCACATGCCGAGGCCGCTCCGGAACCTGTCCGGGGCTTCCTCCCGGGTACCGACCGCTTTCCAACCTTCCTTCCTCGCGGTGTCCCAGTAGTGGGTGACCAGCGACTGAGCGTCCACGTCGTGGGTGTAGGCGCTGTCCGCGGCGACCCAGGGATCGCCGCTGTCGTCCATGCACTCCACACTGGTTCGCTCCGCCACGGGCGTGGTACCGGCCGCGGCGGCGGGCGCCGCGGCCGAGACCTGAGCCATGCGCTCAACCGCCTTGTTCTCCTCGCACGAGCCTTCCGACCCGTAGAAGAGCAGGTACACCGACCCGGCCAGCAAGGCGAGACCGGTCAGGCAGCCGATGGTGACGGCCAGGCCCAGAAACAGCCCGCGACGCGGGGAATGTGCCGTAGTCAAAGGGTTTTCTTCCTATCTCGTCCGCAGGTAGCCCTTGTTGATGTAGAGGCGTGCGTAGTAGTAGAGGTTCTGCCAGAACCAGCCTGCGTAGTACCAACTCAGCATGCTCCAGAAGTTCCGCACGGCGAAGTTCCGGGCGACGGAGTTGTTGTGCTGGTCGATCTGGGTGTCGAGTCCGCTCTGGCCCCATTCATGCGCGTCTCCCAGCCGCTTGGCCGCTCGCGCGCCGAAGTAGAAGGTCAGGCTGCTCTGCCACATGAAGTGCCGGATCGCGTTGTTGACCCGGCCCTTCCGGAAGGTCGCGAGCAGCATTCCCGAAATCGCCGAGGCGAGGGCGCAGCCGCGCCATCCGAGCGACATGCATGCGTGGGCCTCGATGATCTTCTTGCGCCAGGACTTGGAGATCCGGCCGTCCAGGTCCTGCTGGTTGACCGGGTCGGCGTTGGCGTACTCGTACGCGTTCGCGCTGCCGCCGTAGACCGGGTCCGAGGAGAGGAAGCGGCCGGTGGACGGGTTGTAGAGACGGGCTCCCATCAAGGTCAGACCGCTCGGCGTCTCGCTGGAGCGCTGGTGCGCCCCGAGCCAGCCGTAGCGGGCCGCGGCCTGCCCCGCGCGGGGCTTGCCGTACTCGTCGGTGTCCAGGACCACGGGCGCCTGGGAGACGTTCAGCGGGAGCTGGACGGCGACGGAGCCCTGGATCGTCGTCAGGTGCAGGACGACGTCGCCCGTCTTGCTCGTGGTGGTCAGTCCGCCGGCGGTGGCGACGTTGCGGGTCACCGCACCGGTCGCGGTGTCCTCGACGATCCAGCGCGGGTTGTCCGCGTCGTCGCCGTAGTGGTTGACGCGGGACGCGGTCTGGGTCCAGATCGAGCCGTTGTACGACTCCTTCGTCCACCCGCGGTAGCGCTGGGCGGCGTCGAGGCTCCAGGTCTGCCGCTGGTTGGACAGGGTCTGCTGGCGGGTGCGGTCGCTGTTGTAGTAGGCGACGGTTCCGTGGCCCGGGACGGTGGTGGTGCGCCCGAACTCGTCGTAGACGTAGCCGCTGTCGACGAGCCGGTCGGCGCTGTCGTAGGTGTGGGTGGTGGTGGTTCCGCCGGTGGTCGGGCAGTCCGCGCCGGGGGCGCCGGCCGCCGTGGTCAGGCCAGTGCGGTTCGAACGCCCGTCGAAGGTGTACGCGCGGCGGGTGCAGACGGTGTCCGCGGTGTCCTCGACGGAGGCCAGGCGGCCCGCGGTGTCGTAGCGGAAGCGCTGGTCGCTGAGACCGGAGTGCGTGGTGATCTGGCCGTGGACGGATTCGTTCACGGTGTCGCTGTAGACGACGGTCGAGTCGCTGTCGCGCACGTAGCTGCGCTTCGCGGCGTCACCGCCCGGGTCCGTGCTGATGTTGAGCGTGTACCCGCCGGGCAGCTTTTCGCTGCGGACGGCTCCCGCCGCGTCGAACGACGGCTGGAACTCGCCGGCGACCGAGTCGGTCGTCTTCGTCGGCAGGCCGCGGGGTTCGGCGGCGTGGTCGTAGGTGAAGGTGACGGTCGACGGCACGTTGTCCGTGACCTTGGTCGGCCGGTCGAGCAGGTCGTACTCGGTGGTGGTGACACCGCCGTCGGCATCGGTGTAGGAGATCGTGCGGCCGAGCTTGTCGAACTGCTTGACGATGGTCCCGCCGGTGGGCGAGGTGTTCTTGACGGCCCGGCCGGTCACCGGGTCGTACTCGGTGGTGGCCTCCGGAGCGGCCTGGCCGGAGCCGCCGGCCGTCGTGACCTTGGTCGTCCGTCCGGCCGCGTCGTACTCCGTGGTGGTGGTCCGCATGGACCCGTTCACCGTCTCGATCCGCTTGGCCGGGTTGCCCCACCAGTTGTACTCGGTGGTGGTGGTCGGAAGCTTGCCGGGGTTCGACCCGCCTCCGGTGATGTCACCGGCCGGACCGACCGAGCAGACCAGGTCGGCCCACTCGGGGCGGCCCTGGCAGGTGCCAGTGCCGGTCGCCGACCAGTACGTGGTGACCCGGGTGGCGGCGTCGCTGCCGTTCGAGCCAGGGAGGACCTGCTTGGAGACCCTGTTCTTGGCGTCGTACTCGGTGCTCTCCGCGATGGCCAGACCGCCCGGGTCCCTGACGGACCGGGTCGGCAGGCCCTTGGCCCAGTCGTACACGGTCTCGGTGGCGCGGGGCTCGCCGAGCACCGTCGGGTGCTCGCGGACCTGGGCGCCGACGGTGGCCTTGGTGACCTGGTCCTTGATCTTGGCGGTGCCGTCGGTGGGCCGCCCGGCGTCGTATTCGAGGACCGACCAGTCGCGGGCGGTCACCGAGGTGCCAGCCGGAACCAGCAGGGTCGCTCCGGACTTCAGGTCGGAGGTCAGGTCGACGCGGCGCAGCGGTCCGAACTTGCCGAGCTGGCGCTCTCCGGCCGCGTCGAACACGGTCGAGGTGCTCAGCTGGTGGGCGCGCTCCGCGCCGGTGAGCTGCCCGATGCCCAGATTCGCCTGTGCGGCCTGGTCCGCGGGGCTCGTGCCCAGGGCCAGGGCCCGGTTGGCGGCCGAGAGCTCGCGGACAGTGTTTCCGTACCGGTCGTACTCGGTGGTGGTGACGTGTCCGCCGGGCGCAGCGCTGTTGACGGGCCGTCCGGAGGCGCCCAGGTAGGTGATCGACGCCCGCGTGTAGGCCGAGGCAGCGAGTGATGTACCGGAGTGGGACGAGGGGACCACGTCGGCGGGAAACACGGCGGTCGCGTCGGTGGGTGCGCTGGTCTGCCCCCATGCCTTCACGTCGGCCGCGCCCATCGGGTACGGGGCCGCGCCACCGCTCAGCGGGACGCCGTAGACGACGCTGGTGGTCGCGGTGCCCTGTGCCTCGCCCGCCGTGCCCGGCTTCAGACCGGACCTGGAGGCTTTGAGGAGCATGCCGTCACCGGCCGTGGGCGAGGATCCCGCCTGGCCGTACGTGAACGACCAGGGCAGTTCGGACTTGGCCTGCAGCCAGTCGATGCGGTCCTCGGCGTTGTAGGCGTACTGCGTCTGCGTGCTCTGCGCCAGGTTGGGGTCCCACTGCTGGCGGAGGTTGCCGCCGGCGTCGTAGCGGTACGTGGTGACCGCCTTCGAGGTGGCGTTGGCGGCGCCGGCCTCGGTGGACCACAGCCGGATCTCCTTCACCTGGCCGGCGAAGTCGCCGAAGTCAGCGGAGGTGCTGTATCCGGTGGCGGTGGTGGCCGTCGCGTAGACGAACTCCAGCGAGCGGCATCCCTTGGTCTGGGGGGTGGTCGCGCAGGCGGAGGCGGTTACGGCGGAGGTCGGGGCGATGATCCGCTTGGGGCGGGCCAGCTTCTTGGTGTCGACGGTGACCGTTTCGGAGACCACGGTCGTGGTCGAGTTCTCGACTCCGCTGACCAGGGCGCTGGCGACCTGCCAGGTGGTCATCGCCGGATCCGCCCGGGTGAACTCGGTGACCGTACCGCTGTCGTCGGTCAGCGTGAACGAGCCGGTGACACTGCCGGTCAGGGTCATGCTGCCGGCGCCGGGCTCGGAGACCCAGCCGGTGCGTGCCGCGTTGGCGGTGAAGTGCAGTGCGTCACCCGAGGTGGTTACGACGTCCACGGCCGTGTCCGAGACCCGCGCGACGTGCGAGTAGTCGGACTGGACGATCTCGGCCGCCGTGCCGGAGGCCCACTCCTGGCCGAAGATCGCGGCCTGGCCCTCCTGCTTGGTGCCCTTGTGCGGGTCGCGCGAGGACGTGGTGCGGGAGACGGCCATGCCGAAGACGGACACGTCGGTGGCCGACACCTCGTAGTCGCCGGTGAGCAGGTTCAGAGTGCCCGGACCCACCGGGCTGGTGGCGGCGCCGCTCGCGTTGCGGTCGACGACCACGACGAGGGGCTGCGTGGCGCCCGTCGCGCCTCCCGGGCCGGTGAAGTCCGCCTTGATCTGGACGCTGCCGTCCGGGTCGACCGTGTCGGTGGTGTTCCAGACCAGCGCGGGGGTGCGCCCCGCGGTCATGGACACGGGCCAGGCCGTCACCGCCGTGCCGCCGTCCGTGACGTGCCCCGCCGGGATCTGCACCCAGGGGTCGGCTTCGGAGCGGCGCCAGGAGAAGGACGCCGCATTGTAAGTGGCGCCGTCGGCTTCGGCGGTCAGCGGGAGCCGTCGGGCCGTCCGCTCACCGTCCGCGGGCTGGACGAAGCCGCCCGGTCCGGCGTGGAAGGTGTACTCGACCGCCTCGGACTCGTTGTCGGCCTTGTCGACGGTGCGCACCTGGAGGGTGTGGGTTCCGTTCGACGACGGGGTGACGGACAGGGTCCGGGTGCCGGGGGTGCCGTCGGTGGGCACGCGCGTCCACTCGGCGCCGTCCAGGGACCATTCGAGCCACTGGTGGTCCGTGCCGGAGGGCGGGGAGACGGTGAAGTTGCCCGCCTGGCCGGCGCCCTTGACCCAGGAGGAGGACGGGTAGTCCGTCGAGGTCAGCCCGGTGGGGGCGGAGGGGGCGGTGGTGTCGACGGTGAACGTCTTCCAGGCCGACCAGCTGGTGTTGTAGTGGGTGCCGTCGTAGGGGTTGGTGCGGAACTTGTACGTCTTCCCGTTGGTCAGCACGCCGACCGGAACGGTGACCGAGACGGCCTCGCCGGAGGAGACGAACGGCGAGACGATGACGTTGCCGACCTGGGTGTCGGTGGCAGAGTCGAAGATCTGGAACGTGCCGTTGACCTTGTCACCGTTGGCGTCCACGAACGTGTCGCGCAGCGTCGGGGTCACCGTGTTGACGGTGTAGGCGCCGCCGTAGGAGAAGAACGGCGGGCCCGCCTCCTGCTTGGTGCCGGTGCGGGGCCGGTAGTTGTAGGTGACGGTCAGCTTGGGGATGTTGGCGGAAGCGTTCGCGGAGTTGACGCGCTTCCACTGCTTGATGTTGTTCTCGTCCGTGGCCCGCAGGCCCATGCCGGAGTAAGTCCACTTGTTGTTGGCCCAGTGCTGGACCAGGCTCGT
>NZ_JBEXNN010000062.1:0-13917 GCF_040611115.1 Streptomyces sp. NPDC003038
GTCGAGATGGACCGGGGATTCCTCTTCCTCATGTCCGTCTCCGACGGATCCTCCCTCGCGGTACTCGCGCACCCCGAATGCGACATCGGCCTCGTAGGCTACGAGATGGCCCTCCTCGTGGACCGCGCCGGCAGCGTCCTCACCCCGGACCTCCGCGCGGAACTGCAGGGAAGCCTGCTCAACTAGCAGACAGGCAGTGCGTTTCGCGCCATCGCACCATAGGGTGCGGTGGCGCGGTTCCACAGGGAGTACTGCGTACTTGGAGTCGGAGGAGGAAACGTGACAACACCCGGAGGACATCCTTATGGCGGCGCGCAGCAGCAGCCGCAGGGTGGGCACGACCAGAACCGCTTCAACTTCCCCTCTGCTCCCAGCCGGCCCGTGCCGGAGCACAACCCCTACCAGCAGCAGCCGTACGGCCAGCCCCAGCAGCCGCAGCAGCCCCAGCAGATGCCCCCGCAGCCGCCTCCGCGTGCTGTGCGGGCGCCGCAGGCACCGAAGGCGCACAACCCGCTGGTGCGTCCGTACGCGATGACCGGCGGCCGTACGCGGCCGCGTTACCAGCTCGCCATCGAGGCGCTGGTCAGTACCACGGCCGATCCCGCGCGATTGCAAGGGCAGTTGCCCGAGCACCAGCGCATCTGCCGCCTGTGCCAGGAGATCAAATCCGTCGCGGAGATCTCGGCACTTCTCTCCATTCCTCTTGGTGTCGCCCGAATCCTCGTCGCCGACTTGGCGGAGGCGGGCCTTGTCGCCATTCATCAGCCCGGCGGCGACGAGTCTGCCGGCGGCCAGCCAGATGTGACACTGCTCGAAAGGGTGCTCAGTGGACTTCGCAAGCTCTAACGGCGGAGCGGCTCGCTCCACCACCTCCGCGAAGATCGTGGTGGCGGGCGGCTTCGGCGTGGGCAAGACCACGTTCGTCGGCGCGGTCTCCGAGATCAATCCGCTGCGCACCGAAGCCGTCATGACCAGCGCCTCCGCCGGAATCGACGACCTCACCCACACCGGGGACAAGACGACGACGACCGTCGCCATGGACTTCGGCCGCATCACCCTCGACCAGGACCTGATCCTGTACCTCTTCGGTACTCCGGGCCAGGACCGCTTCTGGTTCATGTGGGACGACCTGGTCCGCGGCGCCATCGGCGCCGTCGTGCTCGTGGACACGCGCCGCCTCGCCGACTGCTTCCCCGCCGTCGACTACTTCGAGAACAGCGGCCTGCCCTTCGTCATCGCCCTCAACGGCTTCGACGGGCACCAGCCTTACACCCCGGAGGAAGTCCGCGAGGCCCTGCAGATCGGCCCGGACGCCCCGATCATCACCACCGACGCCCGCCACCGCGCGGACGCCAAGAGCGCGCTCATCACGCTCGTCGAGCACGCCCTCATGGCGCGTCTGCGGTAGCGGACCCTGCTTCCGGAAGGCCCTCGCGTCCTGGGACGCGGGGGCCTTCGGCGTGTGCGGCCGGCGTACGCGGAGCAGGCGGCGTACGGCGTGTGCCGCCCGGGCGGGCGCATGGTGCATGACGCATGACAAAGGCCCCGCACCCTGGACGGGTGCGGGGCCTTCGGACGCTCGGGGAATCAGCCCTGCCAGCTGTGCGGGGCGCGGAAGCCCGGGGTGCGCTCCAGACGGCGCCAGCGGGCCTGGGAGCCCATGCGGTGGGTCGGGGCGGCCTCGGGGGCGGCGGCGGCGCGGGCGAGCAGGATCGCGGTGATCGCGGCCAGCTCCTCGGGCTCGGCGTTGCCCTTCTCGACGCGCAGCAGGGTGTCGGTGCGGCTCATCTGGTGGCAGGTCTCCTTCGCTCTACTGCGGCGGGTTGCCGTGCTTGCGGGACGGCAGATCGGCGTGCTTGTTGCGGAGCATCGCCAGGGCGCTGACGAGTACCTCGCGGGTCTCGGCGGGGTCGATGACGTCGTCGACGAGGCCGCGCTCGGCCGCGTAGTACGGGTGCATCAGTTCGGCCTTGTATTCCTTGACCATGCGGACGCGCATGGCCTCGGGGTCCTCGGCGTCCGCGATCTGCTTGCGGAAGATGACGTTGGCGGCGCCCTCGGCGCCCATCACGGCGATCTCGTTGGTGGGCCAGGCGTAGGTGAGGTCGGCGCCGATGGACTGGGAGTCCATGACGATGTACGCGCCGCCGTACGCCTTGCGCAGGATCAGCGAGATCCGCGGGACGGTGGCGTTGCAGTACGCGTACAGCAGCTTGGCGCCGTGGCGGATGATGCCGCCGTGCTCCTGGTCGACGCCCGGCAGGAACCCGGGGACGTCCAGCAGCGTGATGATCGGGATGTTGAAGGCGTCGCAGAGCTGGACGAAGCGCGCGGCCTTCTCGGAGGCGTGGATGTCCAGGACACCGGCGAGGTGGGCGGGCTGGTTGGCGACGATGCCGACGACCTGGCCGTCCATCCGGGCCAGCGCGCAGACGATGTTGCGGGCCCAGCGCTCGTGGATCTCCAGGAAGTCGCCCTCGTCGACGAGTTCCTCGATGACCTTGTGCATGTCGTACGGGCGGTTGCCGTCGGCGGGCACCAGGTCCAGCAGGACCTCGGAGCGGCGGTTCGCCGGGTCGCTCGTCTCGTGGACGGGCGGGTTCTCGCGGTTGTTGGAGGGCAGCATCGAGATGAGGTAGCGGACCTCGGAGATGCAGGTCTCCTCGTCGTCGTACGCGAAGTGCGCCACGCCCGAAGTCTCGGCGTGCACGTCCGCACCGCCCAGACCGTTCTGGGTGATCTCCTCGCCGGTCACCGCGCGGACCACGTCCGGCCCGGTGATGAACATCTGCGAGGTCTCTCGGACCATGAAGACGAAGTCCGTCAGCGCCGGGGAGTACGCGGCGCCGCCGGCGCAGGGGCCGAGCATGACCGAGATCTGCGGGATGACACCCGAGGCCTTGGTGTTGCGCTGGAAGATGCCGCCGTAGCCGGCGAGGGCGGACACGCCCTCCTGGATACGGGCGCCGGCGCCGTCGTTCAGGGAGACCAGCGGGGCACCGGCCGCGATGGCCATGTCCATGATCTTGTGGATCTTCGTCGCGTGGGCCTCGCCCAGTGCGCCGCCGAAGATGCGGAAGTCGTGCGCGTAGACGAAGACCGTGCGGCCCTCGACCGTGCCCCAGCCGGTGATGACACCGTCGGTGTAGGGCTTCTTGCCCTCCAGGCCGAAGCCCGTCGCCCGGTGCCGGCGCAGCTGCTCGACCTCCTTGAAGGAACCCTCGTCGAGCAGCAACGCGATCCGCTCGCGGGCGGTCAGCTTGCCCTTGGCGTGCTGGGTCTCGGTCGCCCGGTCACTGGGGCCGCGCCGCGCCTGCTCGCGCAGAGAGTGCAGCTCGGCCACGCGCCCACGGGCGTCCGTCGGCTCGCTCGGAGTCTGGTCCACAACGGTCATGTACCGACCTTACGAAGCGCGGGGTGAAAAACCTCCGTTGGTTCCACACAGTCTCGGAAGTCATCCGCTGTCCGGCCCGTACAGAAGCGTCGGGGGATGCAGGGACTCTGCCAGAGGGTGCCTTTGTCACTTGTGGACATCTCACAAAACACCGCGACACATCGCCGAGATGTTGAAATTTGAACGGAAGGGGTCTAGCGTCAGTATTGTTGAACTTTCAACAGACACTAGCTTGGACTACCGAGGAGGAAGCCATGGGTCTCTTCACCCGCCGCAGCCAGACCACCCCCGTCCAGCAGGGCTCCGCCGCCGTCGCCACGCTCGACGTGGACCCGGCCCTTGCCGCCCTCACGGGCGACTACGTCATCGACGCGGCCCACAGCAGCATCGGCTTCACCGTCCGCCACGCCATGGTCACCAACGTCCGCGGCACCTTCGCCGAGCACGAGGGCACCCTCCACCTGGACGGCGCCGACCCGGCGCGCTCCACCGCCGCCATCGACGTGAAGATCGCCTCCGTCGACACCGGTATCGCCGACCGCGACGGCCACCTGCGCAGCGCCGACTTCTTCGACGCCGAGGCCTTCCCCCTGATGACCTTCCGGTCCACCGGGGCCCGTCAGCTCGGCGGCGACCGGTACCGCGTCACCGGCGAGCTCACGATCAAGGACGTCACCCGTCCGCTCTCCATCGATCTGGAGTTCAACGGCTCCGCCACCGACGTCTACGGCAACGAGCGCGTCGGCTTCGAGGGCGCCGCCGAGATCCTGCGCTCCGACTGGGGCCTGACGTGGAACGCCGCCCTGGAGGCCGGCGGTGTGATGGTCAGCGACAAGGTGAAGCTGACCTTCGACATCTCTGCCATCAAGCAGGGCTGACCGGCGCTCCCGCGAACCCGGGGGGCGGCGGCCGGGACGGTCCTAGAAGCCGCCCCCGCCGTCGAAGCCACCACCGAAGTCCCCGCCGCCGCCGAAGTCCCCGCCGCCGAAATCGGACGGGTTGAAGTCGGCTCCGGAGACGTCCCCGCCCTCAAAGCCGCTGCCCGCGCCCCCGCCGAAGTCGGAGGCGTAGGCGGGAGTGGACATCATCGAACCGAGCATCGTGCCCATGAGCAGGCCGGGCAGGATGCCGCCGCCGAAGTAGCCGCCGGCCCAGGGGCCGTACGCCGGGCCGGCGTCGTAGTACGGCCGTGGCCCCTGCTCGGTGTCGACCTGGCGGACCGCGGGGTCCAGGCCGTCGCGCAGCCGTACGGCGTCCGCCGCGCAGACCGGGACCGTACGGGCCGCGCCGCCCGGCGGGGACCAGGTGGCGTCCTCGGTACTCGGCCCGTGCCGCGGGTCGAAGAAGCAGGGCGCACGGCGCTCGGGCAGCGGCTTCCCCTGACGGCGCGCGTCGAGGCAGGCCAGGGCGTACCGGCCGTCCTCCAGGGTCTGGGTCACGCCCTTGACCTCTTCGGGGCGCTCGACCGAGGCCATGATCTGCTTGGCCCTCTCGTACGCGTCGAGCCCCCGCTCGTAGTCCTTGCGCATGGCATCGTCCGCGCCTGGCTCGCCGGGGTGGAAGTCGAGGCGCTCCAGTTCTTCGCCGAAGGCCGTGATGTCCTCGTCGACGACCACGCCGAGGCGCGCGATCGCCTCGCGCCGGACTTCTTCCTTCTTCTTGCGGCTGTGGCGGACCAGCGCGTACGCGCCACCGCCGCCGACCGCGGCCACCACGCCGAGCGTGATCAGCCCGCCGACCGGGGCGCCGCTGCCGGTGTCGGCGCTGCCCCAGGAGGCGGGGGCGCCGCCCCTGGCCTGGGTCAGCGCCTGGTCCACGAAGTTGTTGAGCTGCGTGCCCGCGTCCACGGGGCCGCCGGTCTTCACGGCGTCGGCGAGGTTGCGTACGGCGTCGGGCGGCATGACCGCCCGGTCGGCCCGGGCGTCGAAGCCGTCACCGAGCCGGATCGCGTAGAGCCCGGTGATGCCGGTCTGGGCCCGGACGGCGCTCAGCACGTTCTCGGCGGGGAACTCGGCGGTGGCCGGCAGCACCGCGACGAACACGGGCTTCCCGGCATCCTTGATCTTCTGCGCGAGCGCCTCCGCCTGATCCTCCGGCAGCTGCGCCTCGGCGCGCGGATCGACGTAGACGGGGCCTTCCTTGAAGGCCTCCGCCACGGCAGCCGGTCCGGTGGCGGCCGTTGCCTGGGGGGCGCCCACGAGGGCGGTAGCCGACAGGCCGAGCAGCAGACCGGACAGTACGGATATCAGCCTGGTCCTCATACTCACGACGCTACCCGAAAACCGGCACTTTCCTGTGCGAGCAGGACATAAAACCCTGGGGCGCCCCTCGGCGGACCCGGCTACTCGGCCGGTTCCACGCCGGCGTGGAGGAGACCGTAGGTGTAGGCATCCTCCAAAGCCTGCCAGGACGCCGCGATCACGTTCGGGGCCACGCCGACCGTGGACCATTCGCGCACGCCGTCCGTCGTGGAGATCAGCACGCGTGTCGTGGACTCCGTGCCGTGCTTGCCCTCCAGGATGCGGACCTTGTAGTCGACCAGCTCGAACTTGGCCAGCTGCGGGTAGAAGCGCTCCAACCCGACCCGCAGGGCCCGGTCCAGCGCGTTGACCGGTCCGTTGCCCTCGGACGTCGCGACGATCCGCTCGCCCTTCGCCCACAGCTTGACCGTGGCCTCGTTGGCGTGGGTGCCGTCCGGGCGGTCCTCGACGATCGCGCGCCAGGACTCCGTACGGAAGTACCGGCGGGCGCGGCCCTCGACCTCGGCGCGGAGCAGCAGCTCGAAGGAGGCGTCGGCGGCCTCGTACGTGTAGCCCGAGAGCTCCCGCTCCTTGACGCGCTCCACGACCCGCGAGACCAGCGCGCGGTCCCCGCCGAGCTCGACGCCGAGCTCCTTGCCCTTGAGCTCGATGGAGGCGCGGCCGGCCATGTCGGAGACCAGCATCCGCATGGTGTTGCCGACCCGCTCGGGGTCGATGTGCTGGTACAGGTCCGGGTCGACCTTGATCGCCGAGGCGTGCAGGCCGGCCTTGTGCGCGAAGGCGGAGACGCCGACGTACGGCTGGTGCGTCGAGGGCGTGAGGTTGACGACCTCGGCGATGGCGTGCGAGATGCGGGTCATCTCGGCGAGCGCGCCCTCGGGGAGCACCTTGCGGCCGTACTTGATCTCCAGTGCGGCGACGACGGGGAAGAGGTTGGCGTTGCCGACGCGCTCGCCGTAGCCGTTCGCGGTGCACTGGACGTGCGTGGCGCCCGCGTCGACGGCGGCCAGCGTGTTGGCGACGGCGCAGCCGGTGTCGTCCTGGGCGTGGATGCCCAGGCGCGCTCCGGTGTCGGCGAGGACGGTCGCGACGGTGGCCGTCACCTGGGCGGGCAGCATGCCCCCGTTGGTGTCGCAGAGGATGACGACATCGGCGCCGGCCTCGTGGGCGGTGCGGACGACGGACTTCGCGTACTCCGGGTTGGCGCGGTAGCCGTCGAAGAAGTGCTCGCAGTCGACGAAGACGCGGCGGCCCTGGGAGACGAGGTGGGAGACGGTGTCCCGGACCATCTCCAGGTTCTCTTCGAGCGTGGTGCGCAGCGCGAGTTCGACATGGCGGTCGTGGGACTTGGCGACGAGCGTGATCACCGGTGCGCCGGACTCCAGCAGGGCCCGCACCTGCGGGTCCTCGGCGGCCGAGCCGCCCGCCCGCCGGGTCGCGCCGAAGGCGACCAGCTTGGCGTGCTTGAAGTCGATCTCGGTGCGGGCGCGGGCGAAGAACTCCGTGTCACGGGGGTTGGCGCCGGGCCATCCCCCCTCGATGAATCCGACTCCGAAGTCGTCCAGGTGCCGGGCGATCGTCAGCTTGTCGGCGACCGTGAGGTTGATGCCTTCGCGCTGGGCGCCGTCGCGCAGCGTCGTGTCGAAGACATGGAAGCTGTCGTCGAGGACCTCTGTCGTCGTCATGCTGATCTGACTCCTGTCGGATGAGTGGCTCCGGATACCCGGGATCCACTGCCCCCCATCATCGCGCGCCGTCCGGTCCCGGCAGGAGTGTGGCCGGGAAACGAAAAGACCTCTCGCGGGTGCGAGAGGTCTGCGCGCGGGTCGGGGGCACGATGCCCGCTGCCGCGAAGTTCTTCCACGGTTCAGCGGTCAGTGCGGACCGGCGCGCTGCTGCCGATAATCATGGGCTGAGCAAGCATGCCCGCAGTCTGCCATACCGCCTGCGGCGCGCGGACACGGATCTCAGCATGCGGGCACCCGCCCCCGCGGGTCCGGTGCGCGGTGGGTCAGGCGGGCGGCAGGGTGAGGGTGTCCTCCAGGAACTCCCGGACGTGTTCCAGGATGGCCGCCCGGTCCAGCGTCGGGAGACCCACGGCCAGCTGGATGCTGAATCCGTCGAGCAGGGCCCGGATGCGGGCCGCGACGCGGTCGGCGTCCACGGCGTGGAACTCCCCGCGCGAGATGCCCTCCGCGAGCAGCGCCACCAGGTCGCGGTGCCAGGCGCCCTCGATGGCCGCCTGCCGGTCGCGCTCGTCGGGGCCGGCGTTCTGCGAGCGGTTCCAGACCTCCAGCCACAGCGTCCAGTGCGGGTCCCGGGCGCCCTCGGGCACGTACAGGTCGACGTATGCCCGGAGCCGTTCGCGTACGGGGCCGCGCCGGGAGAGCAGGGCCCGGCGCTGGTCGCCGAGCGCCGCCTCGCTCCACTCCAGGGTCTGCAGCAGGAGCTCGTCCTTGCTGCCGAAGTAGTAGAGGAGGTGGCCGCTGCTCATGCCGACCTGCCGGCCCAGGCCGGCCATGGTGAGGCCTTCGAGGCCGCGCTCGGCGATCGTGGCCATGGCGGCGACGAGTACGTCCTCGCGCGGCGGCGCGTTCTTCCGCGCCGCGCGTACGCCGCCCTCCGCCATGGTCCCCACTCCTTCTCGGTCCGCCGTCGGTCCGGTCAGACCTTCGGCTGCTGTTGGGTGATGCAGTGAATGCCGCCGCCCCCGGCGAAAATCGTACGTGCGTCGACGAGGGTCACGGTCCGCTCGGGGAACAGTCCGCGGAAGATCTCCGCGGCCTCCTCGTCACGAGGGTCGTCGAAGGAGCACAGCACCACGCCGCCGTTGCACAGGTAGTGGTTGATGTACGAGTAGTCCACCCACTCCCCGTCCTCCTCCAGCACGGTCGGCGCCGGGATCTCCACGACCTCCAGCCGACGGCCCCGCGCGTCGGTGGACGCGCGCAGGATGGCGGCGATGGTCTTGCAGCGCTCGTGGTCCGGGTGGGCCGGGTCGGGCTGGGTGTGCACCATGACGACACCGGGGCGGGCGAAGGCGGCGACGATGTCGACGTGGCCCTGCGTGCCGTAGGTGCCGTAGTCGCCGGCCAGACCGTAGGGCAGCCAGATCGCCTTGGTGGTGCCGAGGTGGGCGTGGATCTCGGCCTCTACCTGCTGGCGGGTCCAGCCGGGGTTTCGGCCCTCGCCCAGCTGCACGGTGTCGGTGAGGAGCACGGTGCCCTCGCCGTCGACGTGGATGGCGCCGCCCTCGTTGACCAGCGGGGTGCTGTAGGTGGCCGAGCCGACGACGTCCGAGACATGACGGGCGATCTTCGAGTCGTGGTCCCAGCGCGCCCACTCCTGGGCGCCCCAGCCGTTGAAGGTCCAGTCCACGGCCGCCAGAGCGCCGGCGCCGTCGGTGACGAAGGTGGGGCCGATGTCCCGCATCCAGGCGTCGTCGAGCTCCTGCTCGACCAGCTCCACCTCGTCGCCGACGATGGCGCGGGCGCTGTCCGCGTCGCCGGGCGAGACCACGAGGGTCACGGGCTCGTACGCGCGGACCGCGCGGGCGACGGCCCCCCAGGCCTCGCGGGCCTCGGCGAGCTCCTGGTCGTTGGTGAAGGTCGGGTTGGGGCTGGGCCAGGCCATCCAGGTGCGCTCGTGGGGAGCCCACTCGGGGGGCATGGAGAATCCGTCGGCGGCGGGCTTGGTCATGGCAGACGTCCTTAGAGGCGGTGCTGGCTGAGAAGCTGTGCGGTCTGGGAGCTGTGCGGTTCTTGGAAGCGCGGCGGTCTTGGAGGCTGTCCGGTCTTGGAGGCCGTGCCGTCCTGAAGGCTGTGCCGTCCTGAAGGCTGTGCCGTCCTGAAGGCTCTGTCCTAAAGGAAGTACAGGCGGTTGAGGGTGACCGATTCGGCGGCTTCCGAGCGCAGCGGTTCCCCGTCGAGGGAGACGAGTCCGCTGCGCGCGTCCACATCGACCGCGCCCACCCGGGAGTTGAGGAGCAGCTCCTTGGGGCCGATCCCGCGGGTGCCGCGTACGGCGACGCGGCGTCGGCGCGTCGGCATCTCGTCGCTGCCGAGGGCAGCGGCGGCGGCCGAGACGAAGGCGACGGAGATGTCGGCCGCGGTGGCGCCGTACGAGCCGAACTGCGGGCCCAGGACGAGCGGTTCGCAGGTGTCGGTGGCGGCGTTGGGGTCGCCGGTGACCCCGTACGCCGGGAAGCCCGACTTGAGGACGAGCTGCGGCTTGGCGCCGAAGAACTGGGGGCGCCACAGCACGATGTCGGCGAGCTTGCCGACCTCGATGGAGCCGATCTCGTGCGCCAGCCCGTGGGCGATCGCCGGGTTGATGGTCAGCTTGGCCATGTAGCGCAGGACGCGGGCGTTGTCGTCGCCCTCGCCGTCGCCCGCCAGCGGGCCCAGCTCGCCCTTCATCTTGGCGGCCATGGCGAAGGTGCGGCGGATGGTCTCGCCCGCGCGGCCCATGCCCTGGGCGTCGGAGGAGGTGATGCCGATCGCACCCAGGTCGTGCAGCACGTCTTCGGCGCCCATGGTGCCCGCGCGGATCCGGTCGCGGGCCATGGCGGCGTCGCCCGGGAGGTCCGGCTTGAGGTCGTGGACGGAGACGATCATGCCGTAGTGCTCGGCGACCGCGTCCCGGCCGAAGGGCAGGGTGGGGTTGGTGGAGGAGCCGATGACGTTCGGCACACCCGCCATCTTGAGCACGTTGGGGACGTGGCCGCCGCCGCAGCCCTCGATGTGGAAGGCGTGGATGGTGCGGCCGTCCAGGACGCGGAGGGTGTCCTCCACGGAGAGGCACTCGTTGAGGCCGTCGCTGTGCAGGGCGACCTGTACGTCGTACTCCTCGGCCACCCGCAGGGCGGTGTCCAGGGCGCGGGTGTGCGCGCCCATGTCCTCGTGGACCTTGAAGCCCGAGGCGCCGCCTTCGGCGAGGGCCTCGACGAGCGGGGCGGCGTCCGAGGAGGAGCCTCGGGCGAGGAAGCCGATGTTGACGGGCCAGGCGTCGAAGGCGTTGAAGGCGTGCTTCAGCGCCCACGGCGAGTTGACGCCGACGCCCCAGACCGGGCCGAACTCCTGGCCGATGATCGTGGTGACGCCCGCGGCGAGCGAGGCCTCCATGATGCGCGGGGAGAGCAGGTGGACGTGGGTGTCCACGGCGCCGGCGGTGGCGATCAGGCCTTCGCCCGAGACGATGCTGGTGCCGGTCCCCACGACGACGTCGACGCCGTCGAGGGTGTCGGGGTTGCCGGCCCGGCCGATCGCGTGGATCCGCCCCTCGCGGATGCCGATGGAGACCTTCCGGATGCCGAGGACGGCGTCGATGACCAGCACGTTGCTGATGACGACGTCGCAGGTCTCGCGGACGGCGGCGGCCTTCAGGTGCAGGCCGTCGCGGGCGGTCTTGCCGAAGCCGGCCAGGAACTCGTCGCCGGGCTTCTGCGCGTCGGACTCGACGCGGACGGTGAGCCCGGAGTCGCCGAGCCGTACCCGGTCCCCGGCGCGGGGGCCGAAGACGGAGGCGTACTCGTGCGGGTCGATGTGCCGGCTGCCCGGCGCGCAGTGGTCGCTGTGCGGGGTCTGGCGGCTCATGCGGTGGTTCCTCCGGGGCGGTCGGTGCGCTCGGCCCCGGCGGCCGGCGATCCGGTACCGGGGGCATCTGCGGCGGGGGTGCCGGTACCCGGTGCCTCGGCATCCGGACCGGTGACGGCCGCGGCGGCCGTGGTGTGGGGTGCGGGGGCTACGGAGCCCGGGCCTGCGGGGCCCGGGTCTACGGAGCCCGGGTCCGCCGAGGCCGGGTCTGGGGCGCCGGGGTCTGCCGAGGCCGGGTCTGTGGCGCCGGGGTCCGCCGAGGCCGGGTCCGGTGAGGCGCCGAGGTAGCCGCAGGCGGCCGCGCGGCGCAGGGCCTCCTCCTTGGCTCCGGGGGCGTCCAGCGGGCCGTCGACCAGCCCCGCGAAGCCGATCGCGATGCGGTCGCCGCCGATGGGGACCAGCCCGACCTCGCCCTCGCCGTGCGGGTCGAACCGTACGGACGAGCCCGCCGGCACGCACAGTCGCATCCCGTAGGCCGCGGCGCGGTCGAAGTCCAGGCGCGGGTTGGCCTCGAAGAAGTGGAAGTGGGAGGTGACGCTCACGGGCACGGCGGCGGTGTTGCGCACGTGCAGGTGGAGGACCGGTTCCGGCTGGGGGACGCCGGGGCCGGGCACGACCGCACCCGGGGCGTCGTCACCCAGCGACACGGCGCCCTGAATGGGGGACGAGACCACGGCGAGGCGGGATCCGTCGTCGAAGACGGCCTCCACGTGTACCTCGGTGACCACGTCGGCCACGCCGGGCAGGACGTCGCCGGGGCCCAGTACGCCGCGGGCCTCCTCGATGGCCTCCGCCAGTCGCCTGCCGTCGCGCGCGGCCTCGCAGACCGTGTCCGCGATCAGCGCGGTGGCCTCCGGGACGTTGAGTTTCAGGCCACGGGCCCGCCGGGCCCTGGCCAGTTCCGCAGCGCTGCGCAGCAACAGCCGGTCGCGCTCCGTAGGGGTCAGCCGCACGCCGATCCACCACCTTTTGAGTCGATGGGTTAGAGCATCACTCTAACTCTTCATTTCCTTGCACGGAATCATTGACCGGAGACCAGGGCTTAGGTCACATTGAGTGTCGCTCAAAGATTAGCTCTGCACCCCCGCCGCCCTGCCAAGGGAGTCCCCCCATGCCCATCGAACAGCGCGGAGTCGACACCATCCCGGAAGAGGAGCGGACGAGCGGTCCCCGTGACCTGATCTCGATCCTGCTCGGCTCCAACCTCTGTCTCGGCGTCATCGTCTTCGGCTGGCTGCCCCCGTCCTTCGGACTGGGCCTGTGGCCCTCGGTCACCGCCATCGTGGTCGGCACCCTCGTCGGTATCGCCTTCACCGCGCCGCTCGCGCTGGTTTCCCTGCGTACCGCGACCAATCTCTCCACCTCCAGCGGCGCCCAGTTCGGCGTCCGGGGCCGCCTCGTCGGCTCGGTGGTCGGCCTGCTGCTCTCCCTCGGCTACACCGCGCTGACGCTGTGGATCGGCGGCGACGTGATGGTCGCCACCCTCTCCCGGCTCACCGGGCTGCCGGACACGGGTGTCTCGCGGGCCGTGATGTACGGGGTCCTGGCCGCCGCCACCGTCGTCGCGGCCGTCTTCGGCTACCGGCTGCTGCTGCGCATGAGCAAGATCCTCTCCGTCGGCATGGTGGTTCTGCTGGCCGTCGGCGTCTTCGCCTACTCCGGGGACTTCACCACCGCCGCCCCGCCGGACACGGCGTACCTGCTCGGCTCCTTCTGGCCGACCTGGCTCCTGGCCGCCGTCGCCGCCGGCCTCAGCGGCCCCGTCGCCTTCATCACGCTGCTCGGCGACTACACCCGCTACGTCTCCCCCCGCAAGCACAGCTCCCGCAAGGTGCTCGCGGCCACCGGTCTCGGCCTGCTCCTCGGCCTGCTGATCCCGCAGCTGTTCGGCACCTACACCGCGCTCGCCGCCCGGGCCGGCGCCGACTACGCCGGCCCGCTGGTCGAGGCGGCGCCGTTCTGGTACCTGGTGCCGCTGCTCGCCGCCGCCGCGGCCGGCTCGGTGGGCAACGCCGGCCTGATGCTCTACTCGATGGGCCTGGACCTCGACGCGATCGTCCCGAAGGCGACGCGCACCAGCGCCACCGTGATCGCCGCGGCCGTCGCCACCGCCTTCGTCTTCTTCGGCTCCTTCTCGTGGGACGTGCAGTCCGCGATGACCTCCTTCGTCCTGCTGCTGACCGCGATCGGCACCCCGTGGGCCGTGATCACCCTCATCGGCTACGTGCGCTGCCGCGGACAGTACGACGCCGACGCCCTCCAGGTCTTCAACCGCCGCTCGGTGGGCGGGATCTACTGGTACCGCCGCGGCTGGAACCCGGCCGCCACCGCCTCCTGGGTGATCGGCGCCGGGGTCGGCCTGTTTGCCGTGTCCACGCCCTTCTACGCGGGCCCGCTGCTCGCCCTCACCGGCGGCGTGGACTGCTCCTTCGTCCTCTCCGGCCTGGCCGGCGGGCTGGTCTACGCGGCGCTGACCGCCCGCACCGCCCCCGCCCCGTCCCCGGTCCCCTCCCCCGTGGCCGCCGCCGAGGAGCCCGCGGCCGCGTAAGGCTCCTCGCGGCCCCGTACGTACGAAGGCCCGCGCCCCGGATTCGGGGCGCGGGCCTTCGGACGTAATGGGCAGGGGAACGCGGGGGGGGGGACGGGGGGGGGGGGCTACCCGCCGGGG
>NZ_JBEXNN010000063.1:0-13703 GCF_040611115.1 Streptomyces sp. NPDC003038
TCCAGGCCTTCGACATCGCCTTCGACGGACGCCTCACCAACAACCGAATCTGACCCACGAGACCACCCCAGTTACACCGAAAACTTTACAGACCCCTGCGTCGTCGTCGAGATGGTCCGCCTCGACGAAATCCCGCGCCACTGAGCGACAAGCCCACTCAGGTGGACCCGCCCAGCCCCAAGCCCGCCGAACTAGTGTGCAATTTACCCACGCATTCACCTGGAGGACATACGCCGCAGCCCCCGCAGCACCAGTATTCTCGGCTGAGCCATCAGCCAGCTCCTCGCCCCACCAACAACACCGCTTCAGGCTCACCTGAACGCCGGCCATACAGCGCTTTGTCCGGCCAGTCGGATACACGGGACTACGGCCCGCTGCTGCCGCACCTGCCCGAGCACTTGCGTATCAGCCTGGGCCTCTCGGACAGCACAGGCCAACTCCGCCTGGATGGGCCCACCCGTAGGAGAATTCGGTACCTAGCCGAACCGTCCGCAGCAGCTACCCTTCCCGAAAGTTGCGCACCATGCTGGCGCTTTAGCGCCGCCCCTCATCGGGCCGGGAAGGTGGATCTACTTTCGATTCACGGGAGGGCGGCACCCCTTTTTCCAGCCTCTGGCGTACGCCCCTCCACACCACGGGAAGTCCAACTCCACGCCGGGGCCGTCCTAAAAGACTGCCCGAGGGCCCACGCGCACCCAGCGGATCACACTCCACCCGGCTTTTCTGAAGAGTAATGAGTTTGTAAAAAACCGCCTCTGACCTGCCATTTCACAAACGCACAACCTAGGACACAACCTAGGACACAAGGAGGGACACAAGGAGGGACACAAGGACACAACCGGTCGAGCAAATACCTTGCCCTACGCCGGATCGAACCCCGCAAGGATCCGATCCAACCCCCGCCACCAGATACACATGCGCAGGAGGAGGGGCTCCCTGCGGCCAACTCAAGATACGGACACGTCGCTCGTCATCGCGCCTGCACCCAAGACAGTGACCCTCTCTGCTAGCGTGGCCCCGCCGCTTTGAAGGAAAAGCGGTTGTAACCCGCCACCGTTTGCGCTAACGCCGCACCTTGACTACCTGTCGCCTCGCGAGACAGCGGCCACAAGGCCGCAGCCTCCACGGCAGCCACAGTGACTGCTGTGGGGCTTCAGGACTCACCGCAAATTGAGACTCAAGGCAACGCAGCCACGCAGACGGCGAGCCACCTCCCCGGACGGCTCTGAGCGGCAGCCAGGTAGCAACTCGCCAACGCAGGAGCAGGTGCCAAACAGACATGACCAACCATCTCGCAACGGGAACCGAAGCTCAGTCCCGAGACAGTGCGGCTCAGGGGGCGCTAACTTCGTCCGCTCCACTGATCCCCACGCAGAGTCCCCATCCGCCGCTCACCCTCCCGGCTAACCTTCCCTCCGAGGTTGCCGACCTCGTCAAGAGTCTCCCGGAGCCCCTGCAGACGGCCGTCATCGCAGCCTTGAACACCCCCGACGGGGTTCGGCTGACGATGGGGAACGCCAAGGGCGGCGTCATGAAGACGACCCTGTCTGTCTATATCGCGCTGATCCTTGCGCTGACCGGGGAGCCCGTCCTCCTGGTAGACGCAGACGAGACAAACAAGACATGCCTCAAGTGGCAAGCGACCGCCGGTGACAACTGGCCGGGCCTTGTAACCGTGGTGGGCTACGCGGGCTCTGCCTCCGGCGCAACAATGCCCAAGTTCGTGAACGACCTGATGGCGCGCGGCTTCAAGCACCTGATCATCGACGTTGGCCCCACCGACAAGGGCGTCCTCAAGATGGCCTGGGGCCTCACCAAGAAGGGGATCGTTCCGACCCAGCAGTACGTGGGGGACGTCGTGCAGTTGACGACGACCTTCGCCCTCCTGGCAGAGATGGGGGAGCCTGTAGACCTCAAGGTGGTCCTGGCACGAACGTTTCCCAATCGCACTAGTTACGGCAGGGCCCAGGATTACGTACGCGGGCTCATTGGTGGCGCCAGCCCCGATCACCCAAATGGTCTACCGACCGTGACGCTCCTCGACGGGACCGTCCCGCACCTCGAAGGCATCGCTGAGACTTGGGGTGACATCCCTGACGACTTCGGTCATTTCGCCTCTGTTCTTGCCGAGGCACTTGGCGTTGACTCGACAGAAATTGCGTCCCGCATCAAGGCCGAGGACGACGCACACGCGGGGGTGCGATAGCTATGGCAGCCCGAAAGGCCAAGGCCGGCTCTGCCTTCGACAGGCTCAACAAGATGACGGCGTCGGGCTCGCTGGCTGGCCTCAACGCTGGTCCCGCGGCGACGGACTCAACCACCGATACCGTCACGGCCTCCTCAGCCCCGCCGGAGGCGTCATCGGCTGACCTCAACGAGGCAGTCGCCACCCCGCCCACCCCGGTCCAAGGCCCGGTCGCAGAAGTGATCGCACCTCGCGCCGAAGAACCCGCTGCCCCAATGGAACCGAAGCCCACACCGCCCACCGGCTTCGAAGACCGCGCAGCGGAGGCTTCGCTGCCGGAAGAAGCATGGGCGGAGACGGCAGAGGTAGCCCCACCGGCACCCGAACCCCTCCGGGTCTCCCCTCCGGGTGCAGCCTCGACCCACGTACTGCAGGGAAGCATCTCTGGCCGTCAGGGGGTGGACACTGACTCCGGGGGCAACGCTCACGTCCCTGCCCGCCGCAACGCTACTCCCAGCTTCACGCAGGGCAGCGGGCTGGGCCACGGACTCGCAGCCAACCTTCCGACTCCCCTGGCCGACAAGGTGCGAGATCTCCCAGTCGCCTATCGCGAACTGGCCTCGAGCTATCGAACCGCCAAAGACACGCGCACCGGGAAGACTCTGAAGCGCCGCAACATTCGGCTTCACACCTCTCTCGCCACCACTCTGAGAAGGCAGCTTGTTCACGACAAGCGCCTGCTCAGTATTCGCGACCTCGCCCCGAGCTACTACGTCGACGCAGCGCTGACGTTCATGCGAACCCTCCCCACGGCTCAGTTCATCGAGGCTGCAGACCAATTCCGTGATCGGCTCGTTGGCGCCGATGCGGGGTTCGAGGCTCCGAACCACTACAGCATCAGCAAAGAGAACGACGACTGGCTCGAGGAGATGAAGGACGAGTTGATGCTGGCCGGGACGAAGGGGCTCCACGGGCACATGATCAACGCCATCGTCGAGGCGTTCCTCACCCAGCTCAACCAGGAGCGGCCGGCGGAGGACTAGCCAACCAATAGCTCCAGCGCGGAGGCGGGCCCACTTTGGGCCCGCCTTCTGTCATTTCACAATTGCACAGCTTGGGACGCAAGGCGCGACGCAGGGACACAGCCCGCGACACGGCGCCCACGTACATCCCCTCGCCGACCCCGCCTCACACCCCTCTCAGCTGGCGTCGTCCCTGCTTCGGGCCCAGGCCAATTAACTCACCGCGCTGTTCCGGCAGATGAACGACCTGCAGTTACCTCTCCCGCACCGCAGGAGTCCTCTCTGTAAGAGGGTCGCGCACTTGACTGCCATTGATGGGCTGCTTCACCGTCGCGCCCGATGGTCAACGGAGCATGTCCTGGGGAACAAATTTCCGCAGACTCTCGCCAACCTGAAAGCACATAGCCGCTGACCTGCATGTTTCCCCGGCAGGACATCTAACCAACCCTCAGTTACGGCGTGTCGCGGCCCCGATAGTTGACTCTTCCGGTTGTGAGCACGTTTAGTTACACCAACGTTGATGCACGAGGGTCGTATGATTCGGCTTCGTAGGGTTGGAGAGGGCAGTAGGCCCTCACCTCGTGCCGATCTTGTTTGGAGGGGAACACGTGCCACGCAGGTCACCAGTGCGCGCCGACGGAACGATGTCTCAACGGACTGTCTCGTCGTGGTCTGGAGTCAGTGCCGGCACGCTGAAGAACCTCGCCCGCATCGATCTCCTCCCGCACGCCGACAAGCTGCAACCGCGTGATGTTGTTCTGGCGCAGGTGGGCTCCGCCCTGGGGGCCACCCGCTCGACAAATCGCGACACTCAGCAGGGTGTGCGCACGGAGACAGCAAACTCCCGAGATTGGGACGCCATCAAGGTCGTCCTGGAACTGCTCATCAAGGAGACCCCCGACAACCCCGTCTCGCCCCGGACCCGATTGGTCGCCTTCCCCGCACGAGTCGAGCTGATCGAGCACGACTACGAGCTGCTAGCCCTCAGTGAAGAAGCTCTCACCGCGGGCTGGGCATGGCAGGTTCTCCCGATCGGGGCCTGGCATGCCGATGTTTGCAAGCGCCTCAAAGAGGCCCAGTCGGCGCGTCTCCAGGATCCGCAGCTTTCCCTGGAGGTCTCTTCGATAGCCGCCTAAATACGGAACGGCACCCTGGTCTCTGCCGCAAACAGAGGGGGTGCCGTCCACAGAAAAGGCTAGGTAGCCCTTCTCGCCGCCCATGAGGTTACCAGCCCCCAGCCGAGACGTCTCCATGACCTGGAGCCTCGGCTAGACGTGTCTCTCCGACAGCACAGAACTGGTGCCCCATGAAACGATCTTCTGTCCCGCACGGACCAGGCTCGCGCTACTGCGGACGGCCGCACCCTCGGTCCACGCAACGTGACCTCCGGCCGTGTTGAGTCGCCGCGCAGTCTGACCTCTGCGTGTTCCCTCGTTGGGACTGATCCGCCTGGACGCGTCAACACGTCATGACCACTGGCCCCAGGTAGTCGGTCTCCATGCTCCGCCTGGTGGTAGCTGGGCGGTCGCCTAACTCGGTCTCGCGCATCGCCCTCTGAACTCATCGATCACCGGGCGTGGTCTCGCGCTGCCCTTCACGCTCCTCGTGCTCGGAGAACATCATCGTTACCGCACCGAGGGTTGGCCTTGTCGTGTCCTCATCAGCTATGGGGCCCGCTCGCCGCACCTCATTCGACGCGCCCAAGGGCCCTTCCACGCGCGCACCTCGCCGCTCGACCATTCACGGCAAAGCCAAGGTCGCGGCTGGCCCCGTGCCCCTGCTCGGCCCCGGTCTCCCTCTCCAGTTGGGGCGTTCGATGCGTACCCGCCTGCTGACCGCTGTGCGAGCCGTGTTGGCCGATCCTGCGCTGGCTGGTGCCCGAGATTCGGTGCTGCTGGCGGCGGTTGTGCTGCTCGCCAAGTCGCCGGCGTCTTCGCCCGCGGTTCTGACCCGGGCGCGGGAGTTGGCGCGCTGGTCTGGCTACTCAAAGTCATATGTTGATCACCATGTGCTGCCTGCACTCCGGGGTAGGGGTGTGGTGCTGTCTCGGCCGACAAAGGACGGGGAGGGGCAGGTCGATGGGCTGGAGCTGACCCTGACGGCGTTGGTCCGGGCGCGTGCCGAGGGGCCGGCCCATGCACTGTCGCTGTCGCAGCGGGAGCTGGCGACGCTGTTGCGTCTGGCTGAAGCGGTGTTCGGGCCGGGTTGGGCGCCTAAGGACGCTCCGGAGACGCCTCCGGGGTTGCTCGGCGGCCGGCAGGGGCCGGGGGCCGCTTCGGACCGCCTGGTGCTGCTGCTGCTGGTCCTGCTGGCTCGCCCGAACGGCCGGGTGGTGATGGCTCCGGGTTCGGTGGCGGCGGGTCATGGGCGGGCGGCGGCGACGGTCGCCCGGCAGCTGGGGTGTTCGCTGGAAGATGCTCAGCGGATCGTCGGCCGACTGGAGGCGGCCGGGCTGGTCGAGGTCCACGGTGAAGGGGCCAGGGAGCGCCTGGTTGTGCCGGCCGTCGCGTCGGCACACCGTGCCGCGTCTGCTGTCTCGTCGCCCGCAGGGCGCGTCGAGGCACCGTCGGCTGCGGAGGATGCTGGCTCGGCGTTCTACGGCTGTGTGCATTGCGAGCACTGTGCGGCTGGTTCCGACGATGGGGCGGGCGAGCTGTCGGGGGAGGGGTTTGTTCAGGACTCGTTCGACGACGTGCTGGGTGGGGTTCCGGCTGGTCCTGTCGGTGCACTCAGGGTTTGCTCGGACTTCGATGGGGCTGACGAGGCGCCTGAAGCCTATGGGGCGACTGGGGTTGAGCAGGATTCGGAAGCTGATTCGTGCGTCGGCGCTGGTGCACTCCTCCACACCGACCACCTTCCGGTGGTTACTGCTGATTCTTCGTCTGACCGTGATCTGGAGTGCTTTTCCGGCTCTGCCGTCTCTGGTTGCGGTCCACTGCCGGACCGCGCGCGGGCGGGCGAAGATGCCGCCGAGGTGACGTCGTCGGCTGCAGGCTCGTCTTCCGCTGGGCAAGGCCCGCTGCGCGGGGACAAGCCTCCTGCTGCTGATGTGGGAGTGGCTGCGGCTGGCAGGCCTGCGTGGCTGTGGGCGCAGGGCTCTGCTGCTGTGCCGCGGGACCTGGGAGTGGTGCTGGAACCGGTCGGGTCGCTGTGGGCGCGGTTGGTGAAGCCCGGGACGCAGCGGTGGCTTGCTGGTCTGGTCCGCGGCGAGCTGGACCGGGTTGGTGATCTGGTTGGCCGTGATCGGGCTGTGCGGGTGCTGGCCGGTCGTCTGAAGCGGCGCATGGGGGAGTTGTTCGGTGCCCCGGTGACCGATGCTGTGGCGTGGATGGTGGGCCGGGGCCTGCCGCAGCGCCCGGGGTGCTGGTCGGTGCTGTGCGACGACGGTCATCGGATGAACACCGGTCTGGCCTGTGACAGCTGCGAGGCCGTGGTCGGTGACCGGCGTGAGCTTCGGGCCCGGATCCGCTCTGAGGTGGCTGGGGAACTGGCGGGGTTGGGTCCGAGGGAGCGGCGGGCGGAGGTGGAGCGCCGGCTGAACCTCGGCGTTCAGCGCCAGGCGGCAATGGACCTGATCCGGCGGGAGCGAAGCGCTGCCGAGAGGGCGCTGCGCCTGGAGGCCGTGGAGCGCCGTCGCGCTGAGCTCGCGGCTCAGGAGGCAGAGCGTGCCAGCCGGGCGTGCGCGGACTGCGGGGTCGCAGAGGCTGGCGGATTGTGCCTGGGCTGCACTGCGGCCCGCGGTTTGGCCGAGGAGGTGCGCAGGGCGGTCGCGGTGGCGGTCGCGATGCGGGCCGACCTCACCGACCACCAAGCCGTACGGGAGCTGTCCGCTCGGATCGAGGCGGACACGGTGGCCAGTGCGGCGGCGGCAGCCGACGCCGCGAGCGTCGATGACCCAGCCGTTCGGGCCTTCGCCCGGCTTTCCGCGGTGCGCCAGATCCTGGCGCACCGCACGGGGCGGGCCCTGTACCGGCTGGAGCGCGGGTCTGTTGCCGACGCCGCGGCCAAGCAGGCCGGCTGGACCACCCGGCGGCGGGCGTCCCAGTACGCGAGCGCCGTCGACCTGCTGGAAGCGGTGACCAAGGCGGAGGCCAAAGCCCGGGCGGAAGCGGCCAGGGAGCTGCTGGGCGATCTCCTGGCGGACGTGGAGCGGGCACGGCCCCGAGATGCCGGCCAGCCACCGACCGACTGGGCCGCGGCGCTGTCCGACCTCGCGGAACGGCCCCTGCCCGACGAGGAGATTGCCGTCAGCGCCGGCTCCGTGGGCGTACTGGTGAGGGCGGCGTGAACGGGCGCGGGGTCCGGCGCCGCAGAAGCGGGCTGGTGTACGTCGTGCCGCAGCAGGAGCCGTCGGCGAGGCTGCGAGCATGGGTGGAGGCGCTTCCCGGTCTGTCGGCGCATGCCCGCCGACTGCTGCTGGAGGGCGACACCGAGCGCCGGTACGGCGGCCGCAACGAGGGCGAGGCGGGATTCCGGGTGACTGCCGCACTCGCGGTGATGTTCTCCCAACCCGGCCGGGCCTTCTCCCAAACCGATTTCCATGCGGCGTTGGTGCTGCGGCCAACAGCGGGTGAAACCTGGGCCAGAGGGCTGCGGGCCCGCAAGGGCGAGCGTTACCTCGAGGGCAAGCTCGCCGAGATGCTCGACAAGGCCCGCGCGTTCTGCGCGGCCTCGCCGCCGCTCACGAACCGTGCTGATGCCGGCCTCGAGATCGCGCGGCCCGGCGGGCTGTTGAGCGGCACACGTGGCGGGGAAGGGCTGCCGGTGCGGACGAGAAGAACTTGGTCGCCCGGCTCCGGCTGGCCGAGAAGGCCGGTGGGCTCGTTCACCAGGTCTCGGTCCGTCAGCTCGCCGAGCTCATGGGGTGCGCCCGCTCCACCGTGGAGGCCTCCAACTCCCGTCTCACGGAGCAGGGCTGGCTTGGGATGTTCGACGCTGCCGGGGGCCGGGGAGAGGGCTTTGCCTGGAAACTTCTCGTCCCCGAAAGCGCCAGTGACCAATGTGCGGCGCCGGGACAGTTCCCACCTGCAGGGGAGGGGGGCAGGAAGTGTCCCGGAAACGCTCGGCCGCCGGCACGTGACAGCCGGGCGCTGCACCGGGTCATGGCTCATGACGCCTTCCACGCCCGCGCCCACGGCACGTCCGCAGCCCGGCTGCTGTCCTGTCTCACGGCCCTGGATGGAGCCAGCACGGCGGACCTTGCCGAAGCAACCGGTCTCCACCGCACGACCGTACGTCGGCGCCTTCGTGCCCTCCTCGACGACCTCGTAGAAGCGGTCGACGACCTGTACTACCTGCCGCGCCGCCTCGAATCTGGCGCCAGCCTAGTAGGGCTTGGTCAGGTTGGTGTTGGCGGTGCGTGTCCTGTGGGTCCAGTGTGTCGTTGATGACGTGTGACGCCGGAGGAAATTGGATCTGTGCGGGGCGAGTTGGAGGACTTCGCGGCAGAAGTCTTCGAGCCGTTCGCGCGTAACGATCAGCGTCGGTGGGGGCAGGTCTACCTGCGGGGCCTGCTCACCGACGGGCAGCGCAAGTCGGTCGAGCCGATGGCCGCCCGGCTGGGTGAGGACGGGAACCGGCAGGCGCTGGCCCACTTCATCACCACCAGCCCGTGGGATCCGGCGCATGTGCGGGCCCGGCTGGCCTGGAGAATGGAAGCGGCCATCCGGCCGACGGCGCTGATCTTCGACGACACCGGGTTCCTCAAGGACGGGAACGCCTCGGCGTGTGTGTCGCGGCAGTACACCGGCACCGCGGGCAAGGTCACCAACTGCCAGGGCGGCGTCTCGCTGCACCTGGCCTCCGATCACGCCTCGGCGGCGGTCGACTGGCGCCTGTTCCTGCCCGAGACCTGGGCGCCCGGGTCCGTGAAGGCGGATCCGGACAAAGTCACCCGCCGCACTGCCTGCGGCATTCCCGACGACATCGGGCACGTGGAGAAATGGCAGCTCGCACTCGACATGCTCGATGAGACCCGCTCGTGGGGGATCGAGGTGCCGCTGGCCGTCGCGGACGCCGGATACGGCGATGCGGCGGCATTCCGCCTCGGCCTGCAGGCCCGAGGCCTCAACTACGTGGTGGGGATCTCCACCACCATGTCGGCCCAGCCCGGCGAAGCCGTGCCAGTGGCCGAACCGTACTCCGGGACCGGACGCCCACCGGTGGCGAAGTATCCCGACCCGCCGCAATCAGTGAGCTTGTTCAGTGTGGCCACCGATCGGGTGACACGACTCCCGTATATACGCAGGTTACAGGTGCCTCAAGCGCTTCCCTGAAGCTCAAGTTGAACAAGCTCAGTGAAACAGCTGGTCACGGCAGTCGGCCGAAAGGCAGCGAAGCCGGTGCAATGGCGTGAGGGCTCCCGGCCCGGCACCGGCCGCAGCGGCCTCAAGCGGATGTACTCGCGGTTTATGGCCCTGCGGATCCGTCCTGCCGGACGCGAGATCCGGCAGGCGGTCGAGGGCCCGGAACTGCCCGTGTGCTGGCTGCTGGCTGAATGGCCCGCCACCGAGAAGGAGCCGGTGCAGTTCTGGCTCTCCGACCTGCCCGCAGACACCCCGCTGACCACCCTGGTCCGGCTCGCCAAGCTCCGCTGGCGCATCGAGCACGACTACCGCGAGATGAAACAGGCTCTGGGCCTGGCCCACTTCGAGGGCCGGACATGGACCGGCTGGCACCATCACGTCACCCTCGTCTCCGTCGCCCACGCCTTCTGCACCCTGCAAAGACTGGCCAGAGCCCCAAAAGACACGGCGCCGGCCTGAGCCTCTACCAAGTCGTCCGCGAGCTACAGACCCTCCTCGCGGCATGGACCGGCGCATGCCCCACCTGTCACCGCGACATGCCAGCACTCACACCAACCTGACCAAGCCCTACTAGGCAGTGTCTGATGGCTCTTTGACGAGGTCACGGAGCCAGATGACGATGGCTGCGGTGGTCAGGGTGCCGTGGAAGATGTAGTCGCGTTTGTCGTACCGAGTGGCGACGGCCCGGTGCTGCTTCAGTTTGCCGATGGAGCGTTCGACGGTGTTGCGTTGGCGGTACTGCTCGCGGTCGAAGGACGGTGGGCGGCCGCCGGTCCGGCCGAGAGGGCGGCGGTTGGCGCGTTGGTCGTCCGGCTGGGCGATCGTTGGTTTGATGCCGCGTTTGCGCAGGTAGTCGCGGTGGGCGTGGCTGGAGTAGGTCTTGTCGCCGCGGGCCCGGTCCGGTCGGGTGCGGGGACGTCCGGTTCCGGTGCGGGCCACGTTCAGGGCTTGCATGAGGGGGATGAACATCGGGCTGTCTCCGTGCTGGCCGGGCGAGGTCAGCCAGACCAGGGGCCGGCAGCGGTCGTCGGCCAGCAGGTGGACCTTGCTGGTCTTGTGTCCTGAACACGAAAGGGAGTTGGTTGTAGGGCCACTTCTGGAAGTGGTGCTGTGCGAAAGATGAAGGTTTTGGCCCTTCGGAGTCGCCCTGCGGGGGGAGGCTTCAAACCGCCTCATGCTGCGTTGGCTGAAGACCGTCGTGGTGAGCGATGAGGGAAAGGCGTCGTAAGAGGCGTCAGGTGGGGACCGGAAAGGCGAACGCAAGTGAATCGCTGCTGACGTGTCGAAAAAGGTAAAGGCGGCATCGAAACCGGGGTGTGACCAGAATCCCGGGATGAGTCTGGCGGGTGCCCGTTTATTGGCCAGGTGGTGTCCGGCATGTAGGCGACGCGAGTCCGGTCTGCGGCTTTCGCATGGAACAGGAGAAGGCAGGTCCCGATACCGCCCGACGGGTAGTGGGTGATAGGGAGCACCCCGAACAGCAGAAACTGTGAGGGGCCGAGTACCGACGCGGGGCCTGCTGGCGGACCGGTCCGTAGTAGTGATGAACCCTCTGTAACGGAGGTGGAGCGAAGGGCCCGGGTCGTTCGTGACTGAGTTGATCGCATCAACCGGACAGTGTCCGGGAGGAGTTCGGTGAGCCAGTTGAAGTCTCAGATCAAGCCATTTGATATTTCGAAGTGGGAAGTCAAGGAGGCGTGGGAGGAAGTCAGAGCGAACAGAGGCGCACCCGGCGTGGATGGCCAGAGCATCGACGAGTTCGAGAAGGACCTGAAGGGCAACCTTTACAAGGTCTGGAACCGGATGTCATCGGGCTCCTACTTCCCGCCCGCGGTGCGTGCGGTCGCCATTCCCAAGTCGCACGGAAGTGGAACGAGAATGCTAGGCATTCCCGCAGTCTCCGACCGCGTGGCTCAGACTGTCGTGGCACGTCATCTGATGCGAAGGGTGGAGCCTGTATTCCACCCCGACAGCTTTGGATACCGGCCGGGACGGTCCGCTCTGGATGCAGTAGGGAAATGCCGGGAACGCTGTTGGAAACGGGACTGGGTGGTGGAGTTCGACATCGCCAAGTTCTTCGACAGTGTGCCCTGGGACCTGCTGGTCAAGGCGGTGGAAGCGCACACCGACGCCGTCTGGGTGAATTTGTATGTGCGGCGGTGGCTCCAGGCTCCGCTCGCCATGCCCGACGGCTCTCTGCTGGAACGGGAGTGCGGAACCCCGCAAGGGGCACCGGTCTCTCCCGTGCTGGCGAACCTGTTCCTGCACTATGCGTTCGACACCTGGATGTCCCGGGAATTCCCGAACATCTGGTTCGAACGGTATGCGGATGATGCGGTGCTGCACTGTGTCACCGAGCGCCAGGCCCAGAAGGTACTGGCCGCGCTCAAGGACAGGATGGCCGAGGTCGGGCTGCATCTGCACCCGGCCAAGACCCGGATCGTGTACTGCAAGGACGGCCGACGCCAGGGCTCATTCGAGCACGCGGCGTTCACCTTCCTCGGCTACACATTCCGAGCCAGGCAGAACCGGGACCGATACGGCAAATCGTTCCAGTCGTTCGATCCGGCTGTCAGCAGCGACGCCGTGAAGAAGATGGGACGGGAAGTCCGGTCCTGGCACTTGCACACCCGCTCCAGCTGTCCTTCCGGGAGCTTGCCCGCAGGATCAACCCTGTCGTGGCCGGCTGGATCAACTACTACGGCCGGTTCAGGCCGTGGGAACTGAACCCCTTCTTGATGCGCATCAATGCCTACCTGGTGCGCTGGATCCGCCAGAAGTACAAACGGCTCGCGGCTGAACGGAAAGCCATCGCGAAAATGCAGGAGATCGCCCGGCGATACCTTCGCATGTTCGCCCATTGGCGCCATACCGTCGCTGCCGTGATGACCTGACGAACAGAACGACAAGAGCCGTGTAACGGGAGACTGTTACGCACGGATCTGTGAGAGCCGGGAGGTGAGATCCCTCCCGGCTACTCGGCAGCCCGCCTCGGGAGCGTCCCAGGGCCTCACGGCCCTCTTCGTCCACACGTGTGCCGCCCCTTTTTCGGGGTGGTCGTCCGGGGGAGCGTGCCGGGCTCCGGCCGCGTGGTGGTGGGCCCTGCAGGTGGTGGAGTCGGCGTTGACCGCCCACGAGCCGTCCGCGTCCTGGGCGGTTGTGTCGGCACCGGCCTGCAAAGTGCGCAGGATCCTCGACCAGGTGCCGTCGGCCGACCAGCGGCGGTGGGGTTCATAGACGGTCTGCCAGGTTCCGTAGCGTTCGGGCAGGTCACGCCAGGGGATGCCGGTCCGGGTCCGGTAGAGAACGCCGTTGATCACGGTGCGGTGGTCGGCCCACCGTCCACCCGGCCCGCCGGTTTCGGGAAGCAGCGGGGCTATACGCTGCCACTGAGCATTCGTCAGTTCATGCCGCCGCACCATGACGGACTCTTGCCCGGAACGGCAACAGATCCACCACCCGGGCAAGAGCCATCAGACACTGCCTAGCCCCCTGACCAACGGCAGCTCAAGCAGATTGCCCGGGAACGCGGAACGGACGGCCTTGGTGAAGCCCGCCGACAGCGGCACCAGGCGCAACGCAAGGCCTGGCAGCGGTGGCTGGCCGAGCAGTCCGCCCGGATCCGAGAGAATCGGCGACCCCACCGGCCGCCCGTACGCCTCGTCCCCGAAGGTGTCGTCGACTTCGCTACCGGTGAGCTGGACCCGGCCTGGTACGGATGGGACGTCTCCGATCCGTACTGGCCGATTCCACGAGACGACCTGCGGCTGCCTGACTCCTGGCCGGCCGCGCACCAGGCGGCGTGATCGTCCCGATAGGCCGGGACGCAGGAACAATGGCAGGCAGCACCCCGTCGATCCCAGCAGGAGTCATGGCGCGCCCGACCTGGTCCCTCACCACCGAAGTCCTCGCCGACCGGTGCGCAGCCGCCGCTGCTGCCGCGGACCGTGTACGTGCCGCCAAGGAGCACCTCGCGCAGATCCGTCCGGCTGGCATTGTCAGGTTGTTGGCTGGGGTGGGATGATCTTGGGGTTGGGGGTGTTCGGGAGAGGAGCCGGTTGTGTCGGATGTGGCGCCGTCGTACAAGAATCACCGGTACCCGGTGGAGGTCATCTCGCACTGCGTGTGGCTGTACTTCCGCTTCCTCCTCAGCTACCGCGAAGTCGAGGAGCTGATGACCGAACGCGGTGT
>NZ_JBEXNN010000064.1:0-13418 GCF_040611115.1 Streptomyces sp. NPDC003038
CGCTACGACAAAACAGCCACCATCTACCTCGCCGGACTCCACCTCGCTGCCATCCACATCTGGGCCGCGAGGTGATCCCTAAGAAACGGCCTAGGCCCCTCCCCCGCTTACTGACCAACACCGGCTGGTACCACGCCATACCACTTTTGGCCCCACTCGCCCCCCGAAGCGGTCGCCGCCGTCCGAGACATCACAGTGGTCCACCTACGCGCGTCAGGAGACCCCCAACACCGCTAACCAGGATGCTGGCAATCCCGACCCTCAGACGAGCTGGACCTACCCGGCGGGTGCGGGGTTGACGTCGCCTTCTCCAGGGTGGCGGACATGGACTGGAGACAATCCCCGCGGACACGAGGTCGACTGCTGGAGGACCTGTCCGTCGAGTTCACACACCGGACCATCCCCGCGGGCGCAGGGTCGACACGGGCTGATCAACCGGCTGGGTCGTCAAGCGAGGACCATCCCCGTGGGCGCGGGGCCGACCGGAATCCACTGGCCGATCTGGTCGGCCATGAGCGGATCATCCCCGCGGGCGCGGGGTCGACACCCTCAGCTTCCCCCTCGGCACCCCCTCAGAGGACCATCCCCGCGGGCGGGGGGTGAGCTGGGCGTACGCGCGGCCATCCCCGTGGGCGCGGGGTCGACGTCGTCCACCTGGGCTCGCCGAAGTGTCCCCACGGACCAAGCGCGGGCGCGGGGTCAACGGCACCGGAGCACCAGCCTCGCGCAACACAGACGGACCCTCCCCGCGGGCTCGGAGTCGACCCCGAGCGGGCGATGTTCGGGGCCATGTTGTGCGGACCATCCCCGCAAACGCGGGATCGACTGCGCGGTCGGATCGCAAAGACCCATACGCTGCGGAGCATCCCCGCAAGTGCGGGTTAGACCCAACGGTGCGGGTGATCAGCACGCCCCACTCCGGACCATCCCCGCGGGCGCGGGGGTCAACAGGGGTAAGTGCCCGCAGCCGGGCGCAGTGTTTTCGGAGCATCCCCGCTGGCGCGGGGCCGACACCTACGGCCGCCTCCGGGCTCTGGCCCAGTGGGCCCTCCCCGCGGCAGCCGGGTCGACACCAGCTGAATCCCTGGCCGTCCCAGCCCATCGGTCCATCTCCGCAGACGCGGGGTCGACTCCCTGGGAGCGAGCTCTGCCCGTGCACTTCGCGGACCATCCCCGCAGGCGCAGGGCCGACGACACCGACATCATCGCGGACGCGTTCAAAGACGGGTCATCCCCGCGGCCGCGGGGTCGACCACTTGCCAGCGTCGTTGTGGTCGAGGGTGACCGGACCATCCCCGCGGGCGCGGAGTCGACTGGCGCTGAAAGCCAGCGTTCCACCCGAACTCCGGACCATCCCGGCGGGCGCGGGGCCGACGCGACCAGGCCGAGCCAGAGCGCCGGCTCTCTCGAACCACCCCCGCAGGCGCGGGATCGACGCCGCCGATGCGGGCTCGCCAGCGCGCTGGACCGGCCCCTCCCCGCAGGCACGGGGTCGACCTGCCCGAGGCAACGTGGATCTGCGCCGACGTCGGACCATCCCCGCGGGCGCGGGGTCAACAGCCGCCCGAGGGGTGACTGCCCCATGATGACCGGACCATCCCCCGCGGGCGCAGGGTCGACGAGGTGGCCCAACCGGACTGTTCCACCTGCACGGGAACATCCCCGCGGGCGCGGGGTCGACCGCCGGTTTGGCGACGCCACCGACCGTTGGGCCGGACCATCCCCGCGGGCGCGGGGTCGACCCAGGACCGGTGTGTTGAACCTTGGTCCAATACGAACCATCCCCGCGGCCGCGGGGTCGACCGCGGGTTCGCGGGCCGTCACCGTCGTGTCGAAGGACCATCCCCGCGGGCGCGGGGTCGACCCCCGATCGCTCGCTGGAAACCATCCTCATGACCGGACCATCCCTGCGGACGCGGGGTCGACTGGTCCCGCACGACCTCGAGGATCTCGCGTTGCGGACCATCCCCGCGGGGCGCGGGGTTTGACGTGGGCTTGATGTTCCATCCCCGCGGGCGCGGGATCGCCATGTTCACCGCAGGGACCCAATATCCGGACGGCGGACCATCCTCCGAAGGCGCGGCTCGACTCGCGCAGCACCATGGCGGCCCTCGTCGCGGACACGGGGTCAGCTTCCCGATCGGCGGCTGGGAGGGGACTTGGCACGGAACATCCCCGCAGGTGCGGAAGCGACGGCGCTCCAGAGGAGAGGCCGCTCATGTACGGACCATCCCCGCGCACGCGGGGTTCGACACCAAGTTCACGACCAACGACTACACGGCCCTCGGTCCATCCACGCGGGCGCGGGGTCGACAGCATTTCACCGGCCTTGCGCACGGTGCCCGGCGGGGCATCCCCTTCGGGGCTGGGTCGACCTGGTCGCCATCGTCGTCAAGCGGCTGGCCGCCGGACCATCCCCGCAGGCGCGGGGACGACGCCAACCTCGGCGTGAACAACGACCGGATCACCGGAGCAGTCCCGCAGGCGCGGGGTCGACAGGCCGAGCCACTCGCGGTCGCGCATCGCGAACGGACCATCCCCGCGGACGCGGGGTCGACATCGTCGCCAGCGACCAAGTCAGCGGAGCATCGCCGGCGGGGTCGACGTGATGGACCAACGAGACCCAGACGATCCCCGCGGGCGGTGTCGACCGCAGCTGCACGGCCGCATCGGACAGGGCCTCGGGGGCATCCCCGCGTACGCGGGGCCGACTTCATCGGTGCACGATCGATGGGACCATCCCTGCAAACGCGAGGTCGACATGGAGAACCACGGCAGCTCGAAGAGGACGGACCATCCCCGCGAGCGCGAGGTCGACGACCGGTCCTGAATGTTGGTGCCGGTGCCCATCGGACCATCCCCGCAGGCGCGGGGTCGACCGTGCGGGTCAGGGCAACAGGCTTGCCACCCTGCGAACCATCCCCGCGGGCGCGAGGTCGATTCAACTCCCAGCTGCGCGGCGGACATCGCCGCAGGACCATCCCCGCAGACGCGGGAGCGACTTCCGCTCGGCGATCCCGTTCGCGCCGGGCCGCGGACAACTTCAGCCCCTCAACGTTCAGGAACGGACAATACCCGCTGGCGCGGGGTCAAGGACGGCTCCGGACCATCCCTGCGGGCGCGGGGTCGAGGAGCAGCACTACGGGGCTGCGAAGTACATGACCGGACCATCCCCGCGGGCGCGGGATCGACCAGGAGTTCACGGCAACATCACCCCCGGTGGGGGACCATCCCCGCGGGCGCGGGGTCCACCGGGCCATGTCGCGGAGCCCGCGATCACCTCCGGACCATCCCCGCGGGCGCGGGGTCGACTTCTCGTGGAGCACCTGGCCAACGCTCCGTATGGGATCATCCCCGCAGCGCGGGGTCGACAGCAGGATCTGCGACTCGAAGGACGTGGGCGACGTGCACGCCGTGTCCGGACCATCCCCGTAGGCGCGAGGTCAACGGATCGGCGGACGGCACGGGGTCGGTATGCCGAGGGTCATCCCTGTCTGCGGCAAGCGAGGCACAGGCCACGCACGGAGCATCCCGCGCAGGCTCAGGGTCGACCAACACCTTAGAGGGCGAGGTGACCGTCCGAGCGGAGCATCCCCGCGGGCGCGGGGTCACTCGTACACGCCGAATTCGTCGGGGTAGTCCCAGGGGCCATCCCCGCGAGCGCGGGGTCGACTTCCTGTACGGCTCGAACCTGTTCGTGGAGAAGGGACCATCCCCGCAGGCGGGGACCCAGCCCCGCAGGCGCGGGGTCGACACGGCAGGGGGGTTCTGCGCGAGCGGCCGGCCTGGGCCATCCCCGTAGGCGCGGGGTCGACGTGTACGCCTGCCGGATGGGGACGATCTCCACCGGACCATCCCCGCGGGTGCGGGGGCGACACCTCAAAGCGCGGTACCTGGCCGCCCCAGTCCGGACCATCCCCGCGGCACGGGTCGACTTGTTGTGGTACCGATAATCACTGCTGGTGTCCGGATCATCCCCGCGGACGCAGGGTCGACGGACAGCAGCTCATCAAGCGCGGTTACGGCCGCGGAGCATCCCTGCGGGTGCGGGGTCGATGCCACAGGCGGCGCTGGAGGCCCGGGCGGCCTCGGACCATCCCCACAGGCGCGGGGACGACACCTTCAGGGCGGTGCCGGGTGTGGCACCGAACGGACCATTCCCGCAGGCGCGGGGACGACACTTTCTGACCTGGGGCTCTACCGCCCCAAATAGCCATTCTCGTTCAGATGCATTTGAAGCCGGGTGACCTGAACTTCCTCCCGCCGCTCATGGTCGCGATCGGGCCATCCCCGTAGGCGACCACCCGGGCGACCGGCCCGGAGGGGCACGGGCCATCCCCGCGGGCGCGGGGTCCACTCGCCGCCAGCGTTGCGGACGACGGTGGCGTGCGGGCCATCCCCGCAGGCGCGGGGTCGACGTAGAAGCGGTCGGTGGCCATGGGCCGCTCGATCGGACCATCCCCGCAGGCGCGGGATCGACGTCGTCCCGGTGGGCCATGCCAGAACTCCTTGAGGCCCATCCCTGCGGGTGTGGGGTCGACTCGAAGAGGTTGCCGGAACCGCGCCACGTCACCGGACCATCCCCGCAGGCACGAGGTCGACAACTGCGAGACAAACTTCCCCGACCCGTTCACGGGACCATCCCCGCGAGCACGGGATCGACTGCGCGGTCGGGTCGCAAAGACCCATGGCTGCGGAGCATCCCCGCGAGTGCGGGTTCGACCCAACGGTGTGGGTGATCAGCGCGCCCCACTCGGGACCATCCCCGCGGACGCAGGGTCGCCGCAGCGACCCGGCGCATGACGCTGAGTCTGGTCGGGCCATTCCCGCGGGCGCGGGGGGCGACTTGAGGCGGAGGAAGTCCACGGCGCGGTTCATCGGACCATCCCCGCGGGCGCGGGGACGACGAAGTCGGCTCGAACGGCAGGATCTCTTGCAGGGGACCATCCCCGCAGGCGCGGGAGCAACTTGAACCCGTTCCGCAGGATGGGCAGAGTCGACGGACCATCCCCGCGCGGAGTTGACGCGCCTGCGACGCCGGTCGCTCCGATGTCCCCTGGACTTTCCCCACGGGGGCGAGCTCAACCTACTCTGCCGGCGTCCCGCGAACCACCAGGACGTCGGACCGTCCCCGCAGGCGCGGGGGCGACACTCGCATGTTCCGGTCGGGCCGGCCCGGGTCCGGACCATCCCCGCAGGCGCGGGGTCGACGTCCATGTCCACGCTCGGCCCGCTCACCCCCGCGGACCATCCCCGCGGGCTCGGGATCAACGAGCCGCGCCCGTTCCACCACTCCCCCACCGTCACCCCGGGATCGTCACGCAACCATTGCCGCAGGTGACAACCAGAACAAACATCCCCCCACTCCAACCACCCCTAGATAAAGGTTTGCGGGCGCACGATGAAGAGGCTGTGGAAATGCTCGCCATTCCGCAGGAACAGCAGAAAAGGATCGTAGACCCCTCTCGGCCGGTCGGGAAGGCGCCGGAGGACGGCGAGGAGGAGTCACGGCTCCTCCTCCGGTTCGCCACCCCGCGGGACCCGGCACTCATCGCGAAGTGGATCACCTACCAGGTGATCAACACCGAGAGGCAGGACTGGCGCCGCGGCGCCGAGGCCGCCCTGCGCTACCGGCAGCGTGAAGGGCACCTCGACGTCCCCTACGAGCACATCGAGGCCGAGAGCGCGTTCCCGCTGGGGCGGTGGCTGTCGGACCAGCGGCGCGCCTACCGGGCCGGGACCATGACCGGCGACCGCGCGGCCGAGCTGGAGGAACTCGGGATCGTCTGGGACACCGCCGACGCCGCCTTCGAAACCAACCTCGGCGCGGCACGGGCCTACTACGAACTCCACGGCACCCTGGCCGCGCCGCGGGGCGCGGCGATCCTCGACATCGCGATCGGACAGTGGCTCACCAACATCCGCCGCCCCGGCGGACTCGGCAAGGACCCCGAACGCGCGCAGCGGCGGGCCGCAGCGCTCGCCACGATCGACCCCGACTGGAACCCGAAGACGCGTGGGTCGACCGTCGGCTGGCAGCGGCACTACACCTACCTCAGGGCGGGGCGCGGCCGGCGGAGGTCGTGCCCGGGGTGACCCGGCACGGCGAAGACGTCGGTGGCTCGCCACCCAGCGGCGGAACTGGAACCGGCTGAACGCCGAACAGCAGCACCGGCTCGCCGAACTCGGCGTCAAGCCCCAGAAGGCCCCACGGGCCCGCACGACGACGACGACGGCGAAGACGCAGGCGCCCCAGGGCCGCTCCGCGGCCTTCGATCGGGGCGTAGCCGCCCTCGCCCAGTACAAGGCGCGCACGGGGTCTGTGACCGTCCCCAGGGGCAACGCAGAAGCCCTGGTCATCGACGGCCAGGAACACTCTGTGAAGCTCGGAATCTAGCTCACCAACACCAAAACCAGACGCGCCAAGCTCGACCCCGCCCAGCTCGCAGCCCTCGCCCAACTCGGCATCCACTGGGCACCGTAGTCCCGGCCTCCGGCACTGGCACGGGTTACACGTAGTGGGCTGCCCCATTGTAGGACATGCCCAAGGCTGCGGTGAGCTGTTTGATGTCGCGTTCGGCGGCGAGGGTGAGCAGTCGGGTGGAGCGCAGGATGCGCGGCAGCAGGCCGGCCGGGGCCAGGCTGTCGCGGATGTGGGCCGCGCCGGCAGGTTCTTGGGTGGTCCTGGTCAGGCGTGTCACGAGGATGTGCGGGTTGTCCGTGCGCAGCGAGGCGCGGTGGCGGAGGCAGGCCGTCAGCGCCTTCCACGTCGCCGCATCGAGCGTGAGGTCGACGGTCCGTCCGGGGAAGCGGACTGCGTGGCGGGCGGGGGTGAGGTGGTCGAGTGTGAGGAGGCGCAGTTCGGTCGTTGTCGCTGCGTGGAGGAGGGCTGCCAGGCCGATGAACGCTTCGTGTGGGTGCGTCTCGCCGGAACTGTTCCAGCGGTGGTAGAGGGTGCGTTGGTCGTCCAGGGTGAGGACGGTGCCTCGGAAGCCGCGGGCCTGTGGGGCGTCGAGAGGGGCGGCCGGGTTGTGGAGCACTGCTCCGGTGTGGTGGGCGTGGGCGAAGAACTGGCGCAGTCCTGCCAGCCAGGACGCCCTGCGGGCCGGGTTCCGGACGAGGAACTCCTCCAGGTCTTTGGTGGTCACAGATGCCCACGCCCGGTGGCCCCGGCCTGTGATGTGGAGCGCAAGGTCCCGGACGGTGTCGAGGCGGATTTTGATGGTCTTCAGCTGGTTCGGGCGCAGCCCCAGCGCGGCGGCGCGCTCACGCTGGTCCACCAGTGCCCGGGCGAAGGCCTGGACTGGTGGGCGCAGCGGGGCCGGGACGGCTTCGATGCGGCGTTCCCTCAGAGCAGCGGCCCTCGCAACCTCAGTCGTTCTGGGGGTGTCGTGGATGTGGTGGGTCCGGAAGAAGTCGGCGAGGGCCGCACCAGCCAGGGGGTGGTCTGGTGTGCAGAGCTCAGGAGCGTGGCCGGGTCGGTGCTGCCGGCGTCGAGGATCAGGCGGGCGGTGTGGGTGATGGCGTCCGCGGCGTAGAAGGTGTGCCGGTGGGTTTGCAGGTGAGTGGTGAAGGCGTTCCACCAGTCAGGCGAGGCTGGCATACGGCGGGACCAGCCCGCCGCGCGGGCCTGGACAGTGTGGGGCGAGTTCTCGTAGCAGGACTTGCACATGCCCCGCGCCCATTGAGCCGGGACACCGCACCCCTTGCAGGCCGCGACCGGCATGGCTGTGGCGGGATCGGAGCACGCACGACAGCTCTGACTCTCTGCCTCGAGGATGCGGCGGCGCCCACACCGCCCGCATGGTCCCCGCGCGGGAACACTCGCGGCCCGGCGCCGGCACGCCGCGCACGTCTCCTCCGCCGAGCGTCGGCTGCCACCGCAGCCCGAGCACCTGTGTAAGCACCAGGCACACCGGCCCGATCCGGGGCGCAGCCGGCGTTGTTTCTCGCAGTCGGGGCAGCGGCCCCGGACAGCATCGGGAACGGGCAGGGCCATGGGGCACGCCTCCCAGGCGTCGTGTGTCGGTTCGAAGAAGCTCCTGGTGTCACAGGGGAGGAAGAGACCGTGTCCGTGGGGCGGTGGAACCCGTGGCCGCGGGCTGTACGCCGGCCTCTGGCGGCACCGGCGCCATGGCCGGTGCGGTGGAGCCAAGCACGAGGAGGTCTCCTGGGGCGCAGTCCAGGGCCGTGCACAGGGCGGTGAGGGTGGACAGTTTCACCTGGGAGGGCTGCTTGGTGAACAGTGCGGACACCGAGGCCGCCGATAGCTCCAGGCCCGCCTTCTCAGCGAGCAGCCAGCGCAGTTGGGTCCCGGTCCACACGCCCCGCTGTGCTGCGGCCATCCGCAGCCGCCACTCCACGGCTGCCGAGACCGTGTCCGGTAGCTCTGTTCCTGCTGGTGTCATGCCACTCGTCTCTCTCAGCCGGCCAGCGCACGGACAGCTGACTGGGTCGCGCGCTGCCAGGCGTCCTCGACGAACTGCTGCGACGGCTTCACGTACGCCATCGTGGAGGCGATGTGTCGGTGTCCGAGGAGCTGCTGGACGGCGATCAGGTCCATGTCCCGCTCGTACTGGTGCGTCGCACACGCCCGGCGCAGCGCATGCGGGGTGAACCGCTCGTCCCAGTCGGCACCTTCGAGATCGAGGAGGCGGGCCAGCCTGTCCCGGACCGTGGCCGCCTTCAGCGCCTGGCCGTCGCCGTCGCAGAACAGTACCTCGGTGGCGGGGAACAGCGGCCGGACATCGGCCAGATACCAGGCAAGGATCTTCTCCAGGCCCTCGAGCATGGGCGCCCACCGCGGCCGCGGACCCGACGCGTTCACCGCCTTCCCGAACCGCACGTGCAGCTTCCCCGACGGCCCAAGCTGCGGATACACGTCGGCCTGGTCCAGGCACACCAGCTCACCCACCCGGACCGCGGACAGGTACGGCGTGCGCAGCATGGTGTAGTCCCGGGCCGCGGCCCGGTAGTCGCAGGCGACAGCCACCTGGGAACGGGCGAAGGCGAAGAACGCCTCCAGGCGCTCCCTGGTGGGAGGCAGACCCGTTGGAGCGTCGTCACCGGCATGCCGTACCCGGTTGAACCGGTCCAGCCCACCGCTGCCGACCGCGACCCCGAACGCGGCACGGACCTGGGCCTCGTACCGCTGTGCGACGAAGCCGTGGAAAGTCCGCATCATCTGCAGGTACTGCCGCCGCGTACCGGCGGCCAGGCCCGCGACGGCAAGGGCGTGGAGCATCTCGTCCACGTCATCGGGTTCCAGTGCCCACACCGGGCAGTCGAAACGTGCCAGAACACGGGCGAGGAGGGAGGTATAGCTGCGTACCGTGGTCGGAGCGAACCCACGCACCGGGCGAACGCCTCCACGCACCCGGCCTGGAACACCCACGGATCCACACCGGCATCCGGACCGGCCAACCCGCCCTCCAGCAGGCGCAGCTCGCCCCGCTCCCCCACACCCATGTCCAGAGCACCCCGAAGCTCGTCGTTTAAGGCAGCACCTGAACAAACGCGCCGCCACCGACGAACCCAACGAGGGCACCGCAGGAAAAGCAACCACTAGCAGCGAAACAACCGGCTCATCCACACCAGAGTTTCGACAGCCACTGGGCTTCATCACAGACCAGGACATGCGGTTCCTGAAGGGCGCCGCGCAGCATCCGGTCGAACTCGATCGGCTGCGTCGGCGGACGGCCCTGCAGGCCAAGGGCGTGGAACAACTCGTGTCGGAGGTCGCGGGTGGAGGGCCGGGCCCGGAACTGAATCCGGCGCGTCAGCTTCGGCGCGAGCTCGCGCAGGCAGGCGTTGACCGCGAAGGACTTGCCATTTCCGGCCTGCCCGTAAATGCAGATCATCGCCTTGGCCTCGATCGCGGCCCGGATGTTCTCCCGAGCGGTGAGCAGGGCGCGGGTGGAGACGACCTGGGCGCCCGGAAGGCGCATGAAGTGGTCCTCCCGCTCCGCGGGCAGACGGCCCTGCGGGGTGAGGTGGGCATCGTGGTCACTCCTTGCTGTCCGGTGCGGGCTCAGTGCCGGTGTGGTCGTCCGGCACGGCGGTGTCGGTTGTATCTGTCACGGCCGGCACGGTGGTCTCGAGGTGGGAACGGGGCCGGGCCCAACCCGGCGGAGGCTCTCGCGGCGGGATCAGGTCCGGCAGCGCGCGGGCTGCAAGGTCCACCGCCTGGGCGCGGCTGATCTCCTCCTGGGCCTGCTGGCCAGTGACCGATCGCCGCGGAAGGGGCGCGGCAGGCATGGTCATTGCGGTGTAGCGGCTCCGGCTCAGCTTCTCCGCTGCTTTGAGGTCCGCTTTGAGAGCGTGGGCCTTGCTCTCACGGACCTTGGACAGGGCGCGGCGCTGGGCCGGTGTCGCGGCCTCGGCGAGGTAGGCGGTGCCTAGGTGCCGGACAGGCCCGTCGGCGGTGAAGACCTCGATCCTTCCGTCGAAATGTGGCAGATAGCGCAGCCGTGCCCTCGTGCCGACATGGCCGGCCATCCAGTCCGCGATGTAGGCGCGGCGCCGCCACGCGACCCCGTTCGTGGTGATCTTCCGGATACGGCCGTCGTCCTCCATCGCGAAGAACGCCAGCTGCTCCTCAGGCACGTCCTCAAGCGGTGTCGGATCCGCCTCCCACGCTTCGCGCGGGGTCATCCCGTCCGGGACGCCGGCCGGGTGGTGCTCGGTGTTCCACCAGGCCACCCAGTCCAGCAGGACCCTGACGAAGTCCGGGTAGGACAGCAGATCCTCCACCGGATCCGGCCGGTGTGCCTGCGTGGGGCGGGCGCGCCGCGTGTAGCCCGGCAGAGAAACCAGCAACATCTGCTCCACCGCACCGTTCAAGGCCTCCACGGTGCCCTTCCGGTACGGCTTGTAGGCCGGCAGGTCGTCACCGGTACCGCGAAGCCGCCCAGCGCCCTCGCAACCGCCCCCGATAGGAAGTCCTTCCCCCGGTCCACCCGAACCCGGCCCGGCAGGCCACCGTACGGTCCGTACGGGGCGGCCCGGCTGATCCCCGTACGCAGCGCGGCCAGGACGGCGTCCCGAGCCGGTTGGTGCGGGGTGACCGCTACCCCCACGATCACCTTCGACGCCACATCGATGAACCACGTCACCCAGGGACACACCGCGCTGCCCTCCAGGCTGACCCGGACCGGAACCCGCTTGTGATCACCCTCCCAGCACGCATTGCGGTGTGTGGGCGGCCGTTTACCGTAGACGTCGTAGCGGCGGCGCGCTGCTTCATCACCCTTCAGCCGGCCCGCTCCCCCGCCGACAAGTCCCGGCGTACAACGCGCTGCAGGGTCCGAAGAGAAGGCACCAAGCCCGGGTCACCAGCCGCGGCCGCTTCCGCGAGCAGCTCACGGTGAACCGTGGCCACATTCCCACCCCACACCGCCAAACGGACACGCACATCCGGCGTCACACCAGCCCGTGACGGAGTCCGTGCGGACAGCCGCCCCTCACACCGGGCCACCGCCACCCAATTCCACACCGTCCGCAGCGACACGCCAAGAGCCCCAGCGACCGCCCGCGCGTGCTCAGTAGCCAACTCGCCCCGGGAATCAAGGGCCATCAAGCGCGCCACCGCACCCTCACGCCCGCCAGCTGGCCACCGCCGCGGCGTGTCCTCGCACCAGGAACCTGATCGGACACTCCTCACCCCCGGCTGCACCTCGTGCAGGTGGTGGCTGTCCGCCTTGGCTTCATCCATCCCGACACGCCGATCAGGCACACACGAACGGATGAAGCAGGCCCCCGGTTCCCGTGCCGCGCCGGAACGCGGCTATGCGGATGCCGGTTACGTGCGAGGCAGCGGCTCGATGAGCAGTGCGTCCATGGGCTTGCTGCGATGGGGGCGCAACACTTCCAGCCAGGTCACTCCACCGTCCAGGAGACGCCCCATGTATCCGAAGCCGTTCCACCCCAGATCGACGAAACAGCGTTCAGCCTGCTGGTCCCGACCGAACAGCCGCTGACCGTGCAACGTGACTTCTCTGAGGTCAACGCCCCGCTGCTCCAACGCGACCAGGGCGCACGTCGCCGCCCGGCGCAACGGGCTTGTCTCCACCCAGCGCCGCCGTACATGCCGGGCGACTTCAGGGTCGTCGAGGTCTCCGTCCAACAGCCTCAGCGGCGTGATGCTGATCTTACCCTTCACGTGCCGGCCGAACAGCTCGATCCGCGCCGGGCGCGGCACCATGCTCTCCAGCCCCTCGAACTCTGTGAGCATGTGGTCCCTGGGCGCAGGCCCGGCTTCCGGGTCCGCTGTCAAGGAGGCAAGGCGCTCGCGAGCCAGGGAGAACGGCTCACCCTTCCGCCAGAGCAAGAACAGCTCGAAGCCCTCGTCCAGCAGGCTGCTGCGACCACGGAACTGGAAGGAGATCCCCCGGGTCCGGCCCCGCAGGGCCTGCCTCATCCCCACGTACGAGTCACGCCCGTTGATCGATGCATCCAGCGACTCGCCCAGCCAACGCTTGTCCGTGCCGTGCTCAATGACGACGTCGACATCGTTCGGCTCCAGCGCCCCGCGCGCGTACGACCCGAAGACGTACACCTCGTCAACCAGGCCCAGCGGCCAACCACCGTCCTCGAGCCGCGTGATCAAGTCCGCCAGCAGCCGCGTCGCCCGCTGGCGCTTCACCCGGCCACGCCTTCGGCATACGCGGCACGGAACTCCTGTGCCACCACGAAAACAGAACCCGGGACCGCGCGCGGCTTTCCGTCCTCGACCGTCTGTCCGATCACCTCCGCCGCGGCCCTCCCCCGCTGCAGCTCATACTCATCAACCGCAGCGGCGAACTCCTCAGGAACCTCCCGCAGGTCCACCACACCCGCTACAGCGACCTGTGGGAAGGAACCACCAAACGTCTGCAGCTTCGCCCATCCCAAGGACCGGCCGGCCTTATGCATCGCCGAGCAAATCGGAGCGACCCCGCCCAGCTCCTCCGCCTCATCAACACCGAGGCGGAGCTCATACGACCCTCCGAACCCGCCACCGCCCGGCGGACACGACCGACGCAACAACGGCACCAGGACAGCAACAAGACGCTCATGACGCGGATCACCCGCAAACGACGGCATCCACCGAGCGTAGCCAGACATGACACGGCCCCACCCGGCGTTTCGCCACACCCACCCACAGGAGCGACAAGCCCCCCACCCACCGAACGACACCAGCCTTCACCAGCACAACGACACCCTGGTACCGGCATCAGTCCAGGCCAGCACCAGTGAAAGCCAACGGCGTGTACCCAATGCACAACACACGACGCCCATCATCCTCACCGCCACCGCCAAACCGGATGGGACCGCGAGCTGCATCTAGTGTCCTGAGTCGGAGATTCGTCGTTGGTCTGGTGTGAGTCGTCCTGGACCGAAGATTCCGCCGGTGGTGCTGTCCGATGCCGAGCGGGCGA
>NZ_JBEXNN010000065.1:0-11854 GCF_040611115.1 Streptomyces sp. NPDC003038
GTCGCAATCCACACCGAACCCGGAAGGCCCTCACCCGTTCAAGACGCCTCAGCCGAGACCTCCATCACCCGTCCACAACCTCCCGGGGCAATACAGCTAGGCCTCATGGTTTCACCGCCGCCCCGCCCGGCCCCCCGGCCGGGCGGGGCGGCGGCCGGCGGTCACCACTCCCGCACCTACATTCGACCACGAAAGCCGAATGCCCACCTACTGGGCGGTATCCCATCCGTGCTGCCCCGCCTGCGGGTTCGGCTCCCAAACAGTGCCGTACTCCGAGCGGACAATGCCATTCGGTCCGGCAATCCACGACTCGTCCGGAGCGCCGTCAAACTGCGTTATCTGCTTCCCGTCCCCAGTCATGACCATGAAGTTCGCAGCCTTCCCGCCGGCCATCCCCATCCAGCCACTCGCCGGGTTCAGCCAGGTGGTGAAGAGACCCTTGTCCATGACGTTCCTGTACTCGCCACTGGGAATCCGGACCGCGTTGCGCTTGAAATCATCAGCGAAGCCACCGGCCAGACCCGTGTAGTGGGCGAGATCCTCATGAGAACCCGCCTCGACACCGGCCTCCGACCCCTCCGCCGAACGGAACCCCACAGCCGCCGTCCCCGATAGATACGCGCCGCTGACCTTCATGTACTTGTACAGATCGGAAACGGTCTTGATGGTCTCCGGCAGACCCACCGACAGCTGATAGCCCTTCTTGATCTCCCCCACACCCAGGAACATCGCTCCGATATCGATCCCCATATCGGCGACAGCATAACCAGGATCCGGCGCAGGGATAACATACAAATCCTGACCCGCATCATTCGCAAAATACACATTCTGGTCCACACCGATGTGCACATCCCTGCGGTCCCGGTCATTGCAGCCCTCCTCCTGACAGGCGCCCGGAAGACTCGCGGCGCTCGCCGGCACGGCACTCATCGCGCCGACCCCGAGAGCAGCCCCCAGAGAAATACTCGTCACCGCATACCGATTCGCCAGCAGAGTAGCCATCGACCCTCTGCCCACCCTCTTATGACGCGCCATAACCTTCTCCTCACATGCCCTACCGGCCTGAACCACCGGCCCCACCGACGACAGGACCACTTCCCCACACCCCCGCCACAGCCCGAAACACCGGCCCGCGGAAGCGCGTTCCCATACTCCACCCACCAAGATCCAAAAAAGTCCCCCCAAATAACCATTCACACAAACGCCCTGAGAGGTAGCCACACCCCCCGACTCATACCTCAGGATGACCCCCCCGGCCCGTGACGCCCGGCGCCGTCGGCAGCTTGTGCGGGCATGCGACGAATTCTGATCTCTGCCACGGCCCTGCTCGCGCTGGCCGTGTTCCTTTGCCCGCGGGGTGGGTGCGCAGGCGGTGGCACAGCCGGGGCCGGGAACGCCGCCCTCACGGTAGCGGCCTCTACGCCGTTACGTCTGGATTCTCGGTCACCGGCAGGCCGATCTCCCGGCGCCTGCCCGGCAACGGCCACAGGCAGCAGCCGTATGGAGTCGTCCGCGCAAACACTTTGCCTCGTCCGGACGCCAGGTCCCGGAAAAGACGTCTCCCGTGGAGCTGAGTTGTCCTCGCACAGGTCCCTGTACCGCAGAAGAACCGGCGTACTTGCAGGTGCAGCACGCTCTGCTGGTTCGCCACGGCTGTATCGGAGATCCGGCGTTCGTACCGGCTGTGCACGCGGACCGAGGCCGCGCCACAGTCCGTACACGAAGCCGATGGCTCCCTGCCTCTCGTGAACGTGAACGGTCCGGCCCGCAGAGCGGACGTACTCGACGTGTCGGACAAAGTACGGGACAGAACGGCGATCAGCTCAGCGAGGGGCACCCGGCATGATCAGAAACAGCGAAGATCAACAACTCGGTTTCACGGAACTCGCGACAGGGCCAACTTCGCTGTCCGCTCTCGCCTGACCCGCCCACCACAAGGCTGGCGACGGCCCTGTGGTGGGCGGAGCCGTTTGCTTCAGCCACCGTGCGGGAGCCGGACGGCGAAAGCGGAGCACCACACGACTGACCCACCACACATGAAGCAGCGGTCCGGCCACCGGCCCGGTCCCTTCGCCCAGTCCGGTCTTTCAACCGCCCAGCGATCCAGGGCTTCATCAAAGTCGTTGCTCGGGGTGTTGGCGCAGGCGGCGGGCCTAGAGCCATTGATCATGTGGATGTCTGACGTCCGCGTGATCAAGGAGCTGTCCCAGGCCCGCCTGTACGACATGGCATGCACGCCCCTTGAATGATCGTGTTCCGGTCCTGCATGGGCCGTCAGGGACCGGAGCACGGACAGAGCCCCTGCGGACAGGCTTAGGTTCTAGTGGTCGTTGCAACACCCCAGCTCAGGGGATGCAATGGACTTCAAGATCCGGGAGGACCGGAGGCCGCAGGGACGCAGGAAGCTGATCCAGGAGCGGGAGGCATACTTCCGGCTTGTGGATCAAGGAATGGGTTACGCCGAGGCTGCCCAGGCCACCGGCATCAACATCCGGACCGGCAAGCGATGGCGCAACGGACGTGGCGCCTCGGGCAACAAGAAGGCGGCACCACCGATCAACGCGGTGGTGCCGCTGCCCGTTGAGGCGCCGCCCGCGCCCTCGCGTTACCTGGGCGAGGCGGACCGCATCCACATCGCCGACCGGCTGCGGGAGAAGGCCACGGTCCGGGCCATCGCTGCCGAGCTGGGCCGCAGCCCGTCCACCGTCAGCCGGGAGATACGCCGCAACCGGCATCCCATGAACGGCCAGTACCGGCCTCACGCCGCCCAGGCCCGCGCCGTCGCCCGCCGGCCGCGCCCCAAGGTCGGCAAGATCGGCCAGAACCGGGAACTGCGGGACTTCATTCAGGACCACCTGGCCCTGAGATGGAGCCCCGAGCAGATCTGCCAGGCTCTGCGCAGACGCTTCCCCGACCGGCCGGAGATGCACGTGACGCACGAGACCGTCTACCAGGCTCTCTACGTTCAAGGCCGCGGCGAACTCCGCCGTGAGCTGACACGGTCGCTGCGGACCGGACGGGCCATGCGCAGGCCCCACCGGCATGCGGCCAAGCGGCAGCCGCGCTACTCACACCCCATGGTGATGATCAGTGAACGGCCTGCCGAGGCGGCCGACAGGGCCGTCCCGGGCCACTGGGAAGGCGACCTCATCGTCGGCAGCAACTCCCGCTCCGCCATCGCCACACTGGTCGAACGCAGCACCCGCTACCTGATGCTCGTCCACCTGCCCACCGACCACAGTGCCCCCGCCGTGCGCAACGCTCTGGCTGACACGGTCCAGACCCTCCCGCCGCACCTGAAGCGGTCCCTCACCTGGGACCAGGGCTGCGAGATGGCCTCCCATCATGCCTTCAGCATCGCCACGGACGTCCCGGTCTACTTCTGCGACCCGGGCAGCCCCTGGCAGCGCGGCTCGAACGAGAACACGAACGGCCTGCTGAGGCAGTACTTCCCCAAGGGAACCGACCTGTCCATCCACACCCGCGAGGACCTGGACGCCGTCGCCGCCGAACTCAACAGCCGCCCACGCAAGACACTCGGCTGGGAAACCCCAGCGAGCGTCTGTCTAAACTGCTCGCGGCTTGATCAACTCACCACGTGTTGCGACGACCCCTTGAATCCGCCGGGGCCGGTAGTACCACTGCCCGTTCGGCAGGACAGTACGGTTGCGCTGGATCTCCCGGCTGACCGTTGACGGACTGCGTCCCAGTTCCGCGGCGATGGCCCGGACGGTGGCCTTCTCCCTCAGCCGGTCCGCTATGTGAATCCGCTCGGCCTCACGTAAATACCGCGACGGGCCGCAGGCCGCTGCCGCCAGCCTGTGTGGCGGCGGCAGCGGCCTGCGGCCCTTGCCCGGTCGATGGCCATTGCGCCACTTCTTGCCGGTCCGGATGTCGATACCGACGACCCGGCAGGCTTCCTTGTTGCTGTAGCCCTGCTGCATGAGCTGGAAGTATGCAGACCTCTCCCAGGTCAGCTTCTTTCGGCCCTGCGGCTTCGCACGATCCTTACGGATCTCGAAGTCCATCGAGCACCCCTTTGAGCTGGGGTGTTGCGACAACCACTAGAACTCAAGCACCCACCGCGGCATGGTGCAGGAGCACCCCCGCTCCGGTCTGCTCCAGGGGGCCGAGCCCTACCTACGCTGGCGCGCCGGTCACAAGGACACCGACCCCGACATCGCCGCCGCGCTGGGCGCAGTCCTGGCCGAGTGCGCCGGGCAGCGCAGCGGAGCCGCCACCGGCCTGACGGCGGCTGTCTGACCTGCCGCGCCCGTTCCATTCGGTGGAGCGCGGGGCGTCCATCGGCGGCGGCCGCCAGCGCGGTCGAGGTGGTGGTGGAGGATGTCCCGCCACGCCTGGTGGGAGCCGGCGGGCAGGGCACACTCGGCGTCGGGCTTGGCGTGGCACACCGGGCAGGAGATGTTCATCAGCCGGTAGTAGGGCACCATGCTCGCCCGGTCCCCCGTCCGGGGCGCTGGTCTTCCGGGCGCCGGGCCTTTTTGGCTGCCGTGGCCGTGCTCCCGCTGCATCGCCTCGCCGCCCGGCTCGCCCACCTCGATGTAGTCCTGGCCGCCCTTGGCATCGCAGACGGAGCACCGCCGACGGATCCAGTGGCGTCGACCGCACGGTAGATCAACGGCGAGGACCGGGCCCGGGCGGGATGGCACGACAGGAGCGGCTTCGCACCGGCAGCTGACCGCGGACTGCGGCCCCGTACCAGAGCGCCAGGTTCGGGGCCGCAGAAGAGGCGGGGGCGGGGGCCGGCCGGGGATGGTCAGCCGGCGTCCGGGCGCTGGCCGACCAGTTGCGTAAGCAGCTCAATGATCTGGGCCTGGTTGCGGTCGATCTTCTCGTCCAGGGCTTCGACCTTCTGGTCGAGGTTGCCGATCTGGAGGCGTACCGCGGTGAGGTCGGACTTGATGATCCCGAACTCGCGGTCGTGTTTCTCCGCGACCTCTTCGAAACGCCGGGTCAGGGCAGCGAGCTCGCTGTGGGCGATGGGGTCCTCGGGCACGCGGGCACTCCTGCAAGATCATGAAAAGCAACGTCGGAGGGTCCACGATAACGCGCTCGCCTCTCCCACGGTCCGAGTAGCGGGAGGCGGAAACCAACCCTGCGCGGACCGAGCCGCCCCACGTCCGTGCCTGATCAGCCGTCGAGAAGCCCGAGCTCGCTGTCGGGCCGGCACAGCGGGCAGGCGATGACCGAGGGCACCGTCCGCAGGACTTCCAGGACCGATTCCCTGGTGGCCGCGCGACCGCGGCTGGTGATCGGGCAGGCGCCGGTGTGGATACGGTCGGGCCTGCGGGAGACGCCGATGCCGTACTCGATCCACCATCGGGGCGGCTCCGGCGGCCGGCGGCGCGCCCTCTCTTCGTCTGCCGCCCGGACGGCGCTGATCTTCTCGTCGACGCGGGCGAGGAGGGTGAGCTCCAGCCAGCGGCGTATCAGCAGAGGCTGGTCCAGAGCCGACGGCAGGGGCAGAGCGGTTCCATCACGGCGGCTACGCCGCCTCGGCCATTTCAGCGGGGCGGGCCTGCCGCCTCAGCTGCATGCGGGCCGCCACCAAGACGTCGACGGGGAGGCTCTTCCAGTGGGGGTGATCGACGACCGCGATCGACAGCTCCCGGATCTCTGCCCACATCCGGTCGACCGTCTCCTTCTGCTCGTCACTCCAGCCCGGGCTGTCGGGGACGTCCCCACGGCGGGAGAACCGCTCTCTCCCTGCCTGCCATAGGCTCCAGGTGCCCGAGGCCAGACAGGCGCTGCACGGTCGCGACGAACTCCCGGTTGAACAGGCGCTGCGCCGACGTCTCGCCGTACCGGGCGATGTGGTCGAGGACGACCTGATGGTCGGCGGCCGCGCGGTCGCGCCAAGTCCAGGACCTGCTCCCGGGTGGGATCCTCGAGGACCAGCTCCTGGTCCTCGTCGACGTCGGCACGCTCCGGGACCGGAGCGACGCTGCAGGCGCCATAAATGATCATGCTCCGGTCCTGCATGGGCCGTCAGGACCGGAGCATGGACAGAGTCCTGCGGGCATGGATCGCAGAAGCCCTGCAGTCACCCAAGCCAAGCTCACGTATCGCACCCGCTCCGGTTTCGTTCCCGGAACATGATCAAAGCCCCGCGGGATGAGCAGCCGCGAGGCCTTGACCGGCATGAGCGGTCGAGGCCTTTGACCGCTTCATGACTTCAGAGCTTCGCGAGCTTCGTACGAAGTCCTGACATGGCGAGCCTCCGGCCGTCCAGGGGGAGACGCAACCGCTCGCGGCTCTTTGGGGGATCTGTCAGGTCCACCAGGGCGAATCACGGCGCGGTGAACCAAGATCACGTATCGCTGATACCCGGAGTGCCCCCGACAACAGAATCAGGGCCTCGCGGGGTGGCTCACCGGCTCTTCCGGTATCGGACCGGATACCGCCGCAAGAGTTCGGGCCTTGGGCGGTGTTGCTGCGGCGGTTGGTGAGGAATACCTGGCAGCCACCTCCGCCTGGGCCGACGGTCAGGTGCCGCCCTCTGACGTCGGGGCGCCGTCAACGGGTCCCCGGCCGGACGATGACCACCGGGCACGATGCGTGCAGCGCGCACTGCTGGGTGACCGAACCCAGAAGGAGGCTGGCGAAGCCTCCCCGGCCCCTGCTGCCCACCACGAGCAGTTCCGCGCCGGCCGACGCCTGGATCAGCGCGTTGGCCGCGCCGCCCCGGAGCAGATGCTGTTCCAGGGGCACGTCGCCGACCTGGACCAGCACTTTCTGGATCTCGTCGTCCAGGTCCTGTCTGGCCCGGGCCTCATCAAACCCGGCGGCCACCACCGGAGCGGACAAGCCCGCGGCGCCAGGTATGGCGTACGCCGCCACCGCGTCCACCGTCGCCCCGATCTGCCGTGCGTGGCGCACCGCCCACCGCAACGCCTCATCTGAAGCCGGGGAGCCGTCGACGCCCACGACCACGCGGGGGATTTCGTCGCTGCCGTTCATGACTCGGTCCTTCCTGCTGCAACCCGAAGCCTCCAGTCCGAAGCCAGTGGCTCAGTCCCTCAGGTAATGGGCTCGGGGGCCGGTACGGGCCCCGGTAGCGGGCCGGGCTTCGGGTCGCGGGGCGGGCGGTGGCTGTGGATCGGGTTCCGGCTTGCGGCGGGGCTGGCGGTACGGGGTCGCCCACCCGGAGCTGGCACTGGACCTGGCAGAGGTCAGGGCTGCGGACCGGGTCCCGGGGACCTCGGCCGGATGGCCGTGATCACCGATCCGACCGGGGCCGCCGTCGGGCTCTGGGAGCCCGGCACCTTCGGCGGTGCGGGCATCGTCAACGAGCACGGCGCGCTGGTCTGGAACGAGCTGAGCACCGATGACACCGACGCCGCCGCCAGGTTCTACGCGGCCGTACTGCCGATCAGCCCGGCCCCGTCGCAGATGCCGGGCGTCCAGGCGTACACCGAGTTCAAGGTGGGCGGCCGTGCGGTCGCCGGCATGAAGGACCTGTCCATGGTGCCGGATGGGGTTCCGCCGCACTGGTTGCCGTATTTCCACGTCGATGACGTCGACAGTATCCAGGCGACTGCGGTGCGGGCTGGTGGCAGCGTCATGGCTCCAGCCTTCGACATGGCGGCCGGCCGGATGGCCGTCCTTGCCGATCCGCAGGGCGGTGTCTTCGCCGTAATCACGGCATCGGCGCCGGAGCAACCCGCGTAAGAGGCCCTGACGAGTCCGGTCGGCCGCGCACGTCCCCTCAGCAGGCACCACGTCGTCGCCGACGGGGCAGCGCATCCCACTTGTGGTCTCGGCAGCCGACGGCAACCGCTGTGACGTCACTCTGCGGCTGCCGCTGCTGAAGGAGATCCATTCGGTCGCCGGCCGGACGGACGGAGCCGCGAGCGGCCCCGCAGCCTGCGGGGCCGCTACGCCACGGCACGTACCCGCCGTCCGGGCTGGGCGAGGGCGGCGGGCTGAAACCGGTGACCGCCCGCCGCAGGGTTGAAAAGCCGCCTCATCGTGTCAGAGGAAGACGGCTACTCGGTTGTGGTAGTCGCGGGCGGCTGCGGTGTCGCGGTACTGCCTGAGGCGGCGTTCGAAATCACGGACGCATTCCGCTGCCCGTACTGAACGCATTTCCGCCGCCTTGTGCGCGGCCTGCGCGCCCAGGGCGCAGGCGATGTCCAGTTCTCCCAGACCGAGGCGGGCGGTCGCGAGGACGATCCGGCACAGGAGCCTGCTGCGGGCGTACTGGGGGGCCTGTAGTCGGAGGGAGCGTTCCGCGTGCTGCGCGCAGGCGCGGTACTGGTGGAGATCTCGGTGGCAGTGTGCGAACTCCGCGGCAAGTTGGCCTTCGTCGTAGAAGAGTGCCCAGTGCGGTACGTCGTCGCCCGGCCGTGCCGTGCTCAGCGCGCGCTCTGCCCGTAGGAGTGAGGCAGTGCAGGCTCTGACCTCGCCGAGTACCGCGTGCCCGCGGGCCTCGGCAGAATGCTGCATGGCCTGCACGACGGGTGGCACGCCGGTGCCAGCGCCCTGCTGCGCCACCCGGGCGAGCTGCACCGCTTCGCGGCCGTGGCCGAGGTAGACCGCCTGGCGGCTCATGGTGGCCAGCACGTAGGCGCCGTAGGCCCGGTCGCCGGCCGCCTGGGCGAAGCGCAGCGCCTGGATGAAGTAGCGCTGGGCGAGGCCGTGGGCTGCGATGTCGTACGCGGTCCAGCCCGCCAGGAGGGTCAGATCGGCCGTGGCCGCGAACAGCCGTCGTCCCATAGCCGGGCCGTAGGTGCCGCGCAGCAACGGTTCGGCCTCGTGATGCAGATAGCTCACCAGTGCCTGCCGCGCGTGGCCGCCCCCGTAGGTGTCATCGAGGGTGCGGAAGAGTGCGCCGGCCGAGCGCAGGGCCGCGATGTCGCCGCTGGTGACCGGCTGGCCGAGTTCCCGGTGGTTCTGTCCGCGCACGGGGACGGCTGCCTTCCCCTGGGCCGGGGCGTGGAGTTCTGCAGGTGTGGCCGGATCTGGGCGGCCCACGGGCTCGTTGGCCCGGTCGACCAGCCAGTCCCTGCTGGGGGCCACCAGCCCGGCCGGGCTGAAGGCGATCTTCCTCAGCACGGCGCTGGTGCCCGAGTCCTTGCGCCACAGACCGCTCGCAATCTCGATGGCCTGCTCCGGCGTCTGTGCGAACTCCAGGCCAGCAGACACGGGGACACACGCCTCGAAGCCCAGCGCCTGGGCCGACAGACTCCGGCCCACACATCGGGTGAACACCTCCGCGACCAGGGCGGGAGCAGCCCCGCGCGGCTGCTGTCCACGCAGCCACCGGGCGACGGCGGTCTTGTCGTACCGCAGATCCAGACCGTGCTCGCGGCCGAGCTGAGTGACCCGGCGGGCGAGCTCGGCGTGGGAGAATCCCGCCTCACTGATGAGCCCCGCGAGAATCCGGTTGGCCAAACGCTCCGGCGGTCGTTGCGTCATCAGCTCCACGGCCTCCTGCCTTCAGGGACACGGGATATCCCAGTCCTGTGAACAGAGCGAAGGTAGCGGCTGACTCGCCTCTCTCCAGGTGCTTTGCCCCGCATTTCATCCCATCGTGCGAAGAGCCAGGGGACAGGTGCGAACCGCATCACCGGCAACGTGTGGACACGCTGAAGCTGCCACCGGGGGAGGGCCTGCCGACAGACTTCCGGCTGCAGTGTGAGGACACTCCCCGACGAACCCGAGGACACCAAGGACACCGAGGCCGGCAAAGGACCTGCCCGACGCGGTGATGCGCCGGCTGTGCGACCACCTCAACGATCTGGAAAGGCGGGATGCACTGGCGGAGGATATGAGATTCGAACTCGTGAGGATTGGAAAGCTCGCTTCCGATGCGGGCGGGCATCAACAGTTTCATGGAAGCGAGTTCCGTGGCCGTCGGGCGGCCTGCCGCATACGGTGGACTCGCCAGCTGTATGCGTGACCGGGTGATTACTATGCGAGAAGGAGGCCAGGGTGGGCGGAGGGCCGTGACAAGCGAGCTGGATGAGCGGGTGCTGGGTCGTCGCTGGACGGTGCGTCTGGACGCGGCGGGTCGTGGCAGCACCGCAGTGCGCGTCTCGTGCAGCCGTCCCTCCTGCGCCGCGCAGCGCCTGCCGTCCGCGGCTGCCGGCCGTGCAGCAGCGGTCGCCCACCTCAAGACCCACCTGCAGGCCGCCACCGCGCCTCGGGCCGACGCATACTGCGCATGCAAGACCGAGGGCTGCACCACGCACAACCGCCGCGCCGTCCGCCACGCACGTCCCGAACCATGGCGGTGCGGCGGGGCGGTCGTCCTGGCCGTGGTCACCGACCGGGAAGGGCGCTGGTGGCGGGCCATGGAGTGCTGTTCACGCTGCGCGGCCGCCACACCCGGAACAAAGGTCATCACCACCGACCCGCCCGCGACCGACCCGGCCACCGCCCCCCGCCCCTCAACCGCGCCCACAGGCGAGTTGGGGTTCCCTTACCGCCCGGCCGCAACCGGCCCGCAGGAAGTGCCGACTCTCCGCAACACGCCTGCCCGGCGCCCTCCCCAAGGGAAGACCGCACAGCGGGCCATCCCGTCCAACCTGCGGCCCGTCTTCCTGCGTGACGGGCTCATCGAGCTCGGCGATCTCTTCCGCGCCTACCAGCAGGGCACCGAACCCGACCTGGAGCTGCTCGCCAGCCTCCAGGAGCGCAAGGCCCGCGCCTTCACCACCTGGGCCGAGGTCACCGGCGACACGCGCCTGCAACTGGACGCCCATCGCGCCAACCAGGCCTCCACCACCGCCCGCCTCCAGCACCGCCCGCCTCCAGCACCGGCAGCGCACCGGCCACAGCGTGGACAACGACGGGCCGACGGTGACCCGCCTGCTGACCGCGTCGACGCAGTGGGAGCAGGCACGGTCCGTCCTCGCCCACGTGGCCGACCATGCCCCGCTGCCCGGAGCGGAAGCACGCCTGGTCACGCTGACGCTCACGCTGCGCACCGCGCTCACCGGTATCGGCAACGTCGTCGGGCAGGACCTCACCGCGCTGGGCCTGACCGACCCGGAGCACCTGGTCGAGCAGCTGGCCGGCCGAGGCTGGCTGGGCATCCCCGGCACGGCCGCCGGCCTGCTTGCTTCGAAACCGGAGAACCCCACCCGTATCACCGTTCCCTCCCTCATGCCTCACTGGAACAATCCCGGCCCGTTCACCTTCGGCAAGGCGACACGACCCAAGCTCAGCGGCTGGGCCCACAAGGTCGTCTCGGACAAGAAACTCCGCAAGGCCAAGGCCGCCGCGGACACCCGGCTGCTCGCCCTGACGCTGGCCACCCAGACGAGCACTGACGGACGACTCGGCCCCTGCGGCCGAGGACTCGCCCTGGAGCTGCTTGCCTCCTGGTGCCCCGCCGATCCGAGCAAACTGCAGCTGCTGGTAGAGCAGTTGACCCAAGCGGAGTGGCTTGCCGAGGCCGTCGTCACCGACACACACCTCACCGGCCGGCTGACCGAACGCGTCCTCCCGCTCACCTGCCCCCTTCCGTAGCCACGCCGACGCCGCCCAGCCGGCCGCCTACCTGAACGCGGACGCGGCACCACCACCTCACAGAGTCCGTCGGCAGGCGCCGACGCGTGCGGGCGGCGGGAGGAGAGCACATTGACTACTGCCGGCGTCCCGCCTGCGGCAGCTCTGCCCTGGTCAGCGCCGGCGGCGAACTCGACGAGGACACGGGCGAGACCCTCCAGCAGGCGCTGGAAGACGTCGTCCCCGACACGCGGCACCTGCTGGTGAACCTGCAACATCGCGGTCAGTGAGCCTTTTCAGAGTGGCCACCGATCGGGTGATGAGGTGGCGGTGGTGAAACAGGCAGAGCCCCCGGGCTGTTGAGCAAGGTGTCTAT
>NZ_JBEXNN010000066.1:0-11814 GCF_040611115.1 Streptomyces sp. NPDC003038
ACGTACATGCCGTCGTCACACTCCTGGCAGACCGGGCGCCGGGTCTGACCGAGGCCTTGCGAGTTGCCGGGGCCCGTTACGTCCTGCTCGACGGCACCCTGGTCGAGTGCGACCGGGTCGGCGACAGCCGCGGGGACTACTCGGGAAAACACCGCCGCCACGGGGTAAACCTGCAGGTCATCACAGCACCAAACGGAAGCCTGGTGTGGATGTCGCCCGCACTCGCGGGCCGGACCCACGATCTCACGGCGGCCCGGCGGCACCGGATCATCTCCACGTGCATCCGGCTCGGCATCCCCATCCTGGCCGACAAGGCCTACCAAGGAGCCGGCGACGGGACAGCAGTGCCCCACCGGCGACGACCGGGGAAGGACCTCACCGCCGGACAGAAATCCGTCAACCGGGCGCACTCACGCCTCCGATGGCCCGTCGAGAGAGCCATCGCCCGGATCAAGACCTGGCGCATCCTCCGCAAAGCCCGGATCAGCCCGAACAACCTCACGTCAATCGCCAGAGCCATCCTCACTCTGGAGACTCACCGCTGAAAAGGCTCAGTGGCAGGGCACGCTGTCACCGCGGCGCACGCCGGCGACGACAGCGGTGGTGAAACCGGTCAGGGCGCATACGGCCAATGCCAGGCCCGCCACCGTGGCGGGGGGCCATGGCCAGGCGAGGAGGACGGCCACCGCCCCTTCCACGACCACGACCAGCACGGCCAGGGGTGTGGCTCCCCGGCCTGCGGCCGGCACCAGCGCGCCGACCGCCGTCCGGAACGGGCCCCACCCTCCCGGGCGGACCTTGGACACCACGGCCACAACGAACACCACAGCCAGCGCCGCACGGATCCCCACCCACCCATAAACCACCCCAGGGATCACCACGCCACCTCCCCCGCCGCACCACCACCCCGACAACCCCCCGCCCCCAGATCACCGACCCCACCCCGGCCTAATCACCCCATGCAAACACAACGGCCGGCCACGCACTTCCCCGTCCGACCCTCGGTTGCCTCACAATAGGCTGCACAGTCAGTATCTATTATGCAGATGATGGCAGTGGGGGCGTTTTTGCGGATGATGGTCTTCTCGGTGATGGTGTCGGCGAGTCGGCCGAACCGTTCGAGCAGGGTGTTGGCCATGGGATTCCACCTTTCTGCACGGGCAGCGCCGCGCATAGGGAACAGCACCGTCTTCCCGGCCGGTGTGTGCAGGTTTCCTGTCACGGGTTGGGAGTACCCGTCGAGGAGACCTCACCGTGCCGGGTCCGGAGCAGCAGCTGGCGGGCACATCCCGCCTTGTGGGGCGCGGACGCCGTCGCCCGTCACAGCGTGCGTACCGGATGTGACTAATCTATTCGACCAGGACCGGCTCGAAAGGGGAACCCCCCGGATTCGAGAAGTCATCGTCGCGCTTCCGCTTTGCGCCGATAACACACGATTGTCGAGAGCCTCACAGCGGTCCTGCAGCCAAAGGGGTCCTGCGGGATGTGCTGTTGAGGGCGGGGGCAGCGAAAGGGAAATCTTCACGGGTGTGCCTCTGAGGTTGATGCCCCCGGGAAGTGGTGAAGTGCTGCCGTGGGCTTTGGCACTTCCCGTTCGTTTTCGACCTCACGGAGCGACAACGGGGAGGCGGAAGCACAGCCCCACCGCACGGCGGAACTCCACCGGGCAGCGGTGGTACGACGGTGGCGCGGCACCCGGCTCCCGGCAGGAAACCTCAAGATCACCGCAGGGTCACCGCCGACGCCCTCCACACCCAGCGCGAGCACGCGAAATGGCTGGTCCAAGCCAAGAACGCCCACTACCTGATGGTGGTCAAGGGCAACCAGCCGAAACTCCACGCAGCGGTCAGAGCCCTGCCGTGGAAGGAGGTGACCGCCCGCCGATACGACCGCGAGCGCGGGCACGGCCGCCGCGAGACCCGCTCGATCCGCACGCTCACCGTCACTGGCCTCGGTCTGGACTTCCCCCACGTCGTCCAAGCGGTGAAGATTCTCAGACACCGCACCGATCTGAAGACCGGCAAGATCACCCGACAGACCATCCACGCCATCACCAGCATGACCGCACGCGAGGCGTCCCCCCAGCTCATCGGCCGTATCGCCAGAGCTCAGTGGGGCATCGAGGCCGTCCACCACGTCAGGGACACGACGTTCGCCGAGGACGCCTCCAAGGTCCGGACCGGACACGGACCGGAGAACATGGCCACCCTTCAAAACCTCGCGATCAACACCCTCCGCGACGCCGGCCACCACAACATCGCAGCGGGACTCCGCGAGGTCTCCTACACGCCCTTCGCCCGCCCACTCGACCTGCTCGGACTACCCCTGACCTGCAACGCAGCATGATCAACCCGACTATGAATTAGCCCTGGTCAGCGCCGTGTGGTGGCGTCTGGCCACCGAAGTGGGGCCGGCGATGAGGGCGGCCGGCGTGAAGTGGGGCCGGGGCAGGTGTCGCTCCAGGGCGGGCAGGTAGTTCCACCGCAGGCCGGGGTGGGCGGAGTGGGCGTAGTGGTGGAGGTCGCCGTAGGGGAGCCAGGTGGTGGCGGCGAGCGTGGCCAGAACGCGGTTGTGCGGGTAGAGGCGCAGGCATCGGCCCGCCTCGATCTCGGCGGCGGTGCCGGTGCGGTGCTCTGGGTCGAACCAGGTGTGCTCGGCGATCAGGCTCCACCAGGCGAGCAGGGGGTAGAGCAGGAGCCGCGGCAGGAGTACCCCGGCGAGGACGGCGGCCCACCCCCCGGCCGCGTACGCGGCGACCAGGACCAGGGTGACGGCGGCGGGTCCGCCGTACCGGCCCGGCCGCGGGCGCAGGTTGGCGGCCAGGGCGGTGAGCGTGGCCCGGAGGCCCCGGGCGGTGAGGGGGTGGACCACGGCGGCGGCGAAGCGCAGGGCGCCGACCCCGGGGCGCAGGCCCGCCTCGGCGAGTTCCGCAAGGTTGGGATCGGCGGCCAGAGTGGCGTTGGGATGGTGGTCGCGGACATGGCGCCGCCGGCGGACGGCGACAGGGGCGAATCCGAGCGGGTAGTGCGCGCCCAGTGCCGCCAGCAGGTGATTGACCCTGCGGGAGCGGGCCAGTACGCCATGGATGGCGTGATGGCTGATCTCCTGAAGGTGCCGGAACTGGACCGCGACACCGGTCGCGGCCGCCACGGCGCCCGGCAGGCCCTGGGCGGCGAGCATCCACCACCCGATGATCTGCACCCACTGACCTGCGACCAGCAGCACGGGCGTCCAGTCGTGGGCCCGGGCACGCTGCAGGGCTATGAGCTGCGCGGCGCCCCCGGCATGCGGACGGCCGAGAGAGAAGTGGACGCGGTCGGCCTGGCGGAGGGCGATCCCGGCCGTGATCAGGGATAAGGCGAGCAGCATGCGGTGATCCCAGGGTGAGACAACGGTGGGCACCTCCCACCTGTGATCACTTAACGTACATCTAGTGGACTAGATTTGGGCAGTGTTCCATGCGGCTGGAACGCCTGAGGGGCGGCCCACCGGCGGGCCGCCCCTCAGGCGTGTGCGCGGTCCGCCTGCTACAGGCTGGCGACGGTGGCGCTGATGCGGGTCTCATCCCAGGCGCCGGCGTCGAGCTGAGGGCGGGCGGCGGCCTCATAGGCCTGGAGGGTGCGGGGCGCGGAGTCGGCGCCGTGGCCCCAGACGCTCTCGAAGCGGTCGGTCCAGCGGGCGACGCCCTTGAAGTAGACGGAGGACCGGCCGCGCTGGTAGTCGGCGTCTCCCTGCTCTTCTTCTACCAGGGCGGCGGCCTGGGCGAAGATGACGACGTCGACGGCCTGGTCGGCGCGCAGGCGGTCGCGGACGGCGAGGCCGCAGGTGACGCCGAGGTCGCGGTGCTGGCCGATCAGGTCCAGGAGGGAGCGGGCGAAGTCCTCTTTGGCGAGGTCGGCGGCGAAGACGATGAACAGCCGGTGGATGGTGCCGCCGGTCTCGGTGAAGCGCCGGTTGGCGGCGATGTACTCGCGCCGGCCGGTGAGGAGTGTCGGGTTGGTGGTCAGGTCCGCGGCCAGGATGCGCTGGGGCTGGGCCTGGGCATCGGTGACGGTGCGGACGAGCAGAGCCGACAGCCGGGGGACCTCGGAGGCATACACGCGCAGGTGGCCGTCGGCGATCTCGCCGTAGTCGGAGATGAGCTCTGCTTCGAGCTGCGAGCGGACCCGGTCGTAGTACTGGGCGTCATCCATGGCTTTGAGGTTATTGGCCCGGCGCAGGTGGATGTACGTCTTTCGCATCCAGTAGTGCCCCGCGACCAGGACCAGGATGAGCGCGGCCTGGATCAGGAGCAGCAGCTTGAGGTTGACGCGTTCGGCAGCCCAGCCGACGACGGGGACCACCAGCCCGGCGATTCCGACGGCGGCACCGAGGGCGGGTGAGCCCAGGGCCTGAGTGGCCCGGCTGAGCGTGTTCGGACGTGCCTCGGACATCTTGGTTCCTCCCCCATGTGGCCTGGTCCGGCCGTGGGTTCATGATTCCCGAGCACTCGTGCCCGGTCCAAGAAAACGGCCGGTTCCCCGGAGGCCGCGGCCGGACGCGGTCGTAGGGGCCGGGCGCTCAGGTCCCGTTCGGGCCGGTCAGGGCGATGTCATAGCAGATGGTCCACCGGTCGGCGGGGATGACAAGGTCCGCGGTTTCCACGGGCCGGTCGTCGCTGTCGTAGTAGGTCCGCTCGATCACGGTCGCGAGAGACCCGGCGGGTACGCCGAGTTGCTGGGCCTGGTCGCGGTCGGTCTGGACGGGGCGGGTCCGCTCCACTGCGCGGACCACGGTGATGCCCAGGTGCGCCATCCGGTCCACGACGCTGCGGCCGGCGAAAGGGCCGCCATCGGGCAGGACCACCGCGCTCTTGCCGGTGATCGCCATCGGCTCCCAGCTGACGCTGCTCATCACAGGGCGCTGGTTGGCGTCGAGGAACTCGTACGCGGTGCGCACGCAGTGCTCACCCGGCTCGATCCGCAGCCGGCCCGCGATGGCGTCGGAGGCCGGGACTTTGGCGGTGCTCTGGGCGTCCCAGGTGGAGATGCCGGCCGGGGCGAGTGGGGCGCTGGGGTGCCCGGGGGCCGGGCAGCGCAGCATGTGCAGCCGTTCCTGGGGGGCGCGAACGTAGGTGCCGGCCCCGGGGCGGCCTTCGAGCAGGCCCTCGGTGATGAGGAGTTCCTGGGCGCGGCGGATCACGTTCTCCCCGACGCCGTGGATCTCTCCCAGGAAGGCGCGGGAGGGGAGTCGGGAGCCGACAGTCCATTCGCCCTCGCTGATGAGCCGACGGAAGGCGTCGGCGACCAGCAGGTAGGGGGCGTGGGTCGTGTCGGCCATGAGTCTCCCTCGCATGCGCCGTGCTGACTGCCGGTCAGCGCTCCGTCAATCGCATGTGTGATCCGTTTGACAATCTAGTCCACTAGCTAAAAGCTAGTGGACTAGAAGTGCGCTACGTGATCAGTGGTGGGCGGGTGGGGCGGGGCATGGACGAACTCTTAAGCGCCACCGCGGTCATAGCCGCCCTCACCGAACTCACCGGCCGGACACCCGATACCGCAGAGCACAACGGCGTCCTGACCATCCGAGCCGACTCCTCCCGCGTACCGGCCCAGCGATGGCACCACCTCATTGCGGTCCTGGAAACCGGCACCTCCTACGGCATGACCACCACCGCGGCCGGCGCGCGAGTCGTCTGGCTGCGCATCGAGTTGGGAGAGACACCCCGCCCATGAACGCCATCCCGATCGGCATCCCCTTCGCCAAAGGCCACGGCACCGGCAACGACTTCCTGATCCTGGACGACCCCGACGGCCTGCTCGACCTCACCCCCGCCCACACCACCCGCCTGTGCGACCGCCGCAAGGGCATAGGAGCCGACGGCCTGCTGCGCCTGGTCCGCTGCACCGCCGCCCCGGAGGCCTTCACCATGGCCGACCGGGCCGAATGGTTCATGGACTACCGCAACGCGGACGGGTCGCTGGGCGCGATGTGCGGCAACGGCGCCCGCGTCCTGGCCCGCTACCTGACCGCCACCGGACGCCACCAGGGCGGCCCCCTCAGCCTCGCCACCCGCGCCGGCGTCCGCGACCTCCACGTTCCCGCCGGGCCCGGCTCCCACCACGGCGATGTCAGCGTGACGATGGGCATCCCACTCCTGCCCGGCCCCGAGCGAATCACCGTCACCGTCGGCCCCCGGCACTGGCCCGCCCTCCACATCGACGTCGGCAACCCGCACGCCGTGGTCTTCGTGGACGACCTGGACCACGCGGGCACCCTCGCCACCGCCCCGGAAGTCACCCCGGCCTGGGCGTACCCGCACGGCACCACCGTCGAGTTCGTCCGCGACCTCGGCTCCCGCCACCTGGTCCTACGCGTCCACGAACGCGGCGTCGGCGAAACCCCCTCGTGCGGAACCGGCGCCTGCGCCGCCGTCGCGGCCGCACTCCACCGAGCACCCCAGCCCCCGGGACCGGTCCGCTACACCGTCGACGCCCCGGGCGGCCGCCTCCTGGTCGACGTCGCAGCCGACGGCACCATGACCCTGGCCGGCCCCGCCTACCTCACCGCCCAAGGAACCGTCCGCCTCCACACCCCGTGGCCGACCGCACCCGCAGCGGGCGAACGGGGCCTTCAGCGACCCGCCTACGGAGTGCCATCCCCCACGCTGCTGGCCCGGGCAGACCGCGGCCTCACCCGCCTTGCGAGCGGCCAGCCCGGTGCCCACGACGACGTAGGAGACCGGTGAAAGGCGACGGCCACGAAGAGCACCCGCTGCTCGGCCGCCTCGTCCGCGACATCCCCTCCGGCACCGAGGGCCGGCTGATGGCCGTGGTCCGCGAAGAACTCCCCACCCACACCGGCACCCCCCGCTTCACACGCCGCGCCTACATCCGCCCCACAGTCGGCGGAGTGGAAATCGCGACTGCCGTGGACAACATCGAACCCCTCGGCGCCACCTGACCCCGTGCAGGCCCAGGTCCCGAGCGAACAGGAAGCCCCTGGCAAACCCAGGGGCTTCCTCTGTGCCGCGGACCCGCAGCGCCGTAGGAGCGCGGGGAATCCCCTCCGCTCCCAGTTGTAAAGAGATCTCTATTGAGTCACAACGTCCAGGGACATTGAGAGTGTTTATCCCCAGTTGAGCCCTTTTAGGACCTGACAGTCCCCCCATAACCCAAGTGAGACCGCTTCTGCGATCCCCTCGACCTGAGCCCCGGACCACTCCGGGGCTCAGCGCTTTCCGGCTCCCACGCCCGCGGAGTGGGAGCCGTTCTCGTCCCGTGCCTCGGCATAACGGCCGGGTGCCCGTGAGGAGACCCCGTCCGGCGGGGGTAGCGGGCCTAACCCCCGCCCCCAGCACTGTCTGACCGCCACCCCGAGACACAAAGGGTGGCGGCGCCCCATGCTGCGCCCCCTGTCCGGTGTCCGCCGTGGATACCGAGGAGAGAAAGGACCACCACCATGAGCCAGATAACCGCCCCGGAGTCCGGCCGTACCAAGCGGCAGATGCGGGAGGAGCTTGCCCAGGTACGCCGTCAGCGCGACCAGATGCTGGCGGTGTTCGGCGTCCTGCTGGCCGTGGGCGCGGGACTGGTGGTGCGGTACGCGCCGGAGTGGGGCAACCCGGCCCAAGTCGCCTTCGCCGCCGCCGCCCTCTATGGGTGGGTGGTCACCGCCTCCCGCCGGACATGACCGCGAAGCATGACGGCTGCGTGACCCGGCTGCGGGAGGGATGGCCGGGCCACACAGCACCCGAACCCGTATCGCGCGATACACGTCCGAATGCTCCGGAAGGCCGACACCTGAGCGGCCACGCCCCGGGACCGGCACCGCCGTGGGGCGGCGTACGGTCGGGAGTATGAGCACGACAGAGCTGACGGAGCCGACTGCATGCCGGCCGTGGCGGCCCGAGGACGGCCCGGAGCTCGGGTATGGACATGGCCGGCGGGGGACCGCCCGGCGCTGTACGTGTGGTCATGCGGGGCGTGGCGGTACGCGCCTGTCTTGTCCCGGCAGGACGGGGCGGACGGCCGCATCGTCTATCAGGTGGTGGTGGACCTCGACGGCTCGACGTCGGGGGTCGCCCGCCTGTACGCGTGGCCGCAGCCCGGGCTCCGTGTCGCCCGCCGGTCCAGCTCGCAGCCATCCGACTCCGGCCCGCCGGTCCTGGCCGGTAGTCGGGGCGGGGCGATCGACTCCGCGTAGCCGGCGCCGCTGATCACACCGGCAGGGTCTGGGGGCGGAGGGAATGCCGGGGTGGCGAAACGGTTCACTACAGTGCCGCCCGCCGAGAGGACCCGTTGATGAGTACCCCCACCCCGCGCCCCGAGCCGGTCACGTGGTCGCGTGACCAGGCCGGACCGTGCCGACGATGCCAGCAGACCACCCATAGGTACGGGGTGGGCGGGAACCCCTTGTGTAGGGCATGCAGAGACCGCCTGCGGGAGACGCAGCAGAGACAGCCCCACTCCTGACCCAGGGCTGAGTCCGAAGGCTCCTGCGGGGCCTGGCCGCGCCTGGGGTCCGGCTGATACTGCCGCGAGCTCGTAAGGGAGGTGTCCGGGTGACGTTGCGACCGCCAGTCGAGCCGATGCTCGCGCAGGCAGTGGAGTCGATTCCCGGCCCTGGTGTCCTGGCGGGCGGTCTCGCCTGCGAGCAGAAGTTCGACGGTCACCGGGCGATCTTGTTCACCCCGGCCGAGCCTGAGGGGCGGGTGCTGGTGCAGACGCGGCGTGGCTCGCTGGTCCAGGACCGTTTCCCCGACCTTGTCGCCGCCGCCGGCCAGCTTCCTGACGGTCTGGTCCTGGACGGTGAGCTTGTGGTCTGGGACGGGCAGGCGGGCCGGCTGTCTTTCGAGGCCCTCCAGCGCCGGGCGGCGGCCCGTGGCCGCAGTGCCGTGGCGTTGGCCTCCTCGCTGCCGGCGTTCTTCATCGCGTTCGACGTCCTCCAGGAGGGCGGCACCGCACTCCTGAACCGCCCGTACGGGGAGCGCCGCCGGATCCTGGAGGACCTCTTCGAGCAGCACCAGCTGACATCCCCGTGGACGCTCTGCCCAATGACCACCGACCCGGCCAAAGCCAGGGAGTGGCTGGAGTCCTGGACGGACGTCTCAGGGGTGGAGGGAATCGTGGTGAAGGGGATGAACCAGCGCTACCTGCCCGGCTTCCGCGGCTGGTACAAACTCCGCCGCCGCGACACCACCGAAGCCATCATCGGCGCCATCACCGGCACCCTCACCCGCCCCCAGCTCCTCGTCCTCGGCCGCCACGACACCCGAGGCCGCCTCCGGGCCATCGGCCGCACGGTCCCGCTGCGCCCGGACGCCGCCCGGCAGCTGGCCGGGCACCTCGTTACGGCCGGCCCGGACCATCCGTGGACGGGGGTGCGCTTCGCCTCCGCGTGGGGCAGCCGCGACGTCCTTGACGCGGTCCTGGTCCGCCCGGATCTCGTCGCGGAGATCAGCGCCGATACCGCTGTGGACCGGGGCGGGGTCTTCCGCCACCCACTGCGTTACACACGCCTGCGCCTGGACGTCACTGCCGAGGATGTGCCCCGCTTCGGCGAGGGAACGGCAGCAGCCGCCGGCTAGGGCGTGGCCTTGTTCGCCAGGGGGACGGCCTCGGAACGGAACTGCTCGTGGGCGGCCCGGCCCTGAACAAGCTCTGGACCTCTCCCTGGCTATCGCAGGTAGAGGTGTCGGCGCCCGATTCTGGCTTGCCCACCGGGTCTGACCGGCCACGATGGCCATGATCGTGAAAGGGGGGTTCACACCCCCGGTGCTACCTCCGGCGCACCTTCCGATGCACCCCTGCAAGCAACCGTCCAGCCCCTCGCCGGTGCAACCCCTGGCGGGCTCTTCCCACAGGGTCGGCCAGTTCCGCAGGCGTGATCGGATCACCCGTCGTTCGGCTTCTTCACGGGCAAGGGCCTGGGACCTGCGGCTTCTCACAGCTCAGGACCCGGGCAAGCCTGCCGTGGGCAAGCCTCCCAGGGGGTCGGGCAAGCCTGCCGGAGACGGGGTGGGCAAGCCCTCCTACGCGATCGACGGCACGCCCGTGCCGTGCTCCACCCCGGAGATGAGCGTCTTCAGCTCGGCGTCCCCTGACCCCCTACCGCCCGCAAAGTGTGATCTGTGTCACTACCTGCGCGGGGTTGCGGGGCTAGCCCATAGCTGTGATCGAAGCCCCATTCAAGTCCGATCTGCCATCAAAGGCACAGGTCAGAGCATTGAATGGGGCTTTCTGCTGCCTCAGGGTGATCGGGGTTGCGGGGCTAACTCCCACGGCCGTCAGAGTCCGGAACCAGGCAAAGGGCCGAGACGCCCGTCCTGTCGAGCCGCCACCCCGAGACGCAAGGGGTGGAGGGGCTCCACGCTCCGCCCCACCGCACGCCGACCCGGCGTGCCCAAACGAAGGGAAGATCCTCATGTCCTCGCTCGCCCTGGTCGTGCTGCTGCTCCTGGTCCTGGTGACGCTGCTCCTGGCGGGCGGCTTCGGGTGGGCCGTCCACCGGTATCCGGCGCTGGCTGCGCCGGTGACGGCGGCCGGGATGGCCGTGGCTCTCGTCGTCGCCTGCGTGGGGACCATTGGTGCCCGTTGACCTGGCCGGCCCCCGTCGTGGCTACGGCGGTGACTCGGCCCAGGTCTCCGGGCCACCGCAGCGCCACTCCACCGACTCACCGGTGAGGTTGAAAGCCTCGGCGTCCTCCATCCCTGCTTCTTGCAGGAAGGCGACGACGTCGGAGGGCTGGTGGGCGAGGCCGATGGACTGCCCGTCCCAGCGGACCCGCCGCCAGCCGTTTTCGTCGGGCGGGTAGATGACCAAGGGGGGTGGGGGCATGCCCCCACCCTCGGCCGCGGGCTGCCGGAAGTCACCCTGTCCGGTCTGGACGGGTGAGAGCCCGGCGGCCCCGGAGTGGCCCGGTCTGGTGAATCGGCTATTTCCCTGAGAGCTTTTATCGGGTGGTCTCTAGATTTGTTTCGAGGTGGAATTATGGGGCGCCCATGAATTCACTGTGGCGACAGGTTGAATTCAGAAATTTACCTGAGGGCCTGTCAGTTGATCTTGTGTTGGGGTGTGCGGGGGTGTGGGGTGGGGGTGTGGGGGTGGTGTGGGGGTGGTCCGGTCGCTCTATCTCGGCGTGGTGCGGCATTCTTGTCCGCCCGCCTGACGGCCCGTTGCGTCCCTGACCGATGGTTGTGGTGTCTGTGCTGCTCAGGGCCGTATACGGGGCGGTTCAGGGGCGTTCAGGGACACGGCTTCGGGGTCTGGTCGAAGCACCCGGCGCCCCCCGGCGGGCCGGTTGAGGGGGCGGGCGGGTCGGGCGGGGTCCTCGATCCGCCCAAGGGGTGTCCCGTGGTTCTGCCATTGGTACATGCTGCATCAGGTGGTGAGGCAGAGTCCGGGATGCTACACAGTGCATCACCCATGCCTCCTCCCGTGACTGTGCTCCCCGAGCACCAGGCGGTGCGCGGACCCCAGTCCTGCGGCCCCGCAGTCAGGGACCCGCCCAAGCCCCGCCACCCCCTGCCCTGTTGCCAGCCGCCCGCGCAGCGGGCCTCGGGCCGGGGAGCGGAGCGACCGAGCCCGCCCAGGCCTGCGCAGCAGGCCAGAAGCCTGGAGCGCAGCGGAAGGCTTCACCAACCGCGCGCAGCGCGGGAGGTGACCCCCGGTCAATCCTGGAGCGCAGCGGAAGGGTTGACCGGGGGTCGGTGAAGCGAAGCGAAACCGGGGCCAGTCCGGAGCGAAGCGGAGGACTCCGGCCCGAAGGGCCGGCCCTTGCCCGGAGCGCAGCGAAGGGCTGCGCTCCAGAGCGCGCAGCGCTCTGGTACCCGC
>NZ_JBEXNN010000067.1:0-11410 GCF_040611115.1 Streptomyces sp. NPDC003038
CGCCTCACCGGGGAGAACACCATCTCCTGGCGCGACCCGAAGAAGGGCACCAAACGCCCTATCCCGGGATGAAACATCGGACGAAAACGACCTCTAAAGCAGGCAGTTTTGAGCGAAGAGTAACTCGCGCAGCCTGGGTTCGCTGTCAAGCGGCGGCTTGGCCCACACGTTTTACCCCACGGCGGAACGGCAGTGCTGGCTCGAATGATGCAGTTGGGAAGGACTGAGGCACGACACGCCGTCCCGGCCGGCCCCGCCGAGCCCCTGCTCGGGGACAAGGGCTACGACTCCAAACCCCAACCGCGATGAACTACGCAAACGCCGGATCCTGCCCGTCATCTCCCGCAAAGGAGCAGCGAATCAAGGGCATGGGCAAGCTCCGCTACGTCGTCGAGCAGACCTTCGCCCTACTCCACCAGTTCAAACGACTCGCCGTCCGATGGGAACGCCGCACCGAACTCCACGACCCGTTCGTCTCCCTCGCCAGCAGCCTCATCTGCTGGCGACGCCTCAACAAACCGACTCGTCACCGTGTTACGAGCTCATAGCACAGGAACTCCTTAGCTCCAAACCCTACGTCAACTTTTCACCACCGCCTCTGAGCTTGAAACGCGGCACCGGCTTGCCGCACCCGCAAAAACCCGCTAAAGGCTTCCAGTCACTCTTGGGCCACATGAGCGTTGTCCGGTATAGGTAGTTTTGGTGGCCTGCTTACACGGCTTCAAGCCGGGTCAAAAACGGACGGCTTCGCGCCGCAGCCAGGGTCCGCAACCCCTTCACCGCTACGGGGCAGCCTTTAGGCAGGGCCGACCCTTCTCGACCTGCCGTGAGGACCGCAGAGGCGATCGGCCAGGGCGACTTTTCAGCCTAAGCAGCTTAAGCCGCCGTGGCTTAGGCATCGTTTCATTTGCTGCGTCGGAGTTGGCAGACGAAGCTATGTCCGACGCCGACGAAGGCGTGTTCTGCCTCGTAGTGATAGGGAAGCCGACAGCACCTGGCAACCACGCCCTGGTCTGGCCCCGACCCAGCGGTGGCTGTTGAGCCGCTTTGAAGGCCATGATTTACGGGCGGTGCGGTGCCAGCTCGCTTGCGGACCCACCCGTGCACATTGCAGCGCCCCCATCCATCGGCGACACTGCCGAAACAGCGCCCCCCCACCACTGTCCGCACTAACCGTTCAACTCCGTCCTGCGTGGTCCACGAACGAGCATGCCAGTACGCAGGGACAGTTGGAGGAAGCGTGCCGTTCTGCCCTGCGGCGGAACTACAGAACATGGAAGGCGCGTTGTCAGGGGTCTCGGCCAATTGAGGAGGAACTGAGGGAACTACGGGAACATGCCTGGCCAGGCCCAGTCTTGCCGATGCCTGGAACGCTTCTCCAGAAGGCGCTGGGGGGAACAATTGCGTCTCGGCACCTGCCGCACAAGGCTGGCACCAGCCGTCATGCCGACCGCCGAGCCGTGTGACCGCCCCCGTATGGCCGACGCGGCCTCAAAGGAAACGATCCATCGCCCAGTTCCTGGTCGCCCGTGTGCTGAACTGGAAGACACTTTGATGGTCCAGTCGAGGGTCAGGCAGGACAAGAGTCCTCAGCAGCCGTGGGCATCGATGTTCCTCTTCGCGGGCCTTTGAGCTGCTTCTGAGCACGCGAGCGGGCCCTCCGTCCTCCTCGACGCCGCCTCAAGCCACGGCTATGACCGCCCAAAATCCTTTGGAACACCCCGCCTCTGAATGATGGCGGGGCAGCGGAAGTGTGTGCTTGAAGACAGATAATTCTTCGCCACGCCTGATTGACGTGTGCCTCTTGCGGATGCTGCTGCAATCCTGCGAGTCCCGGCGGTGTCAGAGAAGGATGCCCGGTCTCTGCTGTCGGCAAACAAGGGGTGGCTAGTTCTGTGCTCGGTGTGTTCCCGGCCGCTGCGGCCCGTACACCGATCTGGTGAACTTTACGCGGGGGTCGCGCTTCTGGGCGCATGGGATCTTGAGAGCCGCTAGGTTGATTGCTGATCAATTTACCGAGAGGGCTGGAGAAGGAGATCGTGGAGTCCGCACCACACCGGGGCCCAGATCGTCGCCTAGGGCTGACAGCTGCGGAGATCGCTCAGATGTCAGGGGCCGTGACGCGACCTACCGTCGCCTCCGTCGCAGCAACAGCAGGCGTCCCTGGGCATCAGATCCGACGGGGCATCTCGCCGGAAAACGGGCGGAGGATCGCAGCGGCCATGTCGGTGGGGTTGCTGACCGAGCGCTCAGCGCGGGCCATCGCCGAGGACCCTCAGGCCGTCATCCGAGCCTCGCAGGAACTACAGGCGTTGGTGTGGGAGATCATGCGCGCTCGATCCGAGGCTGTACGCCAGGGAGCGGTTGCCTGAACACACGGAAAACGGATTCGAACAGACAAGAGGCCCGGCTCACTCCCGCCAAGAAGTTTCCGGGCCTCAGGAAGCACTCCCCTGATCCAGACTCTCGGCCGCCACTGATGTAGACAGCCGAGCAGCCGTTGGCTCATGGGCGAGCTTGATACTGCGAATGAGAGAGTACCCATGGCTAGGGCCATCCGAGAATACCAGCACGCCCGTTTCCAGAATATTTTGGCTCCGAGCGAGCCCTCGCGTCCCGAATGGAGGGCCCCAGTTGGCCTCGTGGAGGTCTCCCAATCCCCAGGCTGGTGGTTTCGTACGCCTGTCCACGGGGTGCAAGGAGGTGTCTGGTCAACTTCGCGTCAGCGTCTGACACAAGTTCTCAGCTGGTGCCCCGAAGTCCTCTCACACCTGACCCTTCTGAATCACGATGGTCGAGCTTCCCGTGTGTACTACACCCTCCGCGTCCATCACCATGTCGCCACGCTCCCTGAGAGTGACCTGCACCAGGGCAAGGGATGGGAGCTCTTTCCTACCATTGACCTTTGGGAGTGCCTCGCCGTGCAGGACCAGCTGCGGCAGATCGTGGAATGTCAGGCACTTCACGCTCCCCGGATTGCTTGCGGGGAGGCGGCGGCATGACATCGCAGCCACTGGCCATCTTCTCCTCCCCCAGCTCAGCGCAATCAGCATATGACCAGGCGTTTTTGATCCTCATGCAGCTCTGTTGCGAACCCATGCCCCTGGGCCCTGACCAGTTTGAAGCCCGCTGCCCTGGTACCCACAGCCAGCACACAGTGTTGCTGGCGACCCGCCAGGACCCTGACGGCCATAGGCGCAGGGATGGCATGCTTTTCAGGTGCCAGGGAAATCCTGCATGTAGCCACGAAACTGTGCTCACGGCTCTGGGTATGGCTTCGGCCCCACCTGAGCCACGAGCCACCGGTTTGGACAATACCCCCCGAGGAAGGTTGTCCTCCACGTCCCTCCCTCCGGTCGGCGACTCGACCCATTCCACCCGCCCATCGCTGGCCGCAGATCTTTCCCGCTCGAAGCGTAGTAACGTCCAGCCTCCCGCATCCGACTGGGATGATAGCGGCGAGGCCCGGGAAGCGCCCCCTGGCCTCCCCGTCATCGGATCCACCGGCTGGCGCTATGACGTCGACCAGCACGGCGGCACCGTGTGGAAGGTACGCCGCGGTAAGGAGGTCACCTGGGAGGTTGTGCTCGACTGGGCGCCTTACGTGTCAGAGCGACTCGTGGTCCTCGGAGAAGACGGAAAGTCTGCCGGCCGCTACTACACGATCACCATCGGCGCGGATACGCTGACCAAAAGCCTGTCCGACCTGCGTACCGCCGACGGCTGGAACGACTTCAGCGACGACAGTGGCGCAGCATCCCGGGCCACCCGTGACGTCCTGATCAACATCATCACAGACCAAGGTAAGCGCCTCCCTCGCATTCCTGTCGTCACCCACACAGGCTGGCACAACCTCCCTGATGCAGGGCTCACATACGTCTACGCAGATGCCCGCACCTATCCCAGCGACCGACTCGTTCGCCTAATCGGCGCGCCGCCTCAGCTACGCCGGGCCGCAGAGCCGCTCGGATGCACCGCATCCCATAGTGAGTGCCAGCAGGCAATTAGGGCGATCGCCACTCACGGATGGGCGCCCCTGATGGCACTAGCCGTAGGAGCCCGGTCCATGGCTCACACCTTGCGCCCCTTGTCTGCAACATTCGTATTCGATGCCGAGCCCAACTCTGGCAAGACCTCCGCAGCCAACACCGGGCGCAGTCTGCTTTTGACTCCCCGCCCCCACTCCTGGCCCCCGGTTCCGACCAAGGGCATGAACAGCACAGTCACCGACATCGAGTGTGCCCTCGACTTCGAAGGTGACATGCCGATCCTCCTTGACGACATCCCCCTCACCCGTGTCTCCTCCGCCTCGGAGATCCGCGAGATGGAGAAGAAACTCGAACTAGTCATCCGAGCGGCTGGCAACGCCACTGAGATCAAGGGCCGGAGAAACCGTGACCTGACCGCGAAGATGGGCAACCAGATTCGTTCGATCCCCCTGATCGCGGCCCAGATGCTCCCTCCCTCCATGCAGGAGTCCCTCTACCGCCGCTCGGTGGTCGCTTACCTCTCCCGCGAGGGCGGCGAGGTTGATTGGCGGTGGTACAAGAACGGCGGCGGAGAGAGTCTCAGCGCACCACTGCGCACCATCGGGGACCGGATTATCGCACACCTGCACGAACAAGGTCAAGGCGCAAACGCGTATCTTGAGCATCTCGAGCACCAGGCAGCACAACAGCTCACTCCGCACATCGATCAGGCGCTCCCTGAACGTAGCGACACCATGGAGGGAGTCATCACTGCGGCAGCCGCCATGGTGTCCGGCCTGGGGCTGGTCGCCGCAGTGACCGGGCTGCAGATGAGCGACCTCACTGCCGCTGTCGCCGCACCGCTGGCCGAGTCACTCGCAAGGCAAGCATCGCGTATGGACGAGCAAAGCACTGCTCAGGGGGGGGTGGCCACGGCCGTTGGTGAGGCTCTGCGCAAGGCGCTGTTCCAGAAACGTGCCCATGTCCGTGACTCGAAGGGCTTCATCCGGCCGGCGGTACCCGGGCAGGTCGAGCAAGATCAGGGCCTCACATACAGCCATGAAACTAAGTTGTGGCACGGCAGGGGTCCAGCCCTGTACTGGCTCCCAGGGCGCGGTCCCGCCCTTGGTATCACCTCAAGGAACCTGAACATGCTACTCAAAGCTAGCGGAGACCCGCGTGTGAACAGCTATGTTGATCGCTCGCTCCCCGAGGCTCTCCTCCAGGCCGGTGTACTTCACCGCAACTTCAGCCAAAAGGACCGCAACGCCTCCCATCGCGTCCGGGTCGGTGCAGATAACCTCCGGCTCCTGCTTCTGAAACCAGATCTCATCTGGGATGTACCCCAATGAACCAGCTGTGGTGGAATCTGCCTGATAGCGAGAGATGAGTTGGAACGGGCAGACTTGAGCTTGTTCCGAGGTAAGTATCCGGGGGGATGGCTTGGAGGATTGAAGCGCCGACTGATCTCAGGTCCGCGGTCAGGCCTGGCGCGAGAGCGCCAGGTGTTCCGCTATCACATGAAGCGGCCTGTCGCGGGCGTCGAGCGGTTGTGGATCGTGGACGGAACGCTGATCCCGGTCCGCGACCGGCAGGTCGGCGTCTCTTCCCGCAACTACCGGTTCTCGGTAAACGTGCAGGTCATCATCGACGCCGACACCCGCCTGGTCGTCGCCTCGGCCCGGCCTGCGCCCGGGAACAAGGCCGATGCCCACGTCTGGCGGGAGTCGGACCTGCCGGCCGCGGCGGCTGGCACGACGGTGATCGCGGACGGCGCCTACTGGGCACCGGACTGATCGTCCCGCATCGCAGAAGGGCCGGCCGCCCCCCTCCTGCGTGGGCAGGAACTCGTGCAGCGATCATCAGCGATCAGAGGATCACAGGGCTGTCAGCCAATGTGATCGCCGAACTCATCGCCGAGGTAGGTCCGTTATGGCATGAACGACACCAGGCGAAAATGGAGGCCAGGCCCGCCACCTGGGCCGACGCGAGCACACGAGCGACACGATCCAAGCCGTCGCCGGACTGCTCTCACACCAGCAGACCACCACCCGCTAGGGTCCGTATTCCAATTGATCTTGCCCAGATCAGGAGGGATGCGAGTGTGATTGCTGCTTCGTAGGAGGTGGCGGTCTTCTCGTACCGTGTGGCAGTACCGCGGAAGCCCTTGAGCTGGTTGAGGCAGCGTTCGACGGTGTTGCGGCGTCGGTAGACGGTGATGTCGAAGCGTGGCGGACGGCCGCCTCGCCGGCCTCGGTTGCGACGGTGCTTCTCTGGTCGTACTTCTCCGGGATGGTGGCTCGGATGCCGCGTTTACGCAGGTAGGCACGGATGCCCCGGGAACTGTAGGCCTTGTCGGCGATCACGTGATCGGGGCGGCACCGGGACCGGCCCAGGCCGGTGCGGGGCACTCGGATGCGCTCGAGCAGGGGGCGTGCGCAGATGCTGTCGTGTCGTTGTCCCGGTGTCAGGAGTATGGCCAGGGGCCGGCCTCGGCCGTCGCAGGCGACGTGGATTTTGGTTGTCAGGCCTCCTCGGGATCGGCCGAGGGCGTGATCGTCCGGTTCGTCCGTCCGGTCCTTCCCCCTTTTCGGCCGGTGGCGGCGGCGTGCTGGTGGGCGCGGACGATGGTGGAGTCGAGCTGGACCAGCCAGTCGATGTCACCAGTCGCATCGGCCTGGGCCTGGATCTGCTGAAGGGCCTGGGTGAACACCCCGGCGATGGCATAGCGGCGGAAGCGCGTGTAGACCGTCTTCCACGGCCCGTAACGTTCTGGCAGGTCCGCCAGGAGACGCCGGTCCAGATCTTGTAGACCATCCCATTGATAACCTGCCGGTCCTCGACCCGAGGCCGCCCCCTGACGGCCACCGGTATCAGTGGGGCCAACACTCCCACTCGACCTCGGTCAGTTCATGGCGACGTATCACCAGGCCATGATCTACCACGCAAACGATCTTTTGAAGACGGACCCTAATGCCGAAGTCGGCCGCGAGCTGCCGCAGGTATCGTTCTTCCGCAGGTACACCAGTGCGGCCAGGGCACGCTGCCAGTCGTCACCTGGGGGCACCTCGGGGTGACGATCAGCATCGTGACCCACTCCACCAGCCTGACATGGTGCAGGGCCTCGAGTTCCCATTGCGGCCTGGCCAGGCGGCCGATGGCCTGTGGCGACGCCTCACGGGCCGTCATGCCGGTGATCGCGTAGACAGTCTGCCGGGTGACCGTGCCGGTCTTGATGTCGGTGCGGTGCCGCAGGATCTTCGCTGCCTGGACCGCGTGTGGGAAGTCCAGGCCCAGATCGGTGACCGTAAGAGCTCGTAACGTGATCTTGTTGGGGTGTGCTGGTCCGGCGTGACTGGTGTGATGATCCGGCCGTTGCTGTGGGTGTGAGTACGCGCCCGTGGATTGTGGACGATGCCCTGTGGGAGCTGATCGAGCCGCTGCTTCCGCCCTGGCCCGAGCGGTCGCCGGGACCGCGGCCGGTAGACGACCGGCTGTGTCTGCAGGGCATCCTGTACGTCCTGTACCAGGACATCGCGTGGCAACTCCTGCCGCTGGAGCTGGGGTTCGGCTCCGGGCAGACGTGCTGGCGGCGTCTTGACCGCTGGCAACGGGCCGGTGTCTTCGACCAGCTGCACCGTCTTCTACTCGCTGAGCTGAACGCGGCCGGTGAACTCGACTGGACTCGCGTCTGCGTGGACGGCTCCCACGTCCGCGCGAAAAAAGGGGTGCCGCGACCGGTCCGTCGCCGGTCGACCGGCGGAAGACGGGTAGCAAGCACCACCTAATCTGCGACGGACGCGGTACCCCGCTCAAGGTGATCACCACTGCGGCGAACGTCAACGACATCACTCAGGCCCTCGCCCTCATCGACGGCATCCCGCCGGTGGCCGGACGCCCCGGTCGTCCACGCCAACGCCCCGAGGCCGTGCTCGGCGACAAGGCGTACGACTCGAAGGCCGTGCGGCATGAGCTGCGCCGCCGCCGGATCCAGCCGGTGATCTCCCGCAAGGGCAGCCCGGACATCAAGGGCCTGGGCAAGCTCCGCTACGTCGTCGAGCAGACCTTCGCCCTGCTCCACCAGTTCAAGCGGCTGGCCGTCCGCTGGGAACGCCGGTCCGAACTTCACGACGCCTTCGTCTCGTTGGCCTGCAGCCTCATCTGCTGGAGACGCCTCAAGAAGGCCGAATCATGATCGCGTTATGAGCTCTAAGCGTGCGGACCGAGCGTGTTTCGCGCCGGCCGTCCGGCCTCGCGGTCGTAGCGGCGGGAGGTCACTTCCTTCCACAGCAGCGCACGCAGCACGGCGGCCAGACCCGGCTGGTTTCCCTTGACGATCAGGAGGTAGTGCGCGTTCTTCGCCTCCACCAGCAACTTCGTGGCTTTGTCAGCGAGATGCGGCTCTGGTCCACTTCTTGTGGAGGCTCACGGACAGTGATGTCAGTGGTGTGTGGTGGGATGGCCGGACTCTGCCGTTGATCCGCTGGGAGGCCCTCGTGACGTCTTCGTACCCGTCTCTGACTCGTGCCTTGGCCGAGGCTTTGGCCGATGTCCTGTGGTTCATCGACGGCAGCGAAGACGAGCAGATGGATCAGGACGACGCGGTCAAGGTCATGGAGGGGGTTGCCCACGTGGTCAGCACGCTGCCGAGTGATCAGCGACAGGAGCTGATCGAGCTGGTCGGGGAGATGGCAGCCGCCGAGAGCAACCCGGCTCGCCGCGAGTTCCTGGAAGAGTTCCCGGAGGGCTTCGGGCTGATCAATGATGAGTCCTGAGTAGCCTTTTCAGGAGTAGAGCAAGACGCGCTTGCGGAGGAGTTCAAAGCCGGCGCGGCCGAACATCTGGCGCTTCAGCATCTTGATCCGGTTGACATGACCCTCGACGACTCCGGAGTTCCACGGCTGCGAGAGTCCGGCGATGACGGCGTCGAGGTCGCGCTCCAGATGCCGGGCGAATCGTTGGAGGCTGGGCAGGTCGGCGGTGGTCGCGGCTTCGATCCATGCCGGCAGCTGGTGGCCTTGCAACTGGGTGAGCATGCGGGCGAAGGAACGGACGTGCCCGGCGAGTGCGTCCAGTTCGGGGGCAGTTCGCCAATACGTCCTTGAGCTGGATCCTGTCGCTCTCGGTCAACGCTTCGGGACGGGTGAGGATCCAGCGGGTGACGGCGCGGGCGGATGGCGGCCGGGGGCTGACTGGCTGGGCCGCGTAGGTTCCGGCTGACGTAGGCCCGAACGTTGCCGTAGCCGTCCGGGTAGCCCTGTGCCCTGATCTCCTCCCATAGCTTCCAGGCGTTGGTGCAGCCCTCTTGCCACCGCTCGTCGAGGTAGGGCTTGAAGGCGTCGAGCTTGGTGAGGCGGCTTTGCCACTGGCCGGTGAACAGCTGCTCCGGCTCGGCGGCGCGGGAGAAGCGGAGGACGGTGTTGAGGCCCATGCCGAGCTGCCGGGCGATAGACCGCTTGCTGTGGCCGGCGGCCAAGAGCGCGTGGACGGTGGCATGCTTGGCACGGGTCCGCTCAGCGAATCGGTGCCCTGTCGGCCACGGCGACGACGCGGGTGACTCCGGCGCCGGCTGTGGTTCCTCCAGCGGCGCCGGTGCCGGTCTCAGGCACGCGCGGTGCCGGTAGACGCACTTCTCGGCCGCTTCGCCGAGGTTGTGCCAGAGGTGCCATCTGTCGGCGACCTGGAGAGCTTGCGGGGCGCCGCGGGTAGCGCCTTCGGCGTAGAAGACGGCGCGGTCCCGGCAGATGATCTCAATGCCGGGGCGCTCGGACAGCCAGGCCGCGAGGGTGTCCGCCTCGCGGTCCGGCAGGAGGTCCACCGGCCGACGTGTCTCGACGTCGACGAGCACCGTTCCGTAGATCCGGCCCTTGCGCTGGGCGTATTCGTCCACGCCGACCACGCGGGGCGTGGCGGCGGGCGGATCCGGGAGCGAGGTGATCAGCCTCAGCAGCGTGTTCCGGCTGACTCGCACCCCGAAGGCGTCCGACATCCGGGCGCCGGCCCGTCCCGCGAGCGCGAGACCGACAGAGACCAGCGTCGATCGCAGTCGCTCCGTCCGCCGACCGAACCGGCGCGTGAGCCCCGGCACCTGCTCGACAAATGTCTTGCGGGGGCAGGACTCCTCCGCGCAGACGAACCGGCGCACTCGTAACGACACCACGACCAGCTTCCCAGCGGTCGGCAGGTCACGGGGAAACCGCAGGTAGGAACCGTGTATTCGCCCCGACCAACACCCGCAGCCCGGACAGGCCGCCCCACTGGCCATGGTCTGGGCCTCCACGCGCACGACAGTGTCAGCCACCTCGACCGACTCCACCGACACGTTCTCCACCGACCAGAACAGCAGCTCATCCAGCTGCGGCCGTACTTCGTTCACGGGGCAGAACTGTCGACCCCACTCCACCCGGTCGGGACGATTTTCGGGCGACCTCGACAGCCATCTAACGACGAGCAACAGTCACGCTGCGTGCGCGACCACAAGAAGTGGACCAGAGCCGCTTGAGACCTACGTAGCCAAACTTCGCGTGTTCGCGGTGCGTGTGCAGGGCGTCGGCGGTGACAACCACGCCGGGCAGGTCGAACGGTGCCAGCAGGCGTGTAAAGCCAGTGACCTCGGTGGTCTTGTCCGGTACCCGCAGCTGGCTGACGGTGCGTCCACCGGACACGACGGCCGACAGCAAGTGGGCGGCCGGAGCGGTACCAGTGAGCGAGCCCGCGCGCGGTCTTGCCGTCCACCGCAACTGATGCGGCCCCCGCAGGGTCGCATCCGAGCAGGTCGGCCAGGGCGCCGGGGCATACCAGGGTCAGCACGCGGCGGAGAGTGGAGGCGAAGGGGGCGCGACGCACCGCGAACGGCCCGCCCGGACGGATGCCGAGGCGTTCGAGGGTGTCCTGGGGAGCGTGGCGGGCCCACTGGCCGACGGCCAGGTAGGAGCGGGCGCCGGCCAGGACCGCGCTGGCCGCGGTGAGCAGGACGGAGACCAGGGTGTAGCGCCGTCCGCGTCGATCACGGGGGTCGGCCAGATGACAGAGCCGCTCAGCCGGTGCGGGGATGGCGCGGTGTTGACGGGACGGCGTCTTGGTCAGACAGACGGTGGCAGACTGACGACACATCGAGGCTCCGGTTGTACAGGGCGACTTGGGAAGGTCACCCTTCAACCGGAGCCTCGTTGCCTACCTAGCGGCCATCTCCCGCATCGTCATACGTCCGTGACCAGCTGCTTCTCGTCAAGACCGCGACTTTGAATCAGCCCTGGCGTTTGCCGGGGGGCGCGGAGCCGAGCATGCTCGGTTGAAGTCCTGACTCCTCCGCCTCACCGCATAGGACACGGTCTTATCCTTCTTCTGGGCATTGTCAGGTTGTTGGCTGGGGTGGGATGATCTTGGGGTTGGGGGTGTTCGGGAGAGGAGCCGGTTGTGTCGGATGTGGCGCCGTCGTACAA
>NZ_JBEXNN010000068.1:0-10420 GCF_040611115.1 Streptomyces sp. NPDC003038
CCGACGGGCCGCCGTACGGACAGGCCGACGGTGACGCGAGGGCGCTGCTGCAAGTCACCAGTGTGGCCACCACGGCGCACGAGGCGGGAGGCGGGTCCTGAAGGACGTCTGCCCTGCTGTTGCGCCGCAGGCGTCGCAGGAGTCCCAGGGGCCCCAGCGGCCTCCTCGGCCAGCGGTAGGAACGTTCGCGGGGGTGATCGCCGCCCCCCGACGATGGTGTGGGAGCTCTGCGCCGACTGGGCGAGGGAACTCCGTATGGGCGAGAGGTCAGCGGCGCCGGGGCCGTGTGGCTCGGCGCCGGGGGAGGAGGTCTGTGCGGTTCAGGCCCTCAGAGCGCCGAAGGCCGTCTTGCAGCAGGGGGGCATCGGCCGACGAAGCCGGGAAGGCCGCGTCGAGCCGTCGGAGTGGGTTCCGCCGGTGACGGTTCCCAGGCGGTCACTTCCGGCGCCTCAAGGACGCCTCCTCGACACGCCGCGCGCGACAGAAGGAACCGGACCCCGGCCGTCGTACAACAGAGGGGCCTCGCCGTGAGGCGGCCCGGCCGTAACCCGGTCGCGTTGGGTGTCCCAGGGAGTGAGCGCGCGCATGTCCATCAGCGTGGTGATTGCCGATGACCAGGAATTGGTGCGCACGGGCTTCAAGATGATCCTGGACAACAGCCCCGGGATCGAGGTGCTCGCCGACGTCACGGACGGGGAGGAAGCACTGGAGGCCACCCGCCGGCTCCGCCCCGATGTGCTGCTGGCCGACATCCGCATGCCGGGCCTCGACGGCCTCGAAGTCACACGTCTCCTCTGCAAGGACGGGGCATCCGGCCAGGAGGACGCCTGGCGCCCCCAGGTCGTCATCATCACCACCTTCGACGACGACGAATACGTGCAGACCGCCCTGCGCAACGGTGCCAGCGGCTTCCTGCTCAAAGACGCCAGCCCCGCCCTGCTGGTGGAGGCGGTACGCGCTGCCGCGGCTGGGGACTCGCTCATCTCGCCGGCCATCACCGTGCGGCTGCTCAACGACATGGCTGCCCGAGGAAGCCTGGGGTCGGGTGCACGCTCGCCCCGCGAGGGGCTCACCGAGCGGGAGAAGGAGGTGGTACTCCTGACGGCCCAGGGACGTACGAACGCGGAGATCGCCGCCGAACTCCATTTGTCTGTGTCGTCGATCAAAGCGCACCTGGCTCGCGTACAGACCAAGCTGGATGCCCGCAACCGCGTCGAAGTGGCGCTGTGGGCCTGGGAGAGCGGTCTGACCCGAGGTTAAGTGTGGGGCGCCCGTTCGCCACTGACGCTGGAGGGGAACGGGAGCCAAGCTCTGACCTGCCAGCCGCCTGACGGCAGGGGACCGGCGTCGAGCCGGCCCCCCATGGCGGCCGCGCGTTCCTTCATCCCCTCGATGCCGAACCCGCCGCCCCGGGCGCGTTCGGGGAGCGCCGCAGCCTGGTGTCCATTGTCTGTCACCCGCAGTTCCAAGCCGGTGGCAACGGATTGCAGAGTGATACCCACCCGGGTGGCGTCGGTAGCGTGTTTGCGGATGTTGGTGAGGGCTTCGCGGACCAGGCGGTGCACGCCCGTGGCCACATCGGCCGGCAGCCGGGATTCCAGTTCCGGCTGGATGGCGACCTCGACGGCTCGGCCCTCCGAAGAGAACGCGGAGGCCATCTCTCTCACCTCCCGGAGGCCGGCCGCGGGCGTCCGGGCCGCCCCCTTCGCAGGCTCCGACCGACGCATCACGGTCACCAGACGCCTCATGGCGCTCAGAGCCTCCTCCGCTTCCTGCCCGATGCGTTCCAGAACCGCATCGGTGGCCTGGGCATCCAGCGGCGCGAAGCGGGCGCCTTTCGTCTGCACGAGGATGCCTGTCACGTGGTGGGCCACCACGTCGTGTAGTTCGCGGGCGAGCGCGCGTCGTTCGGCCGAGCGCAGCGCGTCCAGATCCCGTACCCGCTGCTCGGACTGGGCCCGCAGCAGGAGGGAGAATGCCGCGACGACCATCGTGATCAGGGAAAAGGCGAGAGTCCATTCTTCCGGGTTCACGTCACGCGCAGGCACCGCCACGCTTGCAACGGCCAGGGCAGGGCCCAGGACCAAGGCGGCTTTGGCCGACCCCCGCCACAGGACCCCCGCCAAAAGCAGGAGCAGGCCGGTGATCTCCCCGATGCCGGTCACGGGAATCGGATTGTCGTCCGTCACCAGAATCAGCGTGACGGTCCACGAGACGCCAGCCGCGATACCGCCCCGCACGGTCAGGGAAATCCGCTCCACGGGGACAGCGCACGCGCAGACGATCACGGCGGACGCCACGACCAGGACAGTCCGCGCGGGCGGCAGGTGCTCCAGCAGCAGGGCGTCGAAAGCCGTCAGACCCAGGAGGAGTGCCGCCACGGTGAGCTTGACCGTGACGGGCCACGGCGGGCAGCCCCGAATCCAGCGCATCAGCACGCTCATCAACCCGCCAGCCCAAGACCGCCACGAGGCAGCCTGTGTGCCGCCGCCGCCCCGCTTCGCAGACGTCTATTCCGTGAACCCATACGTACGGGATATCGCATCCGGACGCCCCCTCCGGGCTGGCTGGGCACGGAGCGCGATATGCCGACCTCATTGGCCGAGCGTGCCCCCCCCCGCCGACGCGGAGCCCGTGCCACCTGTCGCTCATCGCTATGGGACTTTTGGGTACATGGCTTTCTGTCCCTTAGGTCGATGAAATGCCCCCCTTGAATCCGTAGCGTTGAGGGTGTTGCAGGAAAGGAAAACAAGAGCCTTTCCGCTCACGACACGAGACGGAGAATACCCATGCGCCAGATGTCCACTCGCCGCTCTTTTCGCAGCGCTGCGGTCGCCCTCGGAGCCCTGGTCGCTCTGGGCGGCCCGAGCGGGGCCGCCGTCGCCCACTCCCTGACGCCGGCCAGCGCCGTCACAGCCTCAGCCGACGCCGCCTCGATGCAGCAGCGGAAGCTGGTCAAGACCCAGCGCCTGTTCGATGGCTCGGTTGCCAAGATCTACAAGGTCGGTGACCGCTACGAGGCGAACATCTTCTTCCACGGCAAGAAGATCGCCACCATGAGCTCCAGGACCACCGTCTTCAGGCATCACGGCGTGAACTACAGCTTCCACCCCTACAAGGGCAGCGTATGGGCCGAGAAGGGCAAGCCCCGTCCCGGTGAGCCCATCAATCCGGCTCCGGACCCGACGCCCGACGACGTGGTGCCGCCGGTTCCGGCTCCGGACCCGACGCCCGACGACGTGGTATCGCCCGTTCCGAACCCCGCCCCCGACCAGCCGGACACCGATGACTCTGCTGACTCTGCGCCGCTGCCTACGGACAACTGAGCGGCAGCGCTTCGACCGTCCGGTCGGTTGGCTGTGACCAGGGAAGATGCGCCCGGTGTCACCCGTATGGGCTACACCGCAAGGGTTGCTCCGTATGGGTGGACCTACGGTCGAAGAGACGTGTGCCGGCTTTCCGCGGCGCATGAGCAAACCGCTGAGGAGGGAGACCGATGTGGGCTTCATCAGGAAAGCCGTCGTAGTCGTAGCAGGTGGCGTGGTGCTGGCGGGACTGACCGCCCCGGCCGGGGCTGCCGGCAGTGAGGATTCCGCGCCCGGTCGCCGGGTCACGGCCAGCCCGTCGGCCGAGCCGTGGGTGTACTGCGGTGTCGGGTGGGATGGCGGGCTGGCGGTCCATGTGCGAGAGAAGTCCGCCTGTCCCACCGCTTTGAAGGTGGCGAAGGCGTTCTACGCGGCGTCGCAGAAGACGCCGGAGACCGTGCCCGTGACCGTGAGAGTCGACGGGGTGCCTTGGAAGTGCGAGAGCCGCGAGGGGTCCCCCAACCCGTACATCGCATGCGTCAACCAGAACAACCGAAGCGAACAGTTCCAGCTGAACTCCTGACCGGCAGAGAGCAGACGTTCCATTCCTGGCCTCGCCGCGGGCCGGCGTGACGCGATGAGCGGATCCCGTACCTCCATGTCGGCCCGCGTCCAGCATTCCACCCCGAGAAGCCCCGAGAAGAGGAGCTCTGTGATGCGTACACCGCCCCTGCACCTGGCGGCCGCCGCCCTGCTGGGCACCGCCCTCGCCGCCGCACCCGCCGTCACCGCAGCCGCGGCCCCCTCACCGACGCCTTCCCCCAAGTACACGGTCGGGGAGGTCGCACCGCCGGGCGTCGGCGCTCTGCCGTCCTGCGGAGTCGGATACGGCCTCGTGGTCATCGACCAGGACCAGGCCATCCTCATCGCCGGCAGCGGAAACTTTGTCAACGAGATCCTGCAGCGAGGTCAGACGGTCAAGGATTCCCGTGACGGCACACTCACCTTCAATCGAGACGGGAAGAGCATCACCTACAACGACTACGAGCATCACGGAGGCAAACGCGTCACCGAAGTCTGCAAGCCCCACAAGTAGGCGACCCGCCCCATGGGTTTGCCTCCGTCGGCAGTGAACTGAGGGCCCTCCGACCGCTGTTAGGGTGACGTGTGCCCGTCAATGCGGGCCCTCTCACTCACTGACACTTCAACGGGGGTTGAACGTGAAGCTTCGCCATGTCCGCGCGGTCGCCGTGTTCGGCGTCGCACTGGTAGCACTCACCGGAGCCCGTGGCTCCAACGGCGGCAGCTGCGGCGGCAGCAGCAGCGGCAGCAGCCACGGCTCCGATTCCAGCTCCAGCAGCTCCAGCGGGGGCGGTACCACCGGTGGCAGCCACGACAACGACAGCACCAGCGGCAGCTCGGGCGGTGCCTCCGTCCCCGGCGGTTCCAGCAGCAGCAACAAGGCCGAGCGTGACATCAAGATCGACGCGTGCAAGCTGGACGACGCGGGCAAGAACCTGGTCGCCAGGCTCACCGTCACCAACAGCGGCTCACTGGACTACACGTACAACATCAGCATGAAGTTCCGCGGGGACGCCGCTTCGAGCGCGAACCCTGCCCTGGCCAACGTGACCGGCCTCACCGTCAAGGCGGGCGCGTCCCGGCAGGCCGAGGCCACGACGACTTACACCGGCAAGGGCGACGGCAGCGAGTACAAGGAATGCGTCGTCGTCAGCGCGACGAAGAAAGCCCTCTGACGCATCGCGTCACTTCGACGCGGAGGTGGCGAAAGGCCCCGCACCGGTCACGGTGCGGGGCCTTCCGGCTCACCGGCACGGCAGATCAGCTCTGCCGGCGCGGGGTCACCAGGTGCCGGGCAGGGTCTGCCAGCTCAGGAAGCCGTTCTCGAAGCCTCCGTCGGTACGGCCCTTGAAGGTGAACGCCCCGGTCGAGCCGTTGTGGTAGGTGTACATGGTCAGGACATCGTCACGGCCGTCCCCGTTGTAGTCGCCCGTGGTGAACTTCGTGCTCGCGTACGGCCACTGCTCCTTGGTCCGCGTCCAGGACTTGACCGGAGCGGCGAAGCCGCCGTTGGCCTGCGCTTGGAAGGTGAACATCGCCACGCCGCCGCCCGTGTAGCCGTACAGCGCGAGGATGTCGTCGCGGCCGTCGCCCTTGGTGTCGCCCACGCGGAAGGTGGCGTGGAAGATCCACCAGTTCCCGTCGGCCACCTTCCAACTGGCCGCGGCCGCGTTGAAGGTTCCGTCGGCCTTGGCCGGTCCAGGTGTGCAGTCCGGCCTCGCCACTGCCGTAGTCGTAGACCATGGCGATGTCCGAGCGCTTGTCGCCGTTGAAGTCGCCGGTGACCCACTTGGAGCGGGCGTAGGAGAAGCCGCCCTAGCCGCTGGTCCAGCGCGCGTCGGCGTCGGTCCAGAGGTCCCCATCCTGCCACTGCCGCCCTGGTAGCCGAGCCGAAATGACACCGAACGGGGAGCCCTGCCGGGCACCGTCCGGCAGGGCTCCCTGCGTGTCCGTGCGCTGCTTGGGTGGAGCTGGCGGGCCTGAGCCCGGAGGTCCCGGTGGAGGAGCAGCTGGCCGCGCTCGTGCAGGCGCTGGACACGGCGTGCGCACGGGGCGGCTGCCCGGGCCCGCCACGCCGCCGCGATCACGACCGGCGCGGCCGACGCAGCGGACCGGCTCGCGGCCACGGCCACCGCCGCGGCGCGCGGCGCACACAAGGCGGCGACCGAAGCGGTCACCCACGCCCGGGCGGCGGCCAATGCCGCCGTCTACGCCGCCGACGCCCAGCAGTCGGCCTAATCCGCGCGGGCAGGCCGATCTGCTGCCGGGGACGTCTCCGCAGTCCCGGTCCGTGGGTTCGTCCTATTCGGGAAGGATCGCTACCGCGTCGATCTCCACGAGCGCGCCTGGGCGAGCGTGTCCTGCGGTGGAAACCACCGTGATGGCTGTGCGGTGATCGCCCCACACCGATCGCGACGCCGCGTATCCCAGCTGTGCGTCGACCCCATTGACGAGGTAGATGTTGAGTTTGGCGACATGCTCCGGACCGGTACCCGCGGCAGCAAGCACAGTCAGCACGTTTCGCATGGCCTGAGTGGTCTGCGCCTCAATACCGTCGAGCAGGTTTCCGGTGCTGTCGGTGCCGAGCTGACCACCGACATAGAGCGTCCGCGCAGCGGGTGCGATCACGCCCTGCGTGAAGGCAGGGTTGCTGTGGAGTCCTTCGGGGTCGAGGTGTGTCGTCTTCGCGGTCATGTTTGCGGTCATGAGTCTCTCCCGAGAGGCGCCAGGTTTCGTGTGCAGGTAGAGGTCGCGCAGCAGGCAGACCTCGGACAGGTGGTGGATCAGCTCGCGGTGGATGTGCAGCACCAGATCGGCCATGGGCATCTCGGGGAAGGGCTCCTTCGCGCCGACCGGGACCCGGAGCCCGGCGTCGCCGAGGCCGCGCACCCCGGCCAGCCAAACGTCGAGTTGGGTCTCGAGCTGGTCGAGTGCGGTGGCCGCGCTGCCGGCGTACTCCCAGGTCTCGTACGACGCCGCCGGCGCGTCGAAGTGCGCCGCGTTGCGCGCCGCGAGCACGCCGACGATGACATGACCGAGTCGCCAGGCGATCGTGGTGAAGGCCGCGGGGACCGGTTGGGGGGAGGCGTAGTCCATCGTGAAGTCCCCGGCACCGAGCCGCACGGGCGCCGTCGAGCTGCCGCGCGGCCGCACGCTCCAGGCGTCCGGCACCGGCGACCAGAAGTACTCGTCGTCGGCGAGGCCCGCGAGGCGGGCTCGGAGCTGATGGTTCCAGTGGAACTCCCACTGCTCGCGCAGCGTCCGGTTCCAGTCGAGTTCGTCTGCGTCCATGGAGCCACCCTGACACCTCTAGCGGACAGGATCGGTCCGCTATCTCTGGCAGGGTGGGCGACATGGACGTGGCGAGCGGTGACGAACGGGGTACGACGGAGCGGGTGCTCACCCTGCTCGGGCTGCTGCAGCAGCGCCAGGTCTGGACCGGCCCCGAGCTCGCCGACCGGCTCGGGGTCACGCCGCGCACGGTACGGCGTGACGTCGAGCGGCTGCGCGCCCTCGGCTATCCGGTGCACGCCAGCCAGGGTGTCGGCGGCGGCTACCGGCTCGGCCCGGGGCAGGACCTGCCGCCGCTGCTTCTCGACGACGAGGAGGCGATCGCCACCGTGGTCTCGCTGCTCGCCGGCGCGGGTGGCGCGGTCGCTGGCGCAGGCGAGGCCGCACTCCGGGCGCTGACCAAGCTCGACCAGGTGCTGCCCACCCGGTTGCGGCACGAGGTGCGCGCGCTCTCCGGGTCGGTGGAGTCCTTCGGCGGAGGCCGCACGCCGGTCGACCCCGAGGTGCTCATGACGCTGGCCCGAGCCTGCCGCGACCAGGTCGAGGCCGGCTTCGACTACCCACCCCCAGGCGTCGTCCGCGAGGTGCCCCCAGGGAGCGAGGTACGACGGCGACGGGTCGAGCCCTACCGGCTGGTCGCCTCCGACCGGCGCTGGTACCTCCTCGCCTACGACCTCGATCGCGACGACTGGCGCAGCTTCCGCGTCGACCGGATGACCGAGGTGTCCGGACGGGCCTGGCGCTTCCGCCCGCGCGCGCCGCCCGACGCGGCGACGTATGTGCAGGAGGGCGTGGCGAGTCGGGTTTACCCGCACCAGGCCCGCTTCCTCGTGCACGCGTCGGCCGACACGGTGCGCGCGCAGATCTCGGCGTCGGCAGCCGTCGTACGACGGCGAGGGAACGAACTCTGCGAGGTGCTCAGTGGCGCCGCCAGCCTCGACGTCGTGCTCATGCACGTACTCCTGCTGGGACACGACTTCGAGGTACTCGACCCTCCCGAGCTCGGAAGGCGCTGCCGCGAGCTGGCGGAGAGACTGTTGTCGGCCGGTGCGACGATCTCCCGGGCGCCGGACATGGAAGAGTCATGAGCCGCGACCACGCCAGCGCCGACTGAGCGCCTCTGTCGGCTCTGCCGCCTCTGCCGCCTCTGCCGCCTTAAAGCCGAGCGCGTCGACCCGCTCCTCGGCTTCGTCATGCGCCGGACCGACCGTGCCGACGACGCCGCAGACATCGTCCTCGGTCAGCAGCGACTGGGCCCGGCGCACGACCCGCAGACGGGGTGGCTGGTGCTGTGCCCGGTCTGCGGGCCCACTTCTTCGCGTCGGCCATGGCACTCGCCGGCCGGCACGTCAGCTGATGGGGCTGACGTAGTTGCCGGGATGGGAGGCGGCTTCCTGCTGGCTGACCGCTCCCCACTTCCAGGGAAGGGTCTTGGCGGGCGACGACATGGCGGGCAGGGTGATGACCGCCTTGTCGGGGCGGATGATCTTGTTGCCGTACTTTCCGGTATCGCTGAGGAATGTGATGGTGAACTTGGCGGTCCCGCCGGGGGAGAGCGTCACGTTGTGAGCGGTCTCCTCCTGCTCGAACATGGTCTCGCTCTGGCTGCCCCGGGTCAGCACGACGTCGGGGATGCCCTTGATCGTGCACGCATGGTGGCCTGTGTTCTTCAGCTGAACGACCGCCGTCTCCTGTTGGTCGCCGCTACCGCCCGGCTTGGCGCTTCCCCCGGCCCCCCAGGACAGGGCGATGTCGGACGCCTTGCACGCAGCTGTGGCGGTGTGGCGGGGGGTGCTGGTGGCTGCGGCCGGGACGGCCACGGCCACGGCCACGGAGGTCACCAGTGCCCCGGTTACCGCGGCCAAGAGCTTGTGATGATTGCGTTGCAGCATGTCTTCCTCCAAAGCGATGAGTGCGGTGATGAACGAGCGCGCAGCATGCACGTTGACCGTGTACTGCGCAGGAGCCGTTCCCAGACCTCTTCTGGTCGCGGCGCCTGGGTGTTCTTCGCGCTCGTCCGGGTGCTGAGCGGGGGTGTCGATACTCAACGACGAAACGCGCGGGCGAAACGCGCGGCGGCTGAAGGCGCCGGGATCCTGGGCCCGTTCCCTTTCGCTGGCTAGGGGCCGGGGGCGGGCGGGTGCGTCGTGCTGCCGAGCGGCCGGCCGGTGCGGACGTCCTTGATCCAGTAGAACGGGTCCCCGCCCTGGGTCTTGTAGAACAACCGTCGGCCGTCGAAGTGCAGGTAGATGCCCTCGTTGTAGGTCTTGCCGGGCCGTAGGGCCTTATCGCAGAGGTACGGGACGCCATGCTTGACGTCGACTGTCATCCCTGCGCCGATGTCTAGGACAGTGGTACCCGGGGTTTTGTTGGTGAGCCTGGTTCCCAGGGGCTTGCACACCTTGGACGTCTTGTGCGTGCCTTCGGTGCGAGTGATCGTCTTTCCGTCACGATGGAACTTCCAGGTGTAGCCGTCATCTCCTTCGGAGACGCTGCCAGGCTTCAGTACCGCCGTGATCAGGTCCTGACTCGATTCGACGATGAGGGCTCGCTGGTGGTCGACGACCGCGAACGCGTTGCCGTACCGGCATGCGGGTCGCTGTTCATGGGCGTCAGAGACGAATCCTTCCCCTACGTGGTATGTCTGGGCTGCGGCGGCCGGCGCTGCGATGGGGCCTGCGGCAGCCAGTCCCGCACCGACGGCGACGGCCAGGACACGGGCGGGCAAAGAACCGGGCAGCGTAGGCATCGGGGCCTCCGAAAGAACGGGTTTTTCGTACATCCCCAGCCTAGAAAAGGGGGCCCGCACACCGGCATCGGCTGAATGGCCACCATGCTCCGGCCCGAACGGCCGAGAGCAGAACAAGGATGAGGGCTCACTCGGCTGCCGGGTGATGACCGCCGCGTTGTATCCCGCTGTGCTGCTCGGATCGTCGGTTGGTCCTGGCTAGCTGCGCGAAGGCTTCCAGGCCCTTCTGGAAGTGCCACCGCTCCCGTTCGAGGTCGATTACCTCATCGTCGAACACGCGGAAATCTATGTCGGGTGGAGTAGACATTGGGTGGTGGGGTGGTTATGGTTTCTCTCGTAGCCCAGAGAGACAGCAGGGCCTGGCAGAGACGAACTGCCGGGCAGCAGTACCGCAGTTAACGCAGTGGCAGTACCCGTAGTAAGTGCAGTTCGCAGTACCAGCAGTGAAGTCAGTGAGCGGTACCTCGGTGAAGGCGTCGGCTGCGGGCGCGCG
>NZ_JBEXNN010000069.1:0-9423 GCF_040611115.1 Streptomyces sp. NPDC003038
AAACCTCCTACGCCCCCTTCACACACCCACTGGACCTCCCCGACCTGGCCTGACCAGCAACCCAACATGATCATCTGGACTTTGAATCAGCCCTGGTCCGTGACCGGACCTTCCTCGAGGAACACTCCAAGGTCCGCACCGGCCACCTGCCCCGCACCATGGCCTCCCTGCGGAACCTCGCCATCGGCGTCCACCGCCAGAACGGCGCCACCAACATCGCCGCCGCCCTCCGACGAACCGCCCGCGATTACCGCCGCCCCCTGCCCGCCCTCGGCCTCACCTGACGAAACCGGACAAGATCACCTCACGCAATGCCCGTGACGCAATGCCCCTGTCCCAACAACACCGACTCGTCCACGACCGCGAGCACCTGGCAGCCGTGGCTGCCGAACTCAACGGCCGGCCACGCAAAACGCTCGGCTGGGAAACCCCTGCCGAGCGCCTGCGCAACTCGCTACCTGATCAACGCGACGCGTGTTGCGACGACCGCTGGAAACCGCGTTGATACACAGAAAGCTCAGTCAACCATGAACTATGCGAATCAGATGTCCCTTTCAGGACTCGTCCGCCTACCTCCTCAGAAAAGAGTTCAGATTTTGAATTTCCTCAAACATTCGCTCACAAGATCTGCAGGATTCAAGGTGCCGAGCCGTTTCCTCAGCAGCGAGTCCGATCAACCGCGCCCTTGAGTATGCGGCGAGCCGCTCTATGAAATAGGCGCATAAAGCTTCAGATTTTGCGCGGTTTACGTGAATCGTTAAATAGGCCTGACGTAATCCTTCTTTAGCCCGGTAAGTCAGGGCCGAAACACTGTTGGGACTTATACCAAAATAACCTGCAAGGGTGGCTGGTCGATACCCCTGTATGACTGTATACCAAAGCACAATCTTCCAACGCTCCGGGAGAGAACAAAGCGCCTCTATGACGAGGGCGTGGTCGAATTCCTTCAGAAATTTACTCTCTGCCGAGTTGCCCTTCTGCGTTTCATAGAGACTGACGTCCGGAACCAGTACCCAGCGCCGGGTATTCTTGCCCCATTCGGTCGATAAATTATGCAACACTCTGTTCAAATAACATCGAAAAGACGTTTCAGGGCCGCCGCCAGATTTTAAGATCTGAAATACGCGAACGAACGACTCTGCTGCCAGGTCCTGAGCTATGTGGGTGTCCTGGACATGTGAGGCAGCCAGCCTCACCGCCGCGTCCCAATACCTTCGAAATAACTCGGCAAAAGCTTCAGTGTTCCCGGCGCGCGCCCGTTCAGTAAGCTCCGCATCGCTGGTTATGTGCAGGCTCTCACCGATTATTCCGGGGGGTGTATTTTCGTTATATTCGACCAATGACTGTTTCGAGGGGTAAAGGGGGGTAGAGCCCAAGGGTCCAGAGGATGGTTGCTTGCAGTGAGCCATGAAGGGTCCCTCTTTTCAGTCAAGCCGACGGCCAACGCGTGTGCCGACTTCTGGCAGGAGTGTGGACTACAACGCACAGGCGGAGTGCCCTGTAGGGCTGCGCTGTGAAGGCATGAGCCTGGCTGTTCTCTCAATTCGGGAGGGGCCTGTTGCGATACACACCTCTTAGGAGACGCCATGTAATAAATAATGACGACGAAGGGTCCCTGCTGAGAGGCTCCGCAAGCCGTGGAGGCAGCACTGTCTCTGCTTCTGATCTAGCACGTGCCTCCTCGCGACCTTCACTAAGGAGGAAATTATTGATAATGGACTTGAAGGCGCTACACGCCCGCAACGGTAGAATAAAGATTTTCCACAGGTGAAATCGTTCAAAGGGCCTGCCGTGCCATATACTTCAGATCTAAATAGCAACGAATCTCGCCGTTAAGATCTACCGCCTGGTAGGCGGACCGCAACGACACTCGCGACATACACCGCATTGCCTGATGGTTGAAGCGCCGAACGGCTCTTAAGCGAAGTAAATCTGCCTACAGCGGCGATTTCTAATCTCCTTTCGCGTTCAATGGCAGTCGATACGTGCAGCAGCAGGGAGCGTGGTCTGCTTGGGGCTGGGGGTACTCCGCAGGAGTTCACCAGCCTTGAGGGCAGGAGAAGAAGTCCAATTGGGGGAGCTTTAAGGCAGTGTGAGCGCTCCTATGGTGCTTCCTAGCCCACAGTCCTTTGATCACGCCTACAGAGCGCGGCACGAAGGACAGGGCCAGGGTTGTTCTCGACCGGTCTGGAGAGCTAGGAGGCCCTCCGATTCGGTCATAGGTCACAGTGAGTCGACTGTCCCTCGGAATACGATGCTGTCCTACTTTCGGTTAGGCGGGCGGTCTTAACCGCCTACCTCCCATCCGGGCCATGACCGGGGGCGATTGGGCATATGCCTAGAAGCTGCGGGGAAGTCCAGGCACGTGCCTAACAATCCGCCGCGTGAAAGAGCGCAGACCATGGGATCATCATCTAGGAGCTAGTTCCAGCTCTCTTCGGGGAGCACTGTGGAGAACCTGAGAGGTAGAGGAGAACGCTGCAGGCGCGACGTGGGAAATAGATTGCGTCCACGTTCTCTACCAGGAGAGTAGGCGCTGTGACTGCCTGAAACTTGGCTGCCCGCCGAGGAAGCAGAATAAAGGAGACAACCCATGATGATATCGCGGAGGTTTCCGCATCTGTGGTCCCGTCGTCCGCGCTCATGGCTGGCAGTCCGATATATGCGACCCAGCAGCAGTGGGGTGGGTGAGGCGGGCCGCCGAGTGCGAAACAGGACGTCATGAAGAGCTGGATGCGAGAGGTCGCGTCCTGTATAGCTGCGATTCTCAGCTGCGGGCGGCGACAGAGAGTTCGGTGTCACGATGTTAGCTTTGACGCAGAGCCGAAGCAGCCTTCTCAGCCCTTTTCTACTCTTCCGACCGATGGCCCCGGCGTCACCCATCGGTCCTTACGGTGTCGGCCACGCTGGCTCCCCCAGGTTCAACGGCTTCCCTTCCTGCGCGCGCTCACCGTGCCGCTGAGCACACGGTTGCGCTTGCTCCGACATGCCCAGTGTGTTCGTCCACGTGGCTTGGATACTTTCGAGAACGCTGAAGAACACCGCCGACCAGATGCGGTTTTGTGCGGGCACCGGGCACGACCGTCAGGGGCGCGTCCCCTCACTGGAGATGTGCCTCAACATAACCTTTGCTGCGGGATTGGTATCCCTTATCGGCAGATGAGCAGTCTCACTTCGCGCATCATCCTGATGCATTCCTCGGATTAGGTAGTGCCATTTCCGATGCATGAGTTTAAGTGGAACAGGCTCAGTACCTCTGGGGCGCGCCAAAGCCCCCCGGTTGCCCCCCCCGCCCCCTCGGTATCCCGTCCTTCCAACCCTCCTAGAGGTGGCAACTCACGCCACTTGCATACGTCGACCATTGTGTCCGCCCATAGCTGGGAGACGTGCTGGGGCGGGAAGCTGTCCCGCGAGCGGGCGGGTGCTGTCGTGAGCGCTAAAACCTAGGGCTGAAGGAGCGGGCCGCAACCGACTGGAAGAATGCTATTGCTGGGGGCGAGTGGCGAAATCAGGCAAACGCAGCGGTCTTAAAAACTGCCGCCCTAAGGGGCCTGTGGGTTCGAATCCCACCTCGCCCACCACACTGTCCGTGTCTATTCATTGAGCCTTTTCTAGTCGTCCAACGATCGATGACCCTAAGCCCAGTGTTTGGAGGTCAAGGCGTTATGCGCTCCTCGCCTGGGATCAAGTCTAAAGAGCTCGGCTTCTGGCGCCGCAGGACGCATCGGAGCCCGCCGCCGGACCTCACTGGGAAGGCTTGGCTGCGCTCCCGTATCTGATCCTTGCGCTCAAGCAGGCAGCCCGCTCCCAGTGCGGCTATCGGGTCGGGGCCGTCCTGGTCAAGGGGGAGGGCCGCGTACTGGGCCATTCATCCAACCGCTACCGCAACTGTGCCGAAGTCGACTTCAGGAACCCACCTTTCACGCTGAAGAGGCACTCCTACGACGCAGACACACACCGCGTGGCGGGACCGTATACGTCGCGCGACTGAGCTGGGCTGGGGGCCCGATGCTGGCCCTGCCCTGCCCGCGATGTCAGGAGGCCCTAGTCGCCCACGGGGATCTTGGCCCGCTACACCACCGGGCCCGGGATCGGCACCCTGCGCCTGGCCTAAGCGCGCCCCATCTACGGTCGAAGGGAAAAGACATGCATGATGTATTCTCCAGCCCTCCCGCAATGACGGTGCCGTATCGGCGCTGTGGCGGCAGCGGTCTTCATCTGCCGGTCCTCGGGCTCGACATGAGCGCCGCCCTCCAGGCGCCCCAGGCTCTGAGTCCCTGTCTGATCGGTGAAGCACTGGATCTGGGGGTAACTCATTTGGACGTCACCGCAGGCTTGGCCACCGGTTTCACGGCCGGGCAAGAACGAATGGGCCAACTGTTTGCGCCCTGGCTCTTACAGCGCGACCAGATGGTGATCTCGGCACGGATGGGACGGGGCACTCAACCCGGGCCGCTGGACGGATTCGGCTCCCGCAAGCAGATCTTGTCCGGGCTAAACGGCCTGTTGCGCCGTACGGGCCTCGATTATCTGGACATCCTCTATGCCCACCGGTTTGACTCGAGCACTCCTACGGAGGAGACAACGAGCGCTCTGGCTTGCGCCATTAAACAGGGCAAGGTGCTCTATATAGGACTGTCATCTTTTGCCCCTTCTCCTTTGAGTAAAATCAGTGCACTGCTTGCGGACATGGGTACGCCGGTCGTGGCCTACCAGGCCCCCTATTCACTGGTGAACCGGTGGATCGAAGACCGACTCCTCCCAGTGCTTAAGGAACATGGCCTCGGCTGCATCATCACGAATCCCAGTGACCACGAGCAGCTTCGCGGGGCACCCCGCCGGGCCAGCTTGATGGAGAGGCCGCAGCGCGGCCGTCCTGCCCGGGGGCCGGCAGAGATCGCCGCAGCCCGCGAGCAATCCATGGAGCAGCTGGCCATCAGCTGGGTGCTACGGGATCCGGCCATCACCTCTGTCCTGACCTCGGCAGCTCATCCATACCATCTAGCAGCCCATTGGGACGCCGTCCACCGTAGCTGCTTCAGTTCTGAGGAACTCGCGGAGCTGGATGTTTACTTCCCTCCGTATCAAGACACCCCGCCACCCCTCAGAGTATGACGCCTCACTGCCCCGCTGGTCTTGCGCCGTGGGCCTTACGCGCCAGGGGCCGGGCTTCCCCACTGCCCTTCCGTCTACGGCTACCTCTGCATGCAGGATTCATCGTCGGTTCTCCCGCCTTGAATTTCCTCCCGGATTGCCGAGGTGCACCCGCTCCTCCACTCCGACCGCCTTTCGCATGCCTCCCACCGTCCGCCTGCCCGATCAAGGACCTCACTCATGTCTCAGTGGCTCTCCGATCCTGCTGCCCAAGCTGGGGCGCGCCGTTCCCAGTCCGCTCGCACATCAGCCAATTCCCGACAGTGGCTGCGGTTTTCCGCGCCGCTCATGCCCGCTACTTCTCAGGGGTGGGAGCGGTTGAATGAAGATCTAGCCTGCTATGGCCATCGCGTGCTGAGCGCGTGGATTGCTAATGGCGTGATCTTCGCCCGAGTTCGCTCCATAACCCCGATCTCCTTGACGGGCGCCCCAGAACTCCTGCACGATCCCGACGCGGCCAGTGAGCTGGCTGGCTTGACTGTTGCCGTGGCCCTGCCCGCCTTCCGAGCCAGGCTCGAAGAGGGCACTGGCTGGCGCCCCGAGCAAGGTGCTGCCCTCGCCAGCTTCTTCATCGGCCAGTGTCTGCTCCGGTTCCCCAACGAATACCGCCGCTGGTTGCGCGAATATCGTGCCGGGAGTTGTTCCCTCCCCCTGTCGGAAGCCAGGGAGCTCCCTGATCCTTGCCCGGGCCCCGGCCAATTGGCCACCTGGCGCCTCGAGGCGTGCGAGGTCCTGACCCAGGCCCCAGCCCGCACCCGCACTGTCCTCGCCCAGGTAGCCCTGGGCTACCCTCACCGCGACATAGCCGAGCAGTTGCATACCACCCCCAAGGCTGTCGAGATGATCCTGCGTCGGCACCGCCGACGCCTCGTGCCCTCGAGCCCCCTTCGGAAACCGCCCCGTTAGCGCAGGCTTCCCCGGGTCTGCGCAAGACCAAGCCGCCAACGAACGCACCGGCCCTTCGCTGGGGCTCCCAGCCGCCAACGGCCGGCCTGATGCCCCGAAAAAAACGCCCGGTCATGGTGACGAGCCCCATCCTCGCCTTCGACGTGCGTAACCGTTGTTTGGTGCCCTCGGTCTAGCGCTCCAGGGGATTCTGCGTCGTGGTTCACGACGGTGGACGGCGGATACGCCAGCAAGGAGGCCAGCCTGCTCGCGGTCGACAGACGGTGCAGTGGCTGCCGTCCGACTACCAGATCCTCCTCAACGGCCACCTGTACCTAAACCACTCCGAGACCGGAGGCTGGAACCTTGGCCAGTGGATACGGGAAACGGTCCGTGCCTGGTCTGAGGTGCCCTGGGAGGACCTCGATCCGGACGAGGACCCGCGACTGCTGTGTGAGCTCACGGAATGGCACCCGCGACGGGCTGTGGCCGATCGGGGGTACGGACCAGGGCGAACTCTCTTCCTCGTCGACGCGGACAGCAGCGCCCCGTGGCTCCTGGTCGACGACGGCGGCTGGGCACGGTACCGACATGAGCTTCGCTCTACCCCGGTCCGGGAAAGCTGCACAGGCTTCCTATGACTGCCGACGAGCGTCCGGAGAACATGGTTCGGGCCAAGACCGCGGCATGTAACTCCGCCCGCCACGACAACCGCAGCAGAGGGCTGCCATCCCGAGGAAGGCCAGGCAGTTGCCGGGTTGCCGCTCGTGGCGGTGGCTGAGTTGGCGGTAGCCGGTCAGCCAAGGCATGGTGCGTTCGATGACCCACCTGCGTTGGCGAGCCGTTCGCTGGAGTCGATGGCCTTGCGGGCGATTCGGACGCCGATCACGTTTTCCCCGTAGCCATCGCCGCAGGTGAGGCACGTCGTAGGCTTTGCCGCCATGCAGGCGCCTGGGTTTGGCAGCGCTCGGGTGGGATTCGTGTCCCATGTGGAAATGGGACAGCATCGGCTTCAGTGCCTGGCTGTCGTGGGCGTTGGCCGCAACCCGTAGGGGCAGTCCGTTCGCGTCGGACAGGACGTGCATCTTGGAACCGGGCTTGCCCCGGTCCACGGGGCTCGGACCTGTGATTTCGCCCTCCTCTGGCCCTCACGTGCGCGGAGTTGAGGACGACGCGGGACAGGTCAACCAGGTTCCGCTCGTCCAGAAGGCCGGAGTACTTCCTGGTGCAGCCTGCCCCAGACTCCCGCCCGCGCCCGCGACCAGATGACGAACCGGCGATGCACGGTCGACTTCGACGCCCCGAAGCACGGAGGCAGAGCCCTCCATCCACAACCGCTGACCAACACGTAGATATCGCCGCGAAGACCGCCTCGTCATCGATGTTCGCAACCCCGCCACCCTGCGGCCGCACCCCCGCAGCTGGCACCAACGGCTCAGCAAGCTCCCACAAACCGTCCGGAACGATCCAATCCCCACCGACCACTCCCCATAGCGAGTCCAACGACGCCTCACCATGTAGGACACAAGTCTAAGGACACCTCCTCCTTTGTCAGCCAGCTGACCTGAGCGAGTCGAGTGAGCACTGTGAGCATACGAACTACTTCGGCACGACTCTGCCGATCGACGCTCTGTACACGTCCCACTCTGGTGATTTTCAGGGTCGGAACCGCAGTCTCCGTCGTACGGGAGGTCGTGTACCGGACGGCCTCACGGAAGTGTGCGCGCGTGAGGAGCCTCCTTGCTGCTGCAAGCGAACGCTACCGCGTACCAGTTAGATTTCACGAGCGCTGTGGCGCCCGCAGAGCTAAGGATGGCGACAAGCCACCCGTTGAAAACACCACCGCTTCACACCCGCGTCAGCAGCCCCTCCTACAAAGCCGGAGCCCTGCACCAAGCGAAAGCCATCCAGCCCCAGCCAGGTCAGCAGACAGGGGATACGGTGCGCCCGTAGCGGCAGCTGCTCCTCTCCTGCCCCCTGCTGAGCCGCCTCCGGCTTCGGGCCGTCACTTCTTGGAACTGAGCGAAGGTGGGCCGATCCGCGCATCGGCATTCCGTAACCCCTACCGGGGATGGCTCGCCGAGCTCCTTCTGTTCGTGCCTCAGAATGACAGTGGCGGCAGCATTGTCCATTTGGCACCGGAGATGTCGGATGCCGAGGCATCTGCCTGGCCGATCGTCGCGGAGTGGACGAGCACGCCCAAGGCCATCGTGAGCACGATGTACAAGGGCCTGGTTCAGGTCTACTGGGCAGACCATGAGGGACTCGTCTGGCGGACCCTCCTCATGCCGGAGGGCTTTACCGCCGCCGAGAAACTTAGCTGGGCCGGTCGTACAAATATGCTGAAGGCAGCCTACTATCTGCCGCCGGGGGCGCGTTCAGCGGAACCTGTCGTTTACGGGGCCGCGCGCCGCGGTGGCAGCAGGGCGACCGAACTGTGGATCCACACAGCTGAAAGCCCGCCGGCCGTATTCGCCCTCCCGGCGCCCTTGTGCTGGGCCAATGACTTCCATGTCTCTATGACGGGCCCGGATTCCTGGGTCGTTGACCTTGGGGAGGGAGGTCTACTCCAGCGCTGGGAGGGTCGAACAGGGGGAAAACTGGTCCGACTGCTGGCGTACACGATGACCGGTATCAAGGCTGAATGCGTCTTCGGGGTGTGCGGCCGCCCCGAGACAAGGTTCCCCGCACCGCAGTTCCTCGCTCAGGACGGGATCGCCTATCTGTGGAGTCCCAGCAGGGGTCCCATCCCGTGCACTGCAGCAGGTAGGGGGATCATTCAAGCGTTCTCCGTCGTCACATCTGCCGAGGAATCACTTGTGTATCTGGTCAGCCAGGAGGGACGCCTGACGGTCACCCGGCAGCTCATGTGCGGCGGTCATGATCCGCTCTGGGGCAGCAGCACGGTGCTGCTGCCCCATAGCGACTCGGCCGCGTACTCCATGGTAGTGCTCACGCATCCTAGTGAACATCCAGCTGTGTTCGCTATAGACCAGGGCAGCGTGACACTCTGGACACCAGTCTCAAGAGAATACGGGATCGGGCGCACTCTTTCGCCCTGGACTAGCGCGCGTATTTGGGTGTGATCAATTGCGGATTGGCCCTTGTGGCGGGCGTGATCCGGTAGATTGTGTTGTGTGACGCGGATGCAACTGACGGACATGTATGGGAGTTCACTCGGGCCGTACCTGCCGGGGGCTTTCCCCATTACCTTCTTGGTGGCCCCGCAACGGGGCGCCCGGCCTCCGGAGTTGGCATGACTTTCTCCCCCTGTCGAACGCATGGCCTGGGGGGGGGGTGGTGTCACCAGCTCCGGAGGCATCGACAGACCGCTGATTAGGGGCATGACCACCGGCTTCTTCGCAGGTCGGGAGGCTCTTCGTA
>NZ_JBEXNN010000070.1:0-7835 GCF_040611115.1 Streptomyces sp. NPDC003038
CGGCTCCTGACGGCCAGCCGTGGCCGACGTCGCACACTTCCTGACCTGGGATTTCACGGAACTCCGGTCAGAGCCAAAATCCGAGATCGGCATCACGGTTGACTGGTCCCTGCAGACGACCACACCGACGTGTCCTTCGGAGCGATCTGTGTTCGCTCATCCCAATGAGTGGCCCGGAATCAGCCCGCCAACACGGTACTGACTTCGGCGTTTCAGGGTGGGTGGTCGAGGGTGGGCCCTGGACCTGATCGGCCATGACTTCCACGCCGAGATCCCCGGCGCCAAGCTGGTCGGCGACATCACCTACCTGCCCACCGCCGAGGGCTGGCTCTACCTCGCCTGCTGGCTGGACCCGGCCACCCGCGAGGTCGTCGGCTACGCCATGGCCGACCACCACCGTGCCTCCCTCGTCGTGGACGCCCTGAAGATAGCCCACGGCCGGGCCGCCGCCCCGGGATGCGTCATACACAGCGACCGCGGAAGCGAGTACACCTCAGCCAAACTCCGCAGTGAAATAGTGAAGTTTGACCTGCGGCAGAGCTGTGGACGTACCGGGTCCTGCTTCGACAACGCCGCCGCGGAGAGCTTCCGGGCCCTCCTCAAGGAAGAGATCGGCACCCGCCTCTGGCCCGACCGGGCGACCGCCCGCGCGGAGGTCTGCGACTTCATCGAGACCTTCTACAACCGCCGCCGTCTGCGCAAGCACAAGATCTTCGGCTACCTCACCCCGGCCGAGACCAGGCAGCGGCATCAGCACACCCTCGCGGCGTAAACATCGAGCGTCCAGGATCACGGGGAAACTTCACTGGGGCTGGAAACCCCCATGTGTGCCTGCGCTCCGCGCGCGTTCACCGGAATGCGGAGCGGGGAGCCGGTGACCGATCAGCCCTCCAGTTGGTGGTTCGTTTCGTCGAACCAGGCCAGTTCCCACGAGGCCCAAAAACTCCGCGATCTCAAGCTCCACCCTCTGCTGCAGGGGCCACTCCACTCCCCGCACAAGTACCTTCTTGGCCGCCATCAGAGCAGTCGAGACCAGATCGGCCAGCTCCTGGCACCATGCGAGGGCGGCATCGACGAACCCCTCCATCGGCAGTACAGCATTCAACCAGCCAAGGCCAAGCGCCTCCTGCGCGGTGAAGATCCTTCCCCTCGGCGCCGCCGCAGCATCCAGACCCATATCATTCAAAGGCGGCAGCCGCCCCAGACGCGCCCGTTCCGAGCCGATGCGCAACTGACAGGCCAGCGCCAGCTCACCGCCACCACCGAACGCCCGCCCGTCGATGGCAGCAACCGCCGGCTGCGGCATGTCCCGCAGCAAACACGTCAGACGCAGCCAAGAAAGAATCCCTTCCGGAACCCCATCCTGTACTGCGCGCCGCCGGTCAGCCAGATCACCATCCGCAACGAAGTGGTCGTCCACACCACCAGTGAGCATGACGACCTTCACCTCGTCGGACTTGCTGGCAAGATCCGCCAGCAAGTCACCGAGATCAGCCATGGTTGTAAAGTCGAGGAAGTTGCGGGGCGGACGGGCAAACGTCATCATCGCAACCCTGCCGCACAGTTCTACGGACCAGTAACTCATTACGCCAGACCCTCCAAAAGGTTGAGCGCATCAAAATTCGATGCAATGGGACTCGAGGACAGGGACGGGACTCGAGTGCGGCTCCGCAGGCGCTTTGGCGCAACCAGTGCCGCCGCAGGGCCAGCGCGGCCCGCATCTGCCGGGTTTGTGCGGCGCGGCATGTAGGGAGTGCAGTTGCGGGACGCCGGGCGGTACAGGCGGTAGTTGTCGGTCACCTTCGCCGGACCACGACCTGCATCACCTTGATAATCTGCGTAGGTTCACGGAGGTGGGCCCGGGCGGCAGCGGGCAGGTCACGCCCGTCGTATTCAGCAGGCCGGGACGGAGCCGGAGCGGGTGTTCGGTCAATGAGGACCCATGTCAGGCGAGGAATGTTCAGGCCCTGGCCCGATGGTCCTCACTAACTCTTCGCCCCGACGCTCGCCGGAAGGGTGTACTCATGGGCCGGGGCGTTTGCCGCGCGGGACCGGACTTAAGAGCAGGCGCGAACCGGATCGGACAGCGCGGCGGTGAACGAGCGCTCGACGTCCGGGAGCAGCGAGCACGGCGACGGCACACATCGCACCTCCATGTCCCCTTCCGGGTACGGTTGCGTATATTCGGGGCTGTCCAGGGCCGCGGGCTGTCTCTCGAACGCGTCAGGCGAAGGTGACTCACGGTCCACCCTCTCGGGCGTCTCTTCTGGATCTCGTCGGCCGGACGCTTGCGCTGTCAGGGCTGTGCTTTCGTCGACGGAAGTCGCCTCATTCGGGCGGGTACCGGCGCACGCACGGCAGCAGTGCCCTGCCTGTGGCCGGCCCGGTGAGCCGTGTGGCGCGCCGGGCTGGCGGGATATTCAGGCCGGGGGCCGGGTAGGGGAGGCCGAAGCGCCTGCGCCTCCACTGGCTAGCGGCCATTCGCGGTTGAGTCCGCCCAGCGGTATGCGGTGCTCCATAAGGGGGGTTCCGAAGATGGAGAGCTGCAGTTGGAGATAGCCGTTCAGTTCGAAGCCGCTGTAAAGGCCCCAGAACCCGACGAGCGACGCGGTGCTGTCCGTGGCAGCGGTGGCGGTGGCGGTGGCCTCGCCGCGCAGGTACGGGGCGAAATCGGCGAGGAGCCCGGCCATGCCGTACAGGCCGACAGATGCTTCGGCGCCCAGCGTTGCCTTGGTGGTACCCGCTGCTGTGACGGATGCCTGGACCGGTGAGCTCTTGACGTTCGAGGTGCTGGCCTGGGTCCAGCCCATGCCCTTCGTGTAGTCGGCTGCGACGTGAAAGTCACCGGTGACGTTCTGTTCGACGTCCAGGGTGATGCGGCCGTCGGCCTCCACCTGGATGTAGCAGGTCACATTGAGGTTGACGACGACGGGCACGTAGCCGACTTGGATCACGGGGTCGGCGTGCAACTTGGCGAACGGAATGCGGTGCTTGGCGCCGCCAGCCACACGGCCCTTGAGCTGCCACTGGGCCTTCCAGTCACCGGACATCCCGAGGTGGTGCTTGCGTGCGGTGCCGTCGTACGCGAACTCCACCTCGGGTGCGAGCTGGACGAAACCGGCGACGGACGCGGCAGCGGAGGCCGGGGCGCCTTCTGCAGTGGCGATGGCCGTGCCGACGTCGAGGCGGAGGCTACCGAAGGGCAGCTTGGCGCTGTTAGGTCCGAAGGTGGCGCCGCCGGTCTTGGCCCAAGACAACTGCACGCCCTTAAGAAGAGGTTCGACGCCGACGGTTGCCGGGTCGACCGGCACCTTGCCCTCGGCCTTGTCGTCGCCGAGGAGCGAGCTGAGGTTGGATGGCTTGGTGTCGACCTGGGTGCCCTGTCCGGTCTGGGCACCGACTTGGGTGACCTCGGCGAGCAGTCCCTCGGGGGCACCGGGCACCGGGGGGCTGGCGAGGATGTCACCCACCTTGACTGGGGTAGGAGCGGAGGCGGAGTCCGACGGCTTGGCGCCGGGGGCGGAGCCTGCATCGGGAGAACTTTTTGGAGGCTGCGATATGACGGCGCGTCCGGTGTCCCTTTCGAACGAAGCGACCCTCAGCGAGGTTCTGCTCGCTGCCGAGCCGCCCGAGCCCGGTCGCGTCACGGCCGCTGGGCCGGCCGCACCGGTCGGCGCCGCAGCGACGTCGAGCCGTTGGGAGCCGTCGGAACCGGCCGCTTGGGCGGTGGGACTGGCACCTGCGGCAGCACTGGTGACGGCGGTGGGGGCAGGGGGAGCGGAACATCCGCTCGCAACGAGGGTGAACCCGGCAAGGGTCACGGGAGCCAGGAGTCTCCTGGTTAGGGCACGCAAGTGGTCCTCCGGCGATGGAGAGAGTGAGGGGTCAGCCGGTATTACCCGCGGTAGCATTCACGGGTAACAGTGCGAAAGCATGCCATGTACACACACCCTTGTCACAATTGGCTCATTTTCAACGCGCAAAAACCACTGGTAGTTGAGGCCCGTCACAACGATTGCGCCGAACCGGCAGGCCTCGGCACGGCCGCTACCGGGAACGGAGTCTGGAGGGGCTGGCTCCGTCGCAGCGGGGCCCGGGATGGGGCGAGCTGGTCGGGGAGGCGGAGCACGGTGCCGTGCTGCGGGGCGATGTGCGACCACACCCCCGTTGAGGCCGGAATCCCGGGAGTGCTGATCCGCCTGGTGGCAGGGGTGTTGATGACCGGGCAGGCGGTCGGACGCCGGCTTCGCCGTTACGGCTTCATCCCGCGGCGCCCCTCACGCCACTCCCGCCCACCATCGGGAGGAACAGGTCAGGACTTGGCTCGAGGAGGGGTATCCGGCCATCCGAGCCAAAGCCAAAGAGGAGAAGGCCCAGATCGGCTTCGTCGGCCAGTGCGGCCTGCGCTCGGGACGCCGCACCACCCGGAGCAACACTACTGGGATGTGAGCACTCAGTAGGTAAACGTTCAGCCGCCGCGGCTAGAGCCTGTGTGATGTCGTGATCAGTTCATGGTTCTGTCCTCTTCGCGAGCTGGAATCCGGTACGACTGTGGTCGTGACACGCAGGCAACTCACCAATACGCAGTGGAAGTTCATCGAGCCGTACTTGCCGATCGGTAGGTACGGCCCGTACCCGGAGCGGTTGCGCGAGCAGTTCGAGGGTGTGATTTGGCGGTTCCGGTCCAGTGCCCAGTGGCGGGAGATGCCCGCCGAGTTTGGGCCTTGGGCCACCGTCTACGGACGCTTCCGCGTCTGGCGGGACGCCGGTGTTTTCACCGCCCTGCTGGAAGGCCTGACGCCGAGGGGGCCCGCGTGGGAAGAGCCGACTTGTCGCTGGTCAGCGTGGATTCCACCACGGTCCGCGCCCACCATGACGCGGCGGGAATGCGCGTCACCAAGCACCTCATGGAGGCCCTGGAAGAGGCCGCGGAGGAGCAGGACCGGAGAACATGACCACCCTGCGGAACCTCGCGATCAACACCCTCCGCGACGCTGGCCACCACAGCATCGCAGCGGGACTCCGAGAGGTCTCCTACGCACCCTTCGCCCGCCCGCTCGACCTGATCGGACTGCCGCTGACTGCAACGCGACATGATCAATCCGACTATGAATTAGCCCTGCCACTGGACCTCCTCGACCCAGGGCTGATTCAAAGTCGCGGTGATCTTGTTATGGCGCTGGTCAGCTGATGCCCAGGAGCTTGAGTGGATGAGTGAAGGGCTCGCAGGACGCCTCGCGGAGTCCAGCGGCGATGTTGCGGTGCCCAGCGTCCCGGAGTGCGTTGATCGCGAGGTTGCGGAGGGTGGCCAGGTTCGCCGGTCCGTGGCCGGTGCGGATCTTCGAGGCGTCCTCGGCGAAGGTGGTGTCCCGGACGTAGTGGAGTCGGTTCTCGATCGTCCACTGTGACCGGGCCAGCTGGGAGATCCGCTGCGGGGAGGCTTCGGCCGAGGTCAGGTCAGTGATCGCGTAGACGGTCTCGCGGGTGCACTTGCCGCTCGCGGTGTCCACGCGGTAGCGCAGGATCCGGGCGGCCTGGACGGCGTGGGGGAAGTCCAGACCCAGGCCGGTGACGGTCAGTACCCGGGTGGCTCTCGTCTCCCGGCGGCCGTGTCCGGCCTCGCGGTCGTAGCGACGGGAAGTCACCTCCTTCCAGGGCAGTGAGCGCAGGGCGGCGAACAGGAGGGGCTGGTTGGCCTTGACCAGGAAGAGGAAGTGCGCCTGCTTCTGCTCGACGAGGAAGCGGACGTGAGCGGTCTGGGTGGCAGGGCATCAGCGGTCACCACGACGTCACGCAGGTCGAACGGCGCAAGCAGGGCGGCGAAGCAGGTGATCTCGTTCGTCTTGTCCGGCACGGGCAACTGGCTGACGGTGCGTCCGTCGCCGGTCATGACGGCCAGCAGGTGCATGGCCGGGACGGCACCGTGACGCGAGCCGCGGGCACACTTTCCGTCCACTGCAACGGTGTCGGCCCCGGTAGGGTCCTGGCCGGTCAGGTCCGCCAGTCCGCCCGGACACACCGCGATCACGACCCGGCGGATGGTGGAGAGCGACGGCGCGACACGCACCCGAAGTGCCCGGGCAGTGCGAGCGCCGAGCCGGGCCAGGGTGTCCTGCGGCGCCGCCCTGGACCACTGAGCATTTTCAACTCACCCACCGGTCGGGTGACGGGAGGCTCCAATTCCTGCAGGTCACATACGTGGTGACCCACTCCACGAGTGCATGCGGGACGTCGAGTACGGCACGATAGGGAACCAACAGAGCCCCCAGGCTGAAGAGTTGAGCATAGACACCTTGCTCAACAGCCCGGGGGCTCTGCCCGTTTCACCTCGTCCATGGCCGTCACCCGATCAGTGGCCACTCTGAAAAGGCTCACTGCCCGATCGCCGCCCACGAGCGGGCACCGGCTGTCACCGCGCACGCCGCGACCAGCAACACCGCCACGAACGGGTGACGCATTCCACGCCGTCGGCGCGGATTGGGCGGCACCGCCAGCCGGTCCACGAGCGACGGCAGCACATGATGCTGACGCGACGGCGACTTGATCAAGCAGACGGTGGCAGACTGACGGCACATAGAAGCTCCGGCTGAGAACGGCGACTTGGCAAGGTCATCCGTCTTCAACCGGAGCTTCGTTGTATCCGTCGTGGCCCCCGAACCGATCGTCACACCCCTGTGACCAGGCACCCCACAAGATCACCACGACTTTGAATCAGCCCTGCCACTGGACCTCCTCGACCTGGCCTGACCAGCAACCCAACATGATCATATGGACTTTGAATCAGCCCTGCCTGAGTCAGGGATTCGGTGGCAGTAGGCGGCGACTTTGTCGAGCATCTCCACCTTCAACGCAGTTGCCTGGTATTTTCTCTCAACCAGACATGCGTCGGCACCACCGGATCCCCTCTAGGCCTCCTGCCAAACGGAGGGCGCAGTAGTCGATGAGACAGTACCCCCCGGCGATGGCAGCGGGAGGATTGCCGATGGTTACCAGGCCACCTTCATCGGGTGCCCGATAAGCCCACGCGCCGCTGAGTACTCCGGCAAATTCGGTGATGCTGCAGATCACGAACACAGTTGGAATGCGTGGGGCAATGACCGGGTGCCGAAGGAAGAGCAGTAGAAGGCAGAAGAGAAACAGACTGCACAGGTCGGGCCGGTCACTGATCAGCACTCCCCATGCTGTCCATAGCCCACAGACGATAGTAGTGGCACTCACGGCACCCGGTCCGCGAAGCGTCGGCGGCAGGGAACGCGTAATGACGAGACATGTCAGGAATAAACAAGCATGTCCGGCCGGGACCCATCCAGGGAAATTGCCCAGGCGGTAAGTCCACCACTCTAGACTAGTGCCCAGGATTTCCAAAACGCATGCACTTAGGAGTGCAGCAAGGGTCTGGGCTCGCACACCTACTTCTTCCCTGAATAACCACGAGACCATGACTGCACTTAGGGCAACGCCATAGATAGATTGGCCGAAGTGGCCTAATGCGGGATCGAGCGTTGCAATCACCGTCAGACCTGTTCCCCAAATGAGGAGCGCGAGGACTGTATCTGCACGGCGACGTGACGTTTCCGGTTCGATCGCTGCAGGGCTCAAGGCGCAAGTTCCTTACGCAGGGCTTCAACAGGTCGAGAAGACCGTAGCGTGTCTACCGTCAGAGGGGCGGGACAGCCGCCTACAGGTCGAAGTCCAGTTGCTCGATGTCGGTGAACTCGACGTCCAGGCCGTGGGCGCGGGGGTGGGGCGGGCGGCCGCGCCGGGTGTCCCCGTCCGGTGCCAGAGTCTGGACCAGGTCGTGCAGCTGGTCCGGGGACATCCCGGTCAGCGCTGGG
>NZ_JBEXNN010000071.1:0-7103 GCF_040611115.1 Streptomyces sp. NPDC003038
AGCGAGCAAACCCCCACCAGCGAGACATGCCCTGCCGAAACGTTCCGCTACGCGGCCCCTGACCTGGGATTTCACGGAACTCCGGTCAGAGCCCGAATTTTCCTCAGAGCTACTCTTCGCCCCAGTTGGTTCACTCCGTGAACCAACTGGGGAACGCGGGGAGCGAGAGCGGGCGTGACGTGGTTGCTCTTCGACGGGTGTCAGAGCTGTGGGGGATGATCGGGCCATGCTGCAAGCGAGAGACGAGCACGGTCGTCAGGTGAGGAATCCGGGGCCCACGGCCTTGAGCCGGATGGTGGCGAACCTCGGCCGGGGCAACGCCTTCGTGATCGTCGAGCGAGTTGATGACGAGGTGGCTGGCGATTGGTATGTGCAGGCGTGTCTGAGGGATGACAACACCTATCAGCTGGAGTTCCGTGATGGGACGGCGGCAGAGCACTACCAGACCCGGACGATCTCCCAGGAAAAGGTGATCGTCGCCCTGAGCGGCTGGGCCAAGGGGCGCCCGGATTGGAAGGACGCCTTCATGTTGGAACAACATCGCTGCCTCGTTCGAGAACGCCGACTGACCCTGTCGCCGCCTGCGGCAGACAAGGTCAGTGACGTGCGGTCGCTCAGCTGCGACGCATGGGATGACGTCGGGACTTGCTGCGGGGATGGTGGGCCGCGCGGCCTCGGGGGTGGCGAGAAGCGCCACGATGGTGACGGGTTTGTCGCAGTGCGGGCAGTTGCGGATAGCTGTGGGCGTCAGGGGTGTGGGTGCCGGTGACTGCCGCGTGACCACGTCGGTCTCCGCTGTGTTGATGACTTCGTCGCGTTCACGGCGTCGCCGCCTGGCTGCTTCGGCTTTGCAGCGGGGGGTGCAGTAGGTGTGGCGGGTTGCCTGGGTATTGACCTGGAACTGGGTCCAGCAGATGGGGCAGGCCCGGAGTTCAACCAGCACGTCCGGTCACCCCTTTGCGGAGGTTGTCGGAGTGGGACTGGTGCGAGCGGAGACGGTAGGAGGGGCCGTCGATGCCGACGACGACGGCGCGGTGAAGGAGCCGGTCGAGCATCGCGGCGGCGACGGTCGCGTCGCCGAAGGCGCCGGCCCAATCTGCAATACCGACATTGGTCGTGAGGATCGTGCTCGACTTCAGATACCTCTGGTTGATCACCTGAAAGAGGGCAGAGGCGCCGTCGCCCGGCAGCGGGAGGTATCCGAGTTCGTCGATCACGAGCAGGCGGGGTCCGGCGAAGAACCGCATGATGCTCGACCAACGGCCTTCGAGTGCGGCCTTGTGGCCTTGGCGGCGAGTTCGGCGGCGGTGGTGAAGTAGACGCGGTGGCCGGCATCGACCGCGGAGCGGGCGAGTGCGACGGCCAGCATCGTCTTGCCAACGCCGGGCGGGCCGACCAGCAGGACGTTGGAGGCGTTGTCGAGGAACCGCAGGGTGGCCAGGTCGCGGATGAGCTTCTCGTCGACGCGGCGAAGTCGAAGTCGTTCAAGGTCCATGGTTCTGGCAGGCAGGCGAACCTCAGTCGGGAGGAGAGTTTGCGGGCTTCGGTCGCCTCCACTTCGATCTCGAGGAGTTTCTCCAGGGCGGTGGTGAGGGTCATCCGCTCGGCGCGGGCCTGGTCCAGGACGCGAGGAAGGGCTTCGGCGGCGTCGTTGAGTTTCAGATAGGACAGGTGGCCTCGCAGCTGCTGGTAGCGGCGGGCCTCGCTCATCGGCATGGTGTCACTGAGCCTTTTCAGAGTGGCCACCGATCGGGTGACGGCCATGGACGAGGTGAAACGGGCAGAGCCCCCGGGCTGTTGAGCAAGGTGTCTATGCTCAACTCTTCAGCCTGGGGGCTCTGTTGGTTCCCTATCGTGCCGTACTCGACGTCCCGCATGCACTCGTGGAGTGGGTCACCACGTATGTGACCTGCAGGAATTGGAGCCTCCCGTCACCCGACCGGTGGGTGAGTTGAAAATGCTCACTCACTCTCACGCTCCTGGTCTTCATGGGTGGGGGCCTGCCGCAGCCGGTCGGCGACGGCGGCATAGTGAGACAGGTCGATGACGACCCGGTTCGCGACGTCTGTTTCAGGTCGGCCGCGAAGCTTTTCGGCTTCCGCCTGGGCCGCGGCGGACGGGGGCCGGCGGACCTTGGTGCGGCAGGGAGCCTTGTCGGAGAACGAGGCGAGAACGGCTCGTTCGAGGGCAATGACGTGCCCGGAGTCCCGGATGGTCTGCCCGGCTCCGTCCGGTGCCCGGCGGTGGTGGGCGATGACCGCGCGACCGGCGGTGACCACATGCAGGTCGTCCTCGCCGAGGCGGATCCGGACCGTGACGTGGGCGCCGGTCAGCCCGGGCGGGACGGAGTAGTAGTTGCCGGCGAAGGAGATGAGTCCTTGCGGGCTGACGACGCGGGTCTGCTCCAGTTCGGCGGGGAACGGGCGGGTCGGCAGGTCCAGCAGGGGCTCGGCTTCGGCGAGCGCGGCGACCGTGGTCGAGGCTCCGTCGAGCTTGCGTTTGCGGCTGTCCATCTGGACGGCCAGCTTGTCCACGCCGTTCTGGCCTGCCTCGAGGCTGATGCCGTCCGGGACGGTTCGCCACCAGCGTTGGGCCGCTGAGTGGTTGGCCTTCTCAACGACGCCCTTGCGGTTGCCCCGCCGGGGCGGGCAGATGTCGACGCCGGCTCCGTAGTACTTCGCGACGGCTGCGAAAGTCGGCAAGATCCGTCCGGTCGGCGGGTGGCAGACGGTGGCCATCCTGTCGAAGCGCCACCTTCGGGCGGTTCCGCCCAGGCGCCGCAACACGGCGTCGATGGCCTGGACCAAGTGCGGGAAGGTCTCTGCTTCCGCGAGCACGGCCCGCCATCGTCCCGAGTGGGCCAGGGCGCCGACGAGGAGATGCGCGTTGGCGCCGACGCCCCACTCTGCGGGCGGGTCCGGGAGCTCGACCCAGTCGAACTGGATCTCCTCGCCAGGAGGATGCGCGATGATCGCCACGTCGCGGCCGCTCGAAGCCCGGCATGGTTCGCAGTGGGGTCGCGCTTTGTATCGCCGCAGGGCCCGGGTGAAGGTGGAGTAGCCGCCCGAATAGCCGAGTTCCACCACTTCGTCGAAGAGCGTCGAGGCCCACAGGTGGGGGTCGTCGCTGAGTCGTTGCCGGCAGTACTCCAAGAAGGGCATGAACGCGTCTGGCGACTGACGTCGATATCCGGAGACTCGCTCGCCATTCAGATACGCGCGGATCGTCTTGCGGTCGTGCCCCAGGTGCCGGGCGATCGCCGAGATCGACCAGCCCTGGCGACGCAGTGCGTGAGCATCCACGTCTTCCTCCCAGGTGAGCATCCAGGGCCCTTCAACAGCGAACTCCGTGCTCACGCAGGCTCTCCACGACACGCCGACACCAGTTCGACACGCCGGGAAGATCACGCAATGGGTGGGGAGATCACCTGAGCAAGTTTGGCCACCTGAAGAGCGACACCTGGGGAGATTCAAGGCTGTGGTCCACATTTCGTGACGATCACTTTCGATCAACGCGGGTGCCAAGGGCTGCTCGCCCGTCAGCGTTGCTTTGGTGGGGGTCGATTGCAAGTTCCGGGAGTTGGTCTGGCCGGAGGTCGAAGACCTCGTGGTCGACAGAGTGGAAGCCGATGGCGAAGCAGTCCGGATCGAGGCCCGCAGTCATCGTGGCGATGTCGTCTGTCCAGACTGCGGGTCTGTCGGAACGAGAGTTCACAGCACCTATTGGCGGCGGCTGGCGGACCGGCCGCTGGGCGGGCGACGCGTCGTCCTCAGCCTGCTCGTCCGTCGGTTCTTCTGCGGCAACGCCGCTTGCTGTCGGCGAACATTCGTCGAGCAGATCGACTGTCTGACCAGGCGCCATGCCCGTCGGACGCAAGCCGTGGGCCGCATGCTTCAGGCGCTTGGGCTGGCCGTGGGTGGCCGGGCCGGCGCCCGGCTCGCGCCCCAACTGGGGCTGCGGACTACGCGGGCGGCGACCCTCCGGCAGGTCCGACTGCTGCCCGATCCACCCGTCGGGACCGTCCGGGTTCTCGGCGTGGACGAGTTCGCTTTCCGCAAGGGACGTACCTACGGAACGGTGCTCGTCGACGTAGAAACCGGCCGTCCCGTCGATCTACTGCCGGACCGCGCTGCGGACACCCTCGCCGCCTGGCTCACGGAGCATCCTGGCGTCGAGATCGTCTGCCGAGACCGATACAGCGCATTCAGTGAAGCCACCAAACGGGCCGCCCCCGACGCGATCCAGGTCGCCGACCGGTGGCATTTGCTTCACAGCCTGGCCCGGGCCGTCGAACGCACGGCTCACGCCCATCGCCCCTGCCTGCGCAAAGACGCCGACGCGATATCCCCAGACGCACTTCTGGAACTCATCGAACCCGTGCCACCCGCGAGCGATCCGCCAGACAGTCAGATCCTCGCCCGGGTCCGTCAACGCCACAAGGACATCCACGACCGGCTTCTGCGAGGTGACAACCACAGCGCCATCAGTCGCGATCTCCGCCTCGCCCGCAAGACGGTCCGCCGCTACGCGAACATCGAGCTCGACGACCTCCTGTCCTCCGCACGCGACCGGCGGCCGGAAATCCTCGCCCGGTTCAAGCCTTACATTCAGCAGCGATACCGAACAGGAGGCACCAACGCGACCCAGCTGTTCCGCGAAGTTCGTGAACAGGGATATCCAGGCAGCAAGATCTCTGTCCGCCGCTACGTCGCGACCCTGAGAGCCGGAACAGCTGTTGACGAACCAGGGCTGATCCCAAGCCCTCGCCAGATCACCAGCTGGATCATGCGCCGCCCCGAGTCCCTGACCAGCAGTGAAAGCAGTCAGCTGGCCCGAGTCCTGGAGGCATGCCCGGACCTGAGCACCGCCCGCGAGCTCGCGCACGCCTTCAACGCCATAGCCCGTGATCGGCGAGGCACCGAACTGACGCAGTGGATGACCCGGGCCCTGGCCGACGGACCGAAGCCGATCCAGTCCTTCGCCGCATTCCTCCAACACCACTGGGACGCGGTCGTCAACGGCCTCAGCCTGCCCTGGAGCTCCGGGGTAGTCGAAGGTCAGGTCACACGCATCAAGCTCATCAAGCGCCGGTCATACGGACGAGCCTCCTTCGCCCTGCTGCGGACCCTCGTCCTCGCACAGCCACCGTGATCGTCCCGCCGCGATGTGAGGCGGCCCGGTCAATTCGTGGCCGCCAACTCGCTGAGGTTTATCCTTACTTGATGGTTGTGCTCGGCGTGTTCGATGACGTTGCCCCTGAGCCGTTTGCCCGGCGCAGGCAGTACGGCTCCGCGAGGCATCGCGGTGATCTCGATCAGACCGATCGCTTCTGGCACGGCGTCGATCTGGACGAACACGCCGAAGGGCTGCCGGGCGATGACCTCGCACGTCACGTGGGTTCCGATGGGAAGATCCTCAACCGTGGCAGCCCACGCATCACGTGCTCGGCCTGCTCTTGAGTCGTCTGGCCAGGAGTACTCGATCACGGGGCGATCATGCCAAAGCGGCGTGACGTGAGCAGTGACCGTCACGAAATGTGGACCACAGCCAGATTCAAAGAGCGCCATCAACCGATCGACGAGGGAGGCTCGGGTGCCCGAGCTCTGGGCGGGGACGGATGCCGGCAAGGCCGCTCATCGCTGCACGGTGATCGATACGGACGGGACGAAGGCGCTCTCGCGCCGGGTGCCGAACAACGAACCCGAACTTCTGGAGCTGATAGGCGACGTCCTCGCATTGGCCGAGGGCAGCCCGGTGACCTGGGCAGTCGATCTGAATGCCGGCGGTGCCGCACTTCTGATAGCCCTGCTGGCAGGCCATGGCCAGCGGCTCCTCCATATCCCCGGCCGCACTGTCCACCACGCGTCCCGCGGCTACCGGGGCGATGGCAAAACGGATGCGAAGGACGCCTACGTCATCGCCGACCAGGCGCGGATGCGCCGGGATCTCCAGCCGCTGCAGGAGTGGAACGAGATCGCGGTGGACCTGAAAATCCTCACCGCCCGCCGCTACGACCTCGCAGCCGACCGCACCCGCGCCATCAACCGGATGCGAGCCCAGCTGCTGGAGTACTTCCCCGCCCTCGAGCGGGCCTTCGACTACGCCGCGTCCAAGGCCGCCCTCATCCCTCTCACTGGTCACCAGACACCCGCCAGCCTACGGCGGACCGGCACGAGCCGGCTGGCGACATGGCTGAGGAACCGCAAAGTCCGTGGCGCCCAGGCCCTCGCTGACACCGCCATCGCCGCAGCCCAGGCCCAGCACACAGCCGTGGCAGGCGAGAGCACCGCCGCGGCCGTGGTGCACACCCTCGCCAAGGAGGTGCTGGCGCTGGACGAGGAGATTGCGGACATCGACGGGCAGATCGCCGCCCGGTTCGGCGAGCACCGCGACGCATGGGTGATCCTCAGCATGCCCGGCATGGGCCCCTTGCTGGGAGCCCAATTCATCGCCTGCACCGGCGGCGACATGGACGCCTTCGGCAGCTCGGGTCGTCTCGCCGGGGTCGCCGACCTCGCACCGGTCCCACGGGACTCAGGACGCATCAGCGGCAATATGCGCCGACCACACCGCTACCACCGCCGGCTCCTACGCGTCTTCTACCTCTCCGCCCAGATCGCCGCCCGGTTCTGCCCTACCTCGAAGACCTTCTACGACCGCAAGCGAGCCGAGGGCAAGAGCCACAAGCAGGCGATCCTCGCCCTCGCACGCCGCCGCCCCGACGTCCTCTGGGCCCTGATACGCGACCATCGCACCTTCACCACAGCACCCCCAGCAAGCGATCACGCACCGGCTTGACCGACTCACACCACGTCACCAGACCGCTTGACAAACATGATTGGGAATCAGTAATACGCCTGCAGCGCGGTCGGTTACCCGTTCGACGGCCCGTCCCTCGACTTGACTCGGTGTGACCGTCTTGGTGACGCCCTTTCAGGCAGGTTTCGGAGAGACAACTGTGCCGGTGCTGACCTGGGGGGGTCTGTAAAGTTTTCGGTGTAACTGGGTTGGTCTCGTGGGTCAGATTCGGTTGTTGGTGAGGCGTCCGTCGAAGGCGATGTCGAAGGCCTGGAGGGCTCGCTTCCAGCGGGTGGTCCAGCGTT
>NZ_JBEXNN010000072.1:0-6735 GCF_040611115.1 Streptomyces sp. NPDC003038
GACGGATCCTGCGCCTGGAGCATCGTCCCCATCGCCCCGTCAGCGACGACCACACGGGTCGCCAGCGCCTCACGAAGGGCATCGGCCCGGGTCTGGGTGTCAGCGGGCGGGTTCGGCAACGAGGCCATGCTTGTGCTCCCTGGGATGCGACGGCTGTCGGCTTTGCACCCTCTCTGTGTCAAAGGGTGCACGCGGCCAGGGTAACCGCGTGGCCCCGGACCCGGTGAGGGCGTCCCACGTGGCGGACTGCATTCTGTGGCGGGGGCCTGCCGGGTATCGGATTCGATGTCCCGACGGAGTTGTCTAGAAGACTTCCCCGACCATGCGGGAGGTCGGCATCGACCGATACTGTTCAGCATTGTCGAACCGCGTCACCATGGACATACAAGGTCAGTACGGTCAGCAGGAGGCTGCACGATGGCACGGAACATCCAGTCGCTCGAACGAGCCGCTGCGATGCTGCGGCTCCTGGCAGGCGGCGAGCGCCGGCTGGGGCTCTCGGATGTGGCCTCCTCACTGGGTCTGGCCAAGGGCACGGCCCACGGCATCCTGCGCACCCTGCAGGCCGAGGGCTTCGTGGAGCAGGACCCGGCCTCCGGGCGCTATCAGCTCGGCGCGGAGCTGCTGCGCCTGGGCAACAGCTATCTGGACGTGCACGAGCTACGCGCCCGCGCCCTGGTCTGGACGGACGATCTGGCCCGGGCCAGCGGCGAGAGCGTGTACGTGGGGGTGCTGCACAAGAGCGGGGTGCTGATCATGCACCACGTGTTCCGGCCCGACGACAGCCGTCAGGTGCTGGAGGTCGGGGCCATGCAGCCGCTGCATTCGACCGCCCTGGGCAAGGTGCTGTCGGCGTACGACCCGGTCGCCCACACCCAGGCCCACGAGGTGGAGCGCGAGGCGTTCACCCCCCGTACCGTCACGGACGGCCCGGGGTTCGAGGAGATCCTGACGCTGACCCGGGCGCGCGGCTGGGCCGCCGATGTCGAGGAGACCTGGGACGGCATCGCCTCGGTGGCGGCCCCCATCCACGACCGGCGCCGGATGCCGGTGGGCGCGGTGGCGGTCGCGGGCGCCGTGGAGCGGGTCTGCGGGGAGTCCGGGGAGCCCCATGCCGCCCTGGTGGCCTCCGTACGGGACTGTGCGCGTGCGGTTTCACGCGATCTCGGCGCAGGCCGGTTCTGAGCTTCCGGGCAGGCGTGGCAGCCGCTCCCTGGCCGCTTTCTGCCCTCTTTTAGCCATATACCGGCCGAGTCGTGGCCGGATTTGGGCGATCGTACCTCGTGGTAACGATCCGGCACCTTGGCCTGGCCACCCCTTGACGCATTCTTCACTCGGGCGGAAAACTGCCGTTCACCGGTCGGCATTGTCGAACACCTGACGGCAATACGCGTTAAGGTGTGACACGCCAAGGACCGGTGCAGCACTCACCGAGTGCGCGGACGGCCGGACGGGACCGGTGTCCGCCCACCCCCTGGACGTATGACAAAGGAGTCGCGGGTGTCCAGCTCCGACATCTTCATCGGCGAGATCATAGGTACCGCCGTACTCATCCTGCTCGGCGCCGGCGTGGTCGCCGCCGTCGTGCTCAAGCGCTCGAAGGCGCAGAACGCGGGCTGGCTGGCGATCACCTTCGGGTGGGGTTTCGCGGTCATGGTCGCCGTTTACATGACCGGCACCCTGTCCGGCGCCCACCTCAACCCCGCCGTCACGGTCGGTATCGCGATCAAGGACGGCGACTGGAGCAACGTTCCGGTCTACTTCGCCGGCCAGCTGCTCGGCGCCATGATCGGTGCCACGCTGACCTGGGTGGCGTACTACGGCCAGTTCCAGGCCCACCTCACCGATCCGGAGATCGTCGCCGCCAAGTCCGAGCACGCGGGCCTGGTCGACCAGAAGACGGAGCCGGCCGCCGGCCCGGTGCTCGGTGTCTTCTCCACCGGCCCCGAGGTCCGCAACGTGTGGCAGAACCTCGCCACCGAGATCATCGGCACCCTGGTGCTCGTCCTCGCGGTACTCGCCTTCGGCCTCAACGACGACGGCAAGGGACTCGGCACGCTCGGCGGTCTCATCGTCGCCCTGACCGTCGTCAGCATCGGCCTCTCGCTCGGCGGCCCGACCGGCTACGCCATCAACCCGGCGCGCGACCTGGGTCCGCGCATCGTCCACGCGCTGCTGCCGCTGCCGAACAAGGGTGGCTCCGACTGGGGGTACGCCTGGATCCCCGTCGTCGGCCCGCTGATCGGCGGCGCCCTCGCCGCGGGTATCTACAACCTCGCGTTCGTCTAAGCCGTTCGCCCACCGGACTTCCCAGGAGCAGCCACCATGACCAGCAGCACCGGCCCGTTCATCGCCGCGATCGACCAGGGCACCACCTCCTCCCGCTGCATCGTCTTCGACCGTGACGGCCGCATCGTCGCCGTCGACCAGAAGGAGCACGAGCAGATCTTCCCGAAGCCGGGCTGGGTCGAGCACGACGCCACCGAGATCTGGACCAACGTCCAGGAGGTCGTCGCCGGGGCCATCACCAAGGCGGCCCAGGACATTCCGGGCTTCACGGTGGCCGACGTCAAGGCCGTCGGCATCACCAACCAGCGCGAGACCACCCTCCTGTGGGACCGGCACACCGGCGAGCCGGTGCACAACGCGCTGGTCTGGCAGGACACCCGCACCGACGCCCTGTGCAAGGAGCTCGGCCGCAACGTCGGCCAGGACCGCTTCCGCCGCGAGACCGGCCTGCCGCTGGCGAGCTACTTCGCGGGCCCGAAGGTCCGCTGGCTGCTCGACAACGTCGAGGGCCTGCGCGAGCGCGCCGAGGCCGGCGACATCCTCTTCGGCACCATGGACTCCTGGGTCATCTGGAACCTCACCGGCGGCGCCGAGGGCGGTGTGCACGTCACCGACGTCACCAACGCCTCGCGCACCATGCTGATGAACCTCCACACCCTGGCCTGGGACGAGCGCATCGCGGAGTCGATGGAGGTTCCGCTCAACGTCCTGCCCGAGATCCGCTCCTCCGCCGAGGTCTACGGCCACGTCAAGGACGGCGTCCTCGCCGGTGTCCCCGTCGCCTCGGCGCTCGGTGACCAGCAGGCCGCGCTGTTCGGCCAGACCTGCTTCGCCGAGGGCGAGGCGAAGTCCACGTACGGCACCGGCACGTTCATGCTGATGAACACCGGTGACAAGCTCATCAACTCCTACAGCGGCCTGCTGACCACGGTCGGCTACCAGATCGGCGACCAGAAGCCGGTCTACGCGCTGGAGGGCTCCATCGCCGTCACCGGCTCGCTCGTCCAGTGGATGCGCGACCAGATGGGCCTGATCAAGTCCGCGGCCGAGATCGAGACGCTGGCCTCCTCGGTGGAGGACAACGGCGGCGCGTACTTCGTGCCGGCCTTCTCCGGCCTGTTCGCCCCGTACTGGCGCTCCGACGCCCGCGGTGTGATCGCCGGCCTCACCCGGTACGTCACCAAGGCGCACATCGCCCGTGCCGTCCTGGAGGCCACGGCGTGGCAGACCCGTGAGATCACCGACGCCATGACCAAGGACTCGGGCGTCGAGCTCGCGGCCCTCAAGGTCGACGGCGGCATGACCTCCAACAACCTGCTGATGCAGACGCTCTCGGACTTCCTGGACGCCCCCGTGGTGCGCCCGATGGTCGCCGAGACCACCTGCCTCGGCGCCGCCTACGCCGCCGGCCTGGCCGTCGGCTTCTGGCCCGACACCGACGCCCTGCGCGCCAACTGGCGCCGCGCGGCGGAGTGGACCCCGCGGATGCCCGCCGAGCAGCGGGACCGCGAGTACAAGAGCTGGCTCAAGGCCGTCGAGCGGTCCATGGGCTGGGTCGACGACGAAGACGCCAGCTGACCGCACGGCCGGCGCAATCGACGAGTAAGTAGGAGTCAAGGGATATGAGCAGCCTGCAGAGCGTTCCCACACTGGGTACGCACCCGACCGCCGGCTCGAACGCGAGCCGCGCCGAGACCCGTGAGCAGCTGGCGAAGGCCACGTACGACCTGCTCGTCATCGGCGGTGGGATCCTGGGCACCTCGGTGGCCTGGCACGCCGCACAGTCGGGTCTGCGGGTCGCCATGGTGGACGCCGGCGACTTCGCCGGCGCCACCTCCTCGGCCTCCTCCAAGCTCGTCCACGGCGGCCTGCGCTACCTGCAGACCGGCGCGGTCAAGCTGGTCGCCGAGAACCACCACGAGCGGCGGGTGCTGGCCAAGGACGTGGCCCCGCACCTGGTCAACCCGCTCACCTTCTACCTCCCGGTGTACAAGGGCGGTCCGGTGGGCGCCGCGAAGCTGGGCGCGGGCGTCTTCGCGTACTCGGCGCTCTCCGCCTTCGGCGACGGCATGGGCAAGGTCATATCGCCGGCCCGTGCCGCCGCCGACAACCCGGGCCTGAAGACGGACAGCCTCAAGGCCGTCGCCGTCTACTACGACCACCAGATGAACGACTCCCGCGTCGCGGTCATGACGGTCCGCGCGGCCGTCGAGTCCGGCGCGGTCGTCCTCAACCACGCCGAGGTCACCGGTCTGCGCATGACGCGGGGCCGGGTCTCGGGCGCCGACCTCAAGGACCGCCTCGACGGCACCGAGTTCGGGGTGGACGCGCGGGTGGTGCTCAACGCCACCGGCCCGTGGGTGGACCACCTGCGGCGCATGGAGGACAAGCACTCGATGCCGTCCATCCGCCTCTCCAAGGGCGCGCACATCGTCATGAAGCGCAAGTCGCCGTGGAAGGCCGCCATGGCCACCCCGATCGACAAGTACCGCATCACCTTCGCCCTCCCGTGGGAGGACCAGCTGCTCCTCGGTACGACCGACGAGGTCTACGAGGGCGACCCGGCGGACGTGCGCGCCACCGAGGCCGACATCCAGCAGATCCTGGACGAGGCGGCCTTCTCGGTGAAGGACGCGGACCTCGACCGCTCGCTGATGACGTACGCCTTCGCGGGGCTTCGGGTGCTGCCCGGCGGCCCCGGCGGGGTCGAGAAGGCGAAGCGCGAGACGGTCGTCTCCGAGGGCGCGGGCGGCATGCTGTCGGTCGCCGGCGGCAAGTGGACGACGTACCGCCACATCGGCCGCGTGGTCATGGACAAGCTGGCGAAGCTCCCGGGCAGCCCGCTGACCGAGGATATGGAGCCGCTGAAGTCGCTCGTACGCCGGGTGCCGCTGCCCGGCGTCGCCAACCCGAACGCGGTCGCCCACCGGCTCCTGGTGGACCGCGAGCCGGGCAGCCGGATGGACCCGCTGACCGCTCGCCACCTGGCCTCGCACTACGGTTCGCTCGCGTTCGACATCGCGCGGATCGCGAACGAGGACCCGGCGCTGGCCGAGCGGATCCACCCCGACGGCCCGGAGATCTGGGCACAGGTCGCCTACGCCCGCGACAACGAGTGGGCCGAGACGGTCGACGACGTGCTGCGCCGCCGCACGACGGTGACCATCCGCGGCCTGGACAACGCCGAGGTGCGCGGCCGCGTCGAGGAGATGCTCGGCGACAAGGCATAGGTGCCACACCCGTGGGGCAGAGGGGCGGTTCCAAGGGGAACCGCCCCTCTGCCGTGGGCTGTGGCTGGTGTCCCATCAAGGCTTAGGCTGGCCCACGTACGCAAGGGAACTTCGGAAGGAGACCTGGGTGATCGAGCTTGAGGGCGTGCCCGAGCTGATCGACCCGGTCATGGTGGCCGCGTTCGAGGGCTGGAACGACGCGGGTGACGCGGCCTCCGGTGCGGTCGCGCACCTGGACCGGGAGTGGAAGGGCGAGGTCTTCGCGGCTCTGGACGCCGAGGATTACTACGACTTCCAGGTCAACCGGCCGACGGTGTGGCTGGACAACGGGGTACGGAAGATCACGTGGCCGACGACCCGCCTTTCGGTGGTCCGGATCAAGGGCGCCAAGCCGCGGGACCTCGTGCTGGTGCGCGGCATCGAACCGTCCATGCGGTGGCGGTCGTTCTGCAACGAGATCCTCGGCTTCGCGCACGAACTGGGCGTGGAGATGGTGGTCATCCTGGGGGCGCTGCTCGGAGACACTCCGCACACCCGGCCGGTGCCGGTGAGCGGGGTCACCTCGGACGCCGATCTGGCGCGGACGATGGACCTGGAGGAGACGAAGTACGAGGGTCCCACGGGCATCGTGGGGGTCCTTCAGGAGGCCTGTACGCACGCGGGCGTCCCGGCGGTGTCGCTGTGGGCGGCGGTGCCGCACTACGTCTCGCAGCCGCCGAACCCGAAGGCGACGCTGGCGCTGCTGAACCGGCTGGAGGATCTGATCGACATCCGGATCCCGCTGGGCGAACTGCCGGAGGACGCGCGGGCGTGGCAGCTCGGGGTGGACCAACTGGCCGCCGAGGACAGCGAGGTGGCGGAGTACGTGCAGACGCTGGAGGAGGCGCGGGACACCGCGGACCTCCCGGAGGCGTCGGGGGACGCGATCGCGCGGGAGTTCGAGCGGTATCTGCGTCGCCGTGACCCGGCGGCGGGGCCGGCGCCGGAGCCGGGCGACGGTTCGTACCTGCGGGACACCACCAGCGGCCGGACGCGCCCCCCGAAGCGCAAGCCGGACCCCTCCGGGGAGGAGCCGCAGCCGCCGGCGGCGACCCCGCCGGACGAGGACGCGCCCCCGGAGGCGTAACCGGGCGGGCGGGGCCGGAGTCGCCCTGCGGGCACCTCCGCCCGCGACGCAATGACGAACGCCGGGCCCGCCGCATCTGCGGCCGGCCCG
>NZ_JBEXNN010000073.1:0-5688 GCF_040611115.1 Streptomyces sp. NPDC003038
CTGTTCCCCACCGACGCAGGCCGGGAAAGGACCTCACGCTCAAACAGAAGTGCGTCAACCGGGCCCACTCCCGCCTGCGATGGCCCGTCGAGAGAGCCATCGCCGAGATCAAGACCTGGCGCATCCTCCGAAAAGCCCGCTGCCACCCCACCAGACTCACGTCAATCACCAAAGCCATCCTCACCCTGGAGACCCACCGCTGAACAAGCTCACTGTCGCCGCAGCTGACTGAGATCTTCCGTGAGCGCGTGTGCCTCGCGTTCAGCTTGCCTTCGACCGCGATTGCTTCGAACGGGAAGTGCGCTGCCATCACGAGGGCCATGGCCACATTGGCTCTTACTGAACCTCTTTCATCCTGTGCTGGAGGGTGAAAGAGGTTCACTGGAGTATTAGACCGTCCTATGTGGTGAGGCGGGTGCGGCATTTGTAGCAAGGGCTTCTCACGTACGAACGGCACCCACCTCCAGCGCGCCAGTGAGAGAGGTCGGAAAAGGCTCGTTGGTCGCGAGCGTCGATGGCCCCTCATACGGATCCTCATGCGGGCTGTCGAAAATCGACCATCGGGCGGATCTGGGAAGAGGTTCGATCTTAAGCAACCAATTCCGCCGCCTCAGAGGGAAGGGATCCGCCTATATATTCACCCCCATGTAAGACTCGGATACCTTGCCTGATACAGTGACTTCACCATGTTAGTCTCGGCCTCATTAGGGGAAAGCACATCGCAGTCAGTATGGGAAAAATGGGCCTTCATTAATTCACTGCACTCCGTGGGCGCTGCTGAGTGTTCCAACCCAAGAGCATGACCGATCTCATGAGCAGTCGTACTGAGTCGATCGTACCAGCTAGAATTCTGGAGGTCCCAGTGTGGAGTGTCGAGCGTAATGGACCCGAAATTGCTGCGGTTCACAGTTGTTTGACCTAGAATTTTGCTGCCGCTTGGTGAGAACCCCAAATCTCCTTGGCTGAAATGAAGTGTCGCGTTCGCTCCTTCCCGAAGGAAGTCGCGACCCAAGTCGATGTTCCAATTGCCCGCTGCAGTGCGGATTAAATTCCTATGAAAGTCGCTTATGTCTGCCGCGATAGCATAGTTAATGTGCTGACCTCCGCTATCAAGTCCGGCGCCACCAAAAATCCCGGGACGGAGGTCGGGTGTGGGGGTGACGGCTGGGCTGGGGGTGGCGTTTATCATTTGCAGTGCGGCCGCCATGACTACGGTGGCAGCAGATGAAAGAAAGCCTCTGGACTTCATGATCATCCTCCTTCATGTGATTGTCTGCATGGTTTGCGTTGCTATGTCCGCGGGGGTGCGTGGGCACGGTCTAGGCAGGCGGCTGATAGCTTTCGCCTTTGCGCGGACGAGTTGTGCTGACGAACCGGGTTACTGGGAGTGCAGGATGCGCTGCTTGGGTCTGCTATTTCCCAGCCCGGCCGTGCAGCTACCGGGGCTACCGGTGAGAGCGTGTGCCGCCTGCCGGGGTCACTACCACAGGTGGATGCTGAATACCCCAGAATTGACGGGCTCGAAAGTCCACGGGGCACTTCCTGGAGCGCACTCGACCGAGGTGTCTTTGGTGTTGGAGACGTTTGTACCGGTAGGGAGGAATACGTTCGGGAGAATATTCGTGTAGTGCTCATCACTATTATTGTTATAGTAAGTGCATTGATGAATATTCATCCACCGTCCGGCCCGGCCCCCCATGTCCAGACTGTATACCCCGGACGTGAGCGGGCGTAATTCCCATGCGCCGCCGCCAGGGCCGCATTCAAGCGCGGTGTCTTTGACGTTGGAGACGTTTGTGCCAGTGTTGTAGTTAACGGCAGGAGTGTTCGGCAGGACATTCGTGTAGCGGTCGCCCGCCGCAACGTACGTACACTGATGGATGTTCAGATAACGATTGTTCCGCGACTTCCATTTATCAACCCTGAAGACGCCCGAGTTGTTGTACTGAAATTCGTAGCGGGGACTCCCCTCTCCACAAATTGGGGCGTACTGAGGAACTTGCTGATATGCCGTGCCGGTGTTGAAGCTTGTATTGGGAGTAGTCCGCAGCTTATTTGTGTAGTGGTCGCCCGGTGCAGCGTACGTGCACTGATGGAGATTAAAGAAGCGAGGCGCCCATTCGTAACTTGCTTGCGATCCGGTGTCAGCGGCAGTGGCGGGTGTCACCGTGAACGACATTATGCTGGCGCCCGCAAGGGCTGCGAGAATCGCCTTGCGGATAGGTCTGGGCTTCAATCGATTCATTTTCGGTCTTCTTTCATTTGTGCACCGGTCCTGCCGGTGAGTTCACGGATATTCCCTTGGCCGCTGTGACGACAAAGTCAGCCCCTACTCTCACGCGGCCCCTCATGCGGACTTCATGAGTGAGCATTTTCAACTCACCCACCGATCGGGTGACGGGAGGCTCCAATTCCTGCAGGTCACAGACGTTCAGGCGGACGTTCTGAAGCTCAAGTTGAAAAGGCTCAGTGTTACGTGTTGGGGGCCTTCCAGTGCTGAAAATTAGGCAACTGCGCGCCGGATGCATGGTGGAAGTTGGCGTTCATCAAAGGACGGATGTCAAGGCGCGATGTTTGACTGTCAAGTCACCAGCAGTGAGATATTTATAGACCTTTCGACCTAACACCCGATGCGGCCCTCGCATCGAATTGTTTGAATTCCGCTGATCTCTTAATCTCCGTCGCCGTCTCTTCTATTTTTGTCGACATCCGCTTCTATCAGGAGTGCTGGCCCCCGCCCTGGCGGGCCCTCACACAAGGAAGAGGATCCAGCGGCCGGAAAATGACGCCAGGGCAACCGCCCGGAAAGCGGACGGCGCCGCCCTGTCGAAGGCCGGCCACCTCCCCCGTCCATCGCGTCGCCGCCCGTCGGGTCGCGCGCTGCGGCCGCGGCGGAGCGGCCGGCGCCGGGGCCGGCGCCGAAGGCGGTCCGCGACCTGGGCGCCGACGCGGGCGGCGAGCATCGCGGCGTCACTGGCTGAACGGCTGCCGACGGGTCCGCCGACCTGCCCCCCGGGTGGCGGCCCCTTCGGCCGTCACTGCCGCGGCTGCAGGTGCGGTCGGATGGCTGGCCCCCTCCGCCGCCGGCGTTGCGCCGAGGCCGATCACTGCGGACAACGGCGCGCGGGTCATCGCGGAAACCTGCGTCGGCCCACGGATGCTCGACCTCACTGTCGAGTCTCCCGCGCTGCAAGCCGTTGTACCGGTGCGGCTGCTGCTGCCCCCCGGGTGGCGGCCCCGCACCGACCGGACCTGGCCGGTTTTCTACCTGCTGCACGGCGCGTACGACGACTACACCTCGTGGACCAGGGAGACCGACGTCGCGGACCTGACCGACGGCGCCGATGTGCTGGTGGTCATGCCGACCGCGAGCAGGGACGGGTTCTACTCCGACTGGTGGAACCACGGCGCCGCAGGGCCGCCCGGCTGGGAGACCTTTCACCTGGTCGAGCTCAGGCAGATCCTCGAGCGCGGCTACTGCGCCGGCCAGCGGCGGTCCATCGCCGGTCTTTCAATGGGAGGCTTCGGCGCGATGTCGTACGCTGCCCGGCATCCGGGGATGTTCCGCGCCGCCGCCTCGTACAGCGGCGCCGTCCACACCACCCGTGGCATCGGCCCCGGCATGATCCAAAGCGTGGTCGTCGGACACGGACACGACCCGCTGGCACTGTGGGGCGACCCGACGCTGAACGGCGGCATCTGGGCGGCTCACAACCCCCACGATCTGGCTGACCGACTGTTGGACATACCGCTCTATGTCTCCAGTGGCAACGGGCAGCCCGGCCCCCTGGACCCGCCCGGCACCCTCCCCGACCCGGTCATCGAACCGATGTGCGCCGACATGAGCACCGCATTCGTCGCCAAGCTCCGCGACCTGGGCGCCGACCTCACCTCGGATCTCTACGGACCAGGCACACACAGCTGGCCGTACTGGCAACGCGCACTGCACGACTCTTGGCCCATGCTCATGAAGGCCGTCGATCACAGGAGGAACACGCAGAGAAGGCAGTCGGGTGTCACATGATTTCGACACCCGGCTCGAACTGGCTGTCCGCTGCGCCGCGTGGGTGAGGGATTGATCCGCGGGCGGGGTTCCTGCGCTCGCATGCGGAGCGCTTCTGTCAGCATTTGGACGGGCTGGCGTCGGCGGTGCGGAGAGCGCCGTGCCGGGCCGCGGCGGGGCCGGCCGCGCTTGCCGCGGCCCGGTGGGACGGCTTGGAGCAGGGTCGCACACGTGCGCTGCGGCCGGGGGCCCGGGCGTCGGTCCAGGCAGGAGGAAGCGACCCGTGAGTGGCTGCTGAACCCCGTATACACCCGAACCCCCGAGCAGATGCTTGAGGGCCGGGCAGCACGCGCTGCGGACCACCAGAACATCGCTGGGCTGTTGATGGAAGCCCAAGGCCTCGGCCTCGGCCCGGTGTCCGGATTCTTCTTCCTGCCGGGCGTCGTCGTCCAGTGCCTTGGCGGTCGGTGGGAGCATCGGGCCGACGCGGGGTAGCGGGGGTGTTTCACTTGGTGGGGTCAGGTCGGGCGGGGGTTTGCGGGGTGGTGGGGGGTAGGTCGCGGACCGTGTGGGTGCCGGCGGCCAGGGTGGCGTCGGGGTGGGTGAGGTAGAAGGTCGGGAAGGCCTGGACCTTCAGTGCTGTGGTGATGGTGCCGCCGGTGGCGGGTTCGCAGACCACGGTGGCGAGGGGGGCCAGGGCGTCGAGCATGTCCTGGCGTGCGGTGGGGGCGGTGTGGTCGCCGGCGGTGACCACAGCCAGGACCTGGTCGCGGGCGTAGCCGGCGCTGCGGATGTAGGCGGTGAAGGCGGGCAGGCTGGTTTGGCAGTGGGGGCAGTCCACGGCCAGCAGGGCCAGTGCTGCGGGGTGGCGTAGCCGGGTGTGGCTGATGGTGGTGCCGTCGGTGGTGGGGGCGGTGAAGGCGGGCAGGGGGCTGTGGTCGGGAAGGAGGTGGCTGGTGTTCTGTGTGAGGTGGTTGAGGAGGTCGGTGTGGAGGCGCAGGCGGCGGACCAGGCCGAAGGTGACGAGGAGGTGCGCGGCGGTTGACAGGGCCAGGATCGTGGTGGCTGCCGTCAGAGCGCTCATGGGCGGGTTCCCTGCCTGGTGGGCCGGGGCAGAAGGGTGGTGCCGGTGGGAGGCGGGCCGACTCCGGTGGGGGTGGTGAACAGTTCGGCCAGGTCGTCGAAGACGCTCAGGGCCGCCCCCAGGAAGGCACCGGTGGCCGCGGCCATCCACACCCCGGCAGGGCGGGCTGCTGCACTGGCGGCCGCGGGCCACAGGGCCAGGGCGGTGACCGCCAGGGCCAGCAGCACAATGTTACGCAGGAGTTGGGTGCGGGAGACGGGGCGGGCGGAGCCGCCAAGACAGTGAGCATTTTCAGATTGGCCACCGATCGGGTGACGAGGCGGTGGTGGTGAAACGGACAAAGCCCCCGGGCTGTTGAGCAAGGTGTCACCGCTCAACTCTTCAGCCTGGGGGCTCTGTTGGTTGCCTATCGTGCCGTATTGGATGTCCCGCATGCACTTGTGGAGTGGGTCACGATGCTGATCGTCACCCGGGAGGGTGGGAGGCGGTGCAAGCTGCCGCCGGCAAGCCGAGCGCTGGCCGCACTGGTGTACTTGCGCAAAAACGACACCCTTGCCCAGATCGCTGCCGGGTTCGGGGTCAGCGTGGGCACCGCCCACGC
>NZ_JBEXNN010000074.1:0-5655 GCF_040611115.1 Streptomyces sp. NPDC003038
ACGAGCCTGGTCCAGCACTGGGCCAACAACAAGTGGACTTACTCCGGCATGGGCCTGCGGGCCACGGACGAGAACAACATCAAGCAGTGGAAGCGAGTCAACTCCGCCAACGCCGCATCCAACCCGCCCAAGCTGACGGTCACCTACAACTACCGGCCCCGCACCGGCACCAAGCAGGAGGCGGGCCCGCCGTTCTTCTCCTACGGCGGTGCCTACGTCGTCAACAGCGTCACGCCGACGCTGCGGGATACGTTCATCGACGCCAATGGTGACAAGGTCCAGGGTGCGTTCCAGATCTTCGACAACGCCACTAATGTCCAGGTCGGCGACGTCCTTCGATCGTCCTTCGTTCCCTCCGGCCAGGTCTCCTCGGTGACCGTCCCGGCGGGGGTCCTCACGAACGGAAAGACGTACCGCTTCCGTACCTCCCCGTACGACGGCACCCACTACAACCTGGGCTGGTCGGCCGAGAGGACCTTCACGGTCGACACCACCTCCCCGTCGGCGCCCACCGGCCTCAGTTCCACGGACTACCCCTCGAACGCCTGGGTCAAGGGCGAGGGCCAGGCGGGCGCGTTCACCGTGGACCCGCCCGCCTCCGACCACCAGTGGCTGGAATGGTCTCTGGACGGCATGTCCTGGACCCGGGTCACCACCAACGGCACCGCGGGCACCCGGACCCTGTCCGTGACCCCGCCGCAGGACGGCACCCACACCCTCCAAGTGCGCACCGTGGACCGGGCGGACAATGCCTCCGAGCCGGTCGTGTACACCTTCCACGCCGGACCGGGCGGGTTCGTCCAGCCCACCTTCGGCGAGCGCACCGCCCGCCGGCTCCCGCTGCAGGCCGAAGCCGACGGCGTCAAGTACGACAAGGCGTCCTTCTCCTGGCGGCGTTCGGAGGCCGACCCCTGGGTACAGATCCCGGCGGGACACGTCACCAACGGCGGCACACTCGTCACCGCCTGGCCGGTCACCATGACCGGCGGGAAGAGCCCCGCGCTGGTCTGGAACACCACGGACACCGTGAACCCGGACGGCAGCGTCGAGATCAAGGCGGACTTCACCGGTCCGGGCGGGGCTACGGGATCCACGCAGGCCCTCGCGGTGGTCGTCGACCGCAACGCGAGCGGCGCCGCCACCGCCCCGGTCGGACCGGGCGCCGTGAACCTGCTCACCGGTGACTACGAACTGTCCGACACCGACGTGAGCGCGTTCGGCATGTCGGTCTCCCGGACCACCTCCTCCCGCGACCCGCAGAAGGGCGCCGGCCAGGACGGCCAGGTCCCGATCTTCGGCCGGGAATGGGCCGCTGGAACCGCCGCTGCGCTCATCGAGTCGGACTACTCGCACATCGAGCGGATCTCCGACACGGCCGTCGACGTGGTCACCACCGAAGGCGACTCCGTCCATTTCACCGCCAACGCGGCGCGGACCGGCTGGATCGCCGAGCCCGGCGCCGAGAGTCTGGCGCTGACCGGCAGCGTCAGCGGTTCGTTCACGCTGTCCGAGGACAACGGCACCATCACGCAGTTCACCAAGGCCGATCCGGCGATGACCACCTGGCAGGTGTCCAGCACGCTGGTCGACGGCGTGGAGAACTCGACCGTCACCGTGATCTCCGAGGCGGTCACCGTCGGCAGCACGAAGCTGGCGCGTCCCAAGCGAGTCGTCGCGCCGACTTCCGCGGTGTCCGCCGCGACCTGCGCCCTCACCCCTTCCACGAAGGGCTGCCGCTCGCTGGAGTTCGTCTACGCGACGAGCACCACGGCCACCGGTGCCGGCACCCCCGCCGAGTTCGGCGACTATGCCGGCCAAGTGAGGGAAATCCGGCTGTGGTCCACCGAGCCGGGCGCCGCGAACGCCACCTCCAAGGCTGTCGCGACGTACCGCTACGACAACGGCGGCAACCTGCGCCAGCAGTGGGACCCCAACCTCGCGCAGTCGACGCAGACGCAGTACACCTACGACGCGTCCGACCGGATCACCACCTTCGAGGAGCGGTCCGAACTGCCCTGGTTCTTCACCTACGGAGCGGCGGGCACCTCGTCCACCGCAGGTGACGGGATGCTCCTCAAGGCGTCCCGCTCCGGCCTGAAGCCGGGCACCGCGGACGTGACCGAGGGCACCGCCACCACCGGCATCGTCTACGGCATACCGCTGACCGGCGGCTCGGCCCCCTACCCGATGGGCACCGCCGACGTGAAGGCATGGGGCCAGAACGTAGCCCCTACCGACGCGACCGCCGTCTTCCCGGCCGATTCCGTGCCCGCCGCCCACTCCGGTACCTCACTCGCTGCCTCGGCCTACACGCGGGCGTCGATCACCTACCTGGGCGCCTCCGGCCGGGCCGTGAACACCGCGGCGCCCGGCGGGCACATCACCGCCACCGAGTACGACCGCCACGGAAACACCGTCCGCGAGCTCTCCGCTGCCAACCGGGCCCTGGCCATCGGCTCCGGAGCCGCGGAACAGTCTGCCCGCGCCGACCTCGGCATCGGCGCACTCAGCGGTGCCGACCGCGCCCACCTGCTGAGCTCCCTCACGGTCTACGACGACAACGGCGTGCGTGAGGTCGCCCGGTTCGGCCCGCTGCGCCGCATCGACCTGACCGGCGACCTGAAGTCCGGCGCCACCCTCCTGGCCCCCGCCGGGATGTCGGTGACCGCCCGCGACTGGACGGTCAAGGAGTACGACGGCGGCCGTCCGACCGACGGCTCCGCGAAGGTCCGCGACCAGGTCACCAAGGTCACCGTCGGCGCCCAGGTCCGGGAGCACCCGTCGGTGCTGGGCGAGCAGCGCGTCACCGAGACCGTTTACGACTGGGCACGAGGCCTGCCGATCCGCACGGTCAAGGACCCGGGCGGCCTGGCCCTGACCGAGACCACCGAATACGACGCCAAGGACCGGATCTCCAAGCAGATCCTGCCCGGTTCCAACGGATCCGACGCCGCCACCCGCGTGACCACGTACTGGTCCGCGACCGGCACCGGTGCTTGTAACGGCCGCCCCGAGTGGGCCGACCTGGTATGCACGGTCGGACCGGCCGCCGCCATCACCGGAGGCGGCTCCAACCCCACCGCACTGCCGACGCTCACCACCGAGTACGACTGGTGGGGGCAGCCCGCGAAGAAGACGGAGACGGCGAACGGCACCACCCGGACCACGACCACCACGTACGACGCGGCGGGCCGGCCGTCCAAGGTCACCGTCGCCGGCGGCACGGGCCAGGCGGCACCGGAGGCGACCACCGAGTACGACCCCGTCACCGGCCGGGCCGTGAAGCTCACCTCGCCCACCGGCGGCACCATCCTGAAGTCCTTCGACAAGCTCGGCCGGGCGACCTCGTACACCGACGCCGACGGCGGCACCACCACCACCGAGTACGACCTGCTCGACCGGCCCACCCGGTCCGCGGACAACGTGCCGTCCAACGTCACCTACACCTACGACCACGGCATCGAACCCCGCGGCCTGCCGACGAAGGTGACCGACTCGGTCGCCGGCGCCTTCCAGCCGTCGTACGACGCGGACGGGACCGTCCGGAGCGAGAAGCTCCCCGGGGGGTACACCCTCAAGGTCACCCTGGACACCGCCGGTGACCCCGTCCGCCGCGACTACGTGCGCGACAGCGACTCCACGGTCGTCTACAGCGACGTGGTAACCGAGTCCGTCCACGGCCAGCTCACCACCCACACCGGCTGGTCCGACCAGCGCTACCGCTACGACACGGCCGGCCGCCTCGCCTCCGTGGAGGACACCGCCGACACCATCTGCACCCGCCGCACCTACACCTTCGACGGGCGCAGCAACCGCACCGCGCTGAACGCGGCCGCGGGCCTGCCCGGCGCCGACTGCCCGGCGACGGGAGGCAACAGCACGACCCACACCTACGACACCGCGGACCGGATCGTCGACGGCGGATACACCTACGACGCGTTCGGCCGCACCACCGCGGTTCCCGGCCAGGGGACCATCGCCTACCACAACAACGACCGGGTGCGGCAGCAGACCCTGACGGACCGGCGGCAGACCTGGTCTCTCGACACCGCCCAGCGCTTCCGCGGCTGGACCACCGAGTCGTACAACGGCTCCACCTGGTCCCAGTCGGGAGCGAAGACCAACCACTACGCCAACGACGGCGACAGCCCCCGCTGGATCACCGAGGACGCCTCGACCGGTGCGGTGACCCGCAACGTGACGTCCGCCGGCGGACTGGCCGCCACCACCGGCAAGACGGGTGACGTGGTCCTGCAACTGACGAAGATCCAGGGCTCGGTCGCCCTCCGGCTCCCCCTGGACGTCTCCCAGGCGCCGGTCGTCCTCGACCACGACGAGTACGGCAACCCCCGACCGGGCCAGACCGCGGTCCGGTACGGCTGGCTCGGAGCGCACCTACGCTCCGGCGAGACCCCGGGCGGCCTGACCTTGATGGGCGTCCGGCTGTACGACCCGGCCAAGGGACGCTTCCTGTCCCCGGACCCGGTGTACGGGGGCAGCGCCAACGCCTACGAGTACGCCAACGCGGACCCGGTCAACCAGCAGGACCTCGACGGCCGGATCTCCAAGTCGTCGCGCAAGAAGATGATCGAGGCGGCCGCCTGCGCGACCCTCGGCTGGCGCGGCTGCGCCCACGCCACGGCCATCTCCGTGTTCCTGCTGGCGATCCTGCCGGGAAGTAAGCCGTTCAACAACGCCGTCCGGCACTTCATGTGGCAGGCCAGCCTGACGTTCTTCTACGGGGCCCGTGCTGCCAAGCGGCTCGGCGACGCCCACGAGTGGGGTGAGACGTGCACGCGGTCCAAGTGTGATACCGGCAAGGACCAGCACAACAACTGGATCGCCAGGCGGTTCGCGTCGAATTACTGGAACAGCTACGTCATGTGGCTCTGGTACATCCGTGGGACGTTGTTCGTCAACCTGTACTACGTTGGCCGGTACTACTACAACAGAGGCTGGCTGGCGTGATGAGCGAGGTCGTTGTTCCGTGAACGCTACGGATTCCAGCAGGCGCCGCCTGCCGAAGGTACTGGTCGTCGCGGCATGCGCCGTGGCACTCGCCCTGGTCGGCGGTGTGCTGTACTGGGCCACCACGCTGCTGATCGGCGCCGAAGGACAGTGTGACGAGCCTAAGGGCGTGGCTCGCCTGGCGCAGGTCTCGGCCGTCGCCGTTCCGCCGGCGCCGTCCGGGGCGGCCCCCGTGCCGGGCGCGAGCGGCGCTGAGTGCCTGGACGACAGCGGCACCGAAGTCTGGCTGGTCGCCGACACGTACTACGCCTACGACGGCGATCCCGACAAGGTGGTCGACCACTACTGGGCCGCGGCTCCGGCTGCGGGCTGGAAGGCCACCGGGTCACGACCGCAGATCACCCCCGGCTTCCTGCTCAAGGACATGTGCTTTCGCAAGGAAGTGGACGGGAAGCCGACGCTGCTCAGGGTCTCGTACTCCGCTCAGAAGGAGTACTCCGTGTCCGTGAACGCGGTCCTCGACGGATCCCGTCCGGACTGCTGAACCGGCCGCCGGTCGGCATGGGGCGCCCACCGGGTCCGTACGGACCCGGTGGGCGCCCCCCGGGCTTCCCGGGGGGGCGGGGCCCGGCGGCGCGCGCGGGGGGCGACCGGCCGCGCGGGCGCGCCCCCCCCAGCAGGTGCCGG
>NZ_JBEXNN010000075.1:0-5457 GCF_040611115.1 Streptomyces sp. NPDC003038
TCAACTTGAGCTTCAGAACGTCCGCCTGAACGTCTGTGACCTGCAGGAATTGGAGCCTCCCGTCACCCGATCGGTGGGTGAGTTGAAAATGCTCAATGAGTCGTCCGGCGGCCCGAAAGGCCGCCAGAACGGCTCTGGAGGCTCAGGGTCGGGAAGGCCGGTACGGGCAAGGGCAGTTCGGGCGGCTCCGGCGGCAAGAACGGCTCGGGCAGTTCCGGGTCCGGCAAGGGCGGCTCGAAGGGCGACGGCGGCCGGTCGAAGGACTCGCCGGTCGCCAGCCCTCGGGCGGAGCGGGCTCGCGGCCGCCAGGAGCGCGCCGCCGCCCGCCAGGCGGCACGGCAGCAGCGGCGCAGTGGGCAACCAGGCCGCCAACCTCGCCGATCGCAGCAAGGACCGCGACCCGGACCGCGCCGCCACCCAGGCGGCCCGGGAGGAACGCCGCAGGGCGAAAGCCGAGCGGAAGGCCGCGGCACGGGCGAAGCGGGAGGCAGCCAAGACCGGCGACGACCGCACCACCCTGGGCGCGGCCGTCGGGGAGGGAGCGCAGCGCCGCTGGGACAAGCGGCGTGCGGCGGAGAAGGACAAGGCCGCGCAGGACAGCAAGGCCAAGGACGACGCCGGTGACAAGGACTCCGAGGCCACGACCAAGAAGATGACCAAGGACGACCCTGAGAAGCCCTCAGACGGCTCGGACGGCGACTCCGCGACCAAGGAGCCGGAGGACAGCAAGAAGGACAGCGAGAAGCCGTCTGACGCCTCCGGCGGCAAGGACGCGAAGGACGGCACCGGGACGGATGATGGCGCCAAGCCCGACGACGTCAAGGAGCCGCCGGACGCTGGCGACAGCGGCGACGAGCGCTCCTTCAAGGAGCGGATCAAGGACTTCTTCACCAAGGCCGGCGAGGACCCCGCCCCGCCTGAGCCGGAGGAGCCCTCGAGGCTTCGGCCCGAGGACCTGGGCGACGTCACGGTGGACCGCCCCGGCGGTCCGACCCGGTCCCCGAAGCCTGAACAGGCTGAGGAGGAAATCCCGGACGCGGTCATCGTCGACGACCCGTCCGACCCCTTCGGAGCAACCGTCTCCAGCCCGGCGAGCCTCCCCCGCGCCCCAGAACCCCACACCCAACGTCCCGGCACCACCCGACCCACTGCACAGGAGGACCCCGTGGCATCGGAGGTCAGGAAGCCCGCGTCGGGCCAGGCCGGCATGGCGGCCAAGCACCGCACCGACATCACCTTCGGCGAGTACCTGATGGGGATCGTGAACATCGCGATCACCGCCGGTTCCGACAAGGGGCGCGCGGAGGAACTGGCCGTAGCGCTCGGCAAGGTCGCCGACGCCCTGCGGGACATGGCGGCCGACCTGAGCGCTGATCACAACATCACCACCGCGGTCGTCGACCAGGTCACGGACTTGGCCGACGCCGCGATGCGCATGAAGGCACTGGCCGAACGATGCGCCACCGAGTGCGAGGTCGCCTCCGAGGCTGCCCGGATCGCGGCCACGGCGGTCGGTAACACCTACGGACAGGACATCCAGGCCATGGACGACGCGGGCCTGGCCCACGCCTCCTCCGCCGCCCACCACGACTAGAAGGGAGGTCTGCTGATGAGCGACCTCGTGCCCCTCGCCGGTGGCGCCGCCGCCCCGACGGACGGCGACAACCGGTACAAGGCCGTCCAGCACAAGCTCAAGACGCTGGGCACGGCCATGGAATTCGCAGGCAACGAGCTGGAGATGCTGCTGCGTGGCATGCGCATGAACGCGCAGTACGCGGAGACCCTGGCGGTAGAGATCGCCAACGCCGAACTGGACCGCAAGTTCGTGGAGATGACCAGCCAGGTGTCCGTCGCCCTGGGCGGCGCGGCCGGGGAGATCCAGAAGCTCCACGAGACGGCCCAGGAGGTGTCCGGCCTCGCCCACGACACGCGCCGTACGCACGCGCGGCTGTACGAGGGTTTGGACGACATCCGTTCCAGCCGTAAGGAGCGCACTCCCAAGCCGGGCTTCTTCGCCCACTGAGCATTTTCAACTCACCCACCGATCGGGTGACGGAGGCTCCAATTCCTGCAGGTCACAGACGTGGTGACCCACTCCACGAGTGCATGCGGGACGTCGAGTACGGCACGATAGGGAACCAACAGAGCCCCCAGGCTGAAGAGTTGAGCATAGACACCTTGCTCAACAGCCCGGGGGCTCTGCCTGTTTCACCACCGCCACCTCATCACCCGATCGGTGGCCACTCTGAAAAGGCTCACTGACCCCGAGCTACCCGAACCCCACACGGGCGGCCCCGCCACCACGGCGGGGCCGCCCTTCGCTTTCCCGAAGGAGAAGCCCGTGTCTGTGCCGCGCAGCGTCGCCCTGGAGCGCACCCTCTACACCCTGGCCGCCCAGGTCCTCGCCGCGGCCCCGAATCTCGTGCCCGACAGCCCCGTCAACACGGTCGTGCAGCTGGCGGGCGCCGCCGGCCTCGGAGGCTGGTTCCTCGCCTACAAGAGCGACGAATCCGGCGCGGGCCGCAAGATCCTGCGCTGGTCCCCGCTGGTGGCCGCCGCCGCCATCGACGTCGCCGCCCGGAACACGATCGGCTGGGGACCGTGGTGCATGGACGCGCTGCTGGCGGCTGGATGGGCGGCGGCCAGCCTGCTGGTGATGCCCTTCTCCCGGCACACCCGCCGCCGACACCGTCCCGCCCTCGCGGCCCCGGCCTTCGCGCCGCAGCTGCAGCCCGCCCCCGAGGCGTCCCCGGCGCAGCCGAACGACGGCGCCGACCAGTTCACCCGGCAGGTCCGCCAGCTGTGGGAGAACCGCGGCCTGCCCGGCCGCACCATCGTCATCAAGGCCACCCCGCACCCCGGCATGCCCAACGACCTGTCGCTGCTGCTGCGCGCCTGCGAGGCCGGCCGGGCCATCTCCGGCCTCAAGGAGGACGACATCGCCGCCGCGTTCAGCGTCGATGTCACCGACGTGACCATCAAGGAGGTCGTCCGGCAGTACGGGCGCGAGGGCGGCCCCGGCTGGAAGGAGGTCCACGTCACCCCCGACGCGAACGACCGGCGCCGCAAGGCCCCCACCGCCCACGAGTGGTGGGCCGACCGGATCGCGAGCGGCCCGGTGCCCGGCTCGGAGTTCGTCAAGAAGGTCCGCGACCAGGGACGCAAGGTCACCCACTACATCGCCCAGGTCCCCGACGACATGGGCGAGCCGCGCGTCAACCAGCACACGCTGGCGGCCACGCTGAAGACCAAGTACGACGAAGGTCGCCTGTTCGTCACCGTCGACGGCAGCCAGATCCTGGTCTCCCTATGTGGGACAGCTCGCCGCTCGCGCAGGTCTTCCCCGCAACCAAGGAGCTGCTCACCCCGGACAAGGACGGCCGGTGGGTGACCGGCTATCTCGGCAACGGCCAGCCCGCCCGGAACCGGGTCTACACCGACCGGGGCGCGGCCCACGGCCTGTTCGTCGCCCCGTCCGGCGGCGGCAAGACCCAGCTGATGGCCCTGCACGTCGCGGCCGACGCCCTGTTCGGGGCCGTGGTCATGCTGGCCATCGAGGCGCCGAATGAGAAGACGGCCGCTCTCGGCAAGCACACCGCCCGCTACGGCATCGGCGCGCTCTACATGATCCGGCTCCTGCGGGTCCTGAACGCGCTGATGGAGATCCGCGGCGAGATGCCGTGGGACGACGGACGCGTCCACGACTGGGACCCGGTCCTGCCGGGCTGTCCCTACCGGATGCTGTCCGCCTACCTGGACGAGTTCCTCTCCGCCGCCCGCGACGGCGACTACGGCGCGGAGATCATGGACCTCGCCGAAGGGGTGTCGGTCAAGGGCCGCAAGTACGGCATCGGCATCAAGGTGGCCGGCCAGTCCATCTACGTCCAGGACGGGTTCACGCAGCTGCTGTGCGAGAACCTGCGCGAGAACTGCATCCCGGTCGTGCTGAAGGTCGCACCGAAGAAGGTCGGTGAGATGTTCAAGGCCCTCGGCATCTCGTCCGAGAACACCCCCGACCCCCTCCCCCGTTCGTTCTCCCCGGCCGAAGCGGGCCGGATCGAGCGGGTGATGCGCGGGGAGCCGAACCGCCGTCGGACTCCAACACCGGCGGCGCGGGATGGATCGTCGAAGCCAAGCAGCCCGATGTCCTGCGCACGTTGTTCATGGACTTCAAGGCCGGCATCGACGGCTACTTCCCCGACACCACCGCCACCCTGACCGAGCACGAGATCCGCGAGCTCGAAGCACGGGACCTGTGGTTCGACTGGACCGAGCCGCCCCGGCCCGGTGAGTTCGGCCCGGAACCCGGTGACGAGGACGGGCGAGGACGCGCCGAAGAAGGGCGGCGGCAAGCCCCGCAGCGGGGGGAAGTCCGCCGCGCGACGCGACGCGGTCACCTCGCCCCGCCAGGCGCTGGAGGCCATCAAGAACCTCTCCGGCGTCTGACCCACCGCCCACCACCTGCAGGGCCCGGCCGCACCCCGGCCGGGCCCTGCTTCCACCTGGAAGGACACACCGCTCGTGGCCGTATCGATCTCCGCCGTCGTCCTGCTCGGCATCGTCGTCTTCGTCCTCATCCGGGGCGGCACGCTGGTGCGAAGGCAGTCTGCACCTGCCGTCACCCCCCGGAGAACATCAGCATCGTTATCGTCTCCATCAGGGCGTGCGGAAGGTCGAGTGCGGCAGGATACGTAACCAACGGGGCTCCCCGGCAACAGAGACGAGACGTCAGATACCTCCCTCAACTGCCTGGGGGCCCCGCCCCTTCTGCCGCCACGACCCACTGCCGACGTCCCCCGATCGGTAGCCGCGTTGAAAACGATCACTTGGGTCTCCGGCGTCACAGACCGCCCGCGGTTCCCTCTCATCAAACAGACCGGCGAACGTCGGGCAGCGGCCTCCACCTCGTGCATTGACCCCTGAGATCGACCGCTCACCGGGCCGGTGAACCACGCCGGCAGCCCTCCGCTCTGGCACCACCCAATCGCCGCCCAAACGCGCAGGAGACGCACATGGTGATCTGACGTTGCCGAATGTCTTACTGTTTTGAGTACAAAAATCACCAGGTCAGAGCGGAGGAAAGGCGGCCATGGCAAAGCTAAACATCATAATATCTCGCTGTTTTTGCAGCACCGCCAGGCAGAACTACCGGACGCTCTCAACTATCGGCGAACTGGAAATATCGGTTCGCTCGTTTCCTGCTTAATAAGGGGCTGCCCACGAGCATAGTGGTCGTGTTTGACTACGCGGTAAGCATGAGCGGTGCAACAGTAAACCCCCATGCGGCAATGGTGACATGACTCTGGTGGCCTACTGCATGTCTCACGAAGGGCCATGTTTCGTGAGAGGGCAACGGGAGGCGATGAAAAGGTGGCCGGTTGACGCACGCTTGTTTGCCCGTGAAATTTTCCGGCGTTCGTGCAGGATGACCACCTCGCGGCTGCGCACTGTTACCCC
>NZ_JBEXNN010000076.1:0-5389 GCF_040611115.1 Streptomyces sp. NPDC003038
GCCTGTCCGTCACCCGGTACGACTAGGTTCGCTGTCAAGGAAGCCGAAGCGACTGGGTTCGCTGTCAAACGCCTCGATTGGATGACACCGGACAGACAAGGCGTACGACTCCCGCAGTAACCGCTCCTACCTGCGCAGGCGCGGGATCAAGGCAGTGATCTTGCGGCAGGATCTCATGCCCCGTCCCGCGCGCCCAGCGCGTCAGGCCTCGTCGTCCTGGCCGTCGTCTTCGTGCAGGCGCTGGTCGAGGTCGCTCACCCAGCGTTGGGCCCAGGCGCGAAGCTCGGCCGTCTCGTCCTCGGTGAGGCCGTAGGCGGCGAACTCCTCGTCGTCGGCCCAGTCCGCGCCGGCGAGGCGGTCGCGGAGGTCTTGGAGACGGAACTCGTCGCGACCGTGCCGCCTGCCGAGGCGCTCCAGCTCGTTGGTGGTGCGGTGGCGTGAGGCCGCGTGAACGTCGATGAAGTCGCGGACGGCGCCGCGGTCGGCCAGGGCGCGGACCTTGGTTCCGATGACGGAGTCGAAGGCGAGGACCGGCCCGTACTCGCTCTGGGTAGGCGGCGTCCAAAAGTGCTCCTTGAGGACGTCCACCTCGCACTCCTCGCCGGTGTTCGGATCGGCGGCCATCAACCGGGCCGAGAGAGCATCCACGTCGACCACGCACACCTGCCAGCCCCGCGCAGCCAGGCCCTGCTCCAGGCTCGCGACGATCTCTGCCATCGGAGCCGGGTTCTCGGTGGCGACGTCGAGGTCCTGGCTGAGCCGCTCGACCAGGCCGTGGGCCTGGACGGCGTACCCGCCGGTGATCACCAGGGGGTACGGGGCACCGATGTCGATGACGGCGGCCAGAAGCCGCCTGTGCAGGTCGCTCAGTTTCACGCGGCGGCGGACCCCGCGGTCGCCAGCTCGGGGAAGGCTTCCTCCCAGACCTGCCGCAGGTGCCTGCTGATCAGGGTGCGCAGGACGGGCCACTGTGCCAGGAGCAGGTCACGGTTCAGTAGGGTGACGAGGTCTTCGTGCTGCCCTTCGGCCAAGACGGTGCGGTACAGGCCCATGCGCAGGCGCGGGCGGTCCAGGTCGTAGGCGCGCAGTCCGGACCAGGCCACGTGCAGCGGCAGCTCGACCACGCCGTGCCGCGGACCTGCGAGTTTCTCCAGCGAGGCGGGCAGCCGGCCCGCATACCGAGCGTGCAGCACCTCGGCGGCCGAAGGTGCCGCGCTGCCGGAAGAGAGCATGACCATGACCCGATTATCCCGCGTCGCGCCCGTCACCGGTACCGCAGACGCGGCACACCGCCCCGTCGGCTACACCACCTACCGCGATCGTGGCTATCCCGCCTGCCCGGCCTCGGCATCTCCCGACGCGCGCCGTGCGTCGTGGGGACTCGGCGTGGACACCGACCCCGTCCACGAGAACAGCGTCAAGCGGAACGTCCTCGGCGCCGGGGACGGCCCGGTACACCGAAGCCGGGGTACGTGCCTCCGGCAGGCGGGACCCCGCACCGCCTTGCCCAGTCTCGGAGAACCCAGCCCATCGGCCGCCTCCACGACGACGCCGACGACGAGTACGCAGACATCCCGCAGCAGCCACCATTGCCCTCGGCCCGTGCCGTCACGTCCGCGACCCGCACATCAACACCGACCTGCCCAGCTGTCCGCCCACGACGCGCGACACCGTGATGGACACCTCCCGGCGTGCGCAAGGGACATCGAGCAGGCCGCCGCGTACGGGCTGGCCGACGCAGCCAAGGAGTTCACCGACCGTGGCTTGGTCGTCGACCTGGTCGGCCGCGACCTCGACAAGGACGTCGTCGACCGCTGACGCAGTCTGCACGCGAGAGGGTGCCCCCAGCCATCGGAGCTGGCTGCGGGCGCCCTTCGTCTTTTAGACCGTATGTGGTGAGGTGGACGAGCCGCTTGTAGCAGCAGAGGGTGGCGGCGAGGACGAGAAAGGCCAGGTAGTTGCGGGGATGGCGTTCATAGCGGTGGTTGAGCCGGCGGTAGCCGGTGAGCCAGGACATGGTCCGTTCGATCACCCACCCACCGGCGTCGTCCGAGTCGCTCTGAGGACTCGACGCCCTTGCGGGCGATGCGGACGCCGATCCTCTTGCCGCGGAGCCATCTGCGCAGGTGAGGAATGTCGTAGGCCTTGTCGGCGTGGAGGCGTTGGGGTATGAAGTGGCGGCCGCGGTGGGGCCGTGTCTCGTTTGGTGGCCCATGGTCATGGGCTTCAGCGCGAGGCTGTCGTGGGTGGTGGCGGCGGTGACCCCGACGCGTAGGGGCAGTCCGTTCGTGTCGGTCAGGACATGCATTTTGGAACCGGTCTTACCCCGGTCCACGGGGCTCGGACCTGCAAGTTCGCCCCTTTTTTTTAAGGGCTGTCCCGGAATCTGGCGCCGGGCCGAGGCGCGACTCACCGCATCAGCCGCATCGTCCGAGCCACGCAAACCCTGCTGACTGCGACCATTCAGGGCCAAAGAGGTTCGTTGCACCGCTCCTGGCGGCGGCCAACCACACCGGCCTACGGTGCCGCCCACCGCCAGACGATGCCCTCGGTCGAGCACCGCAGCTCGAAGTATCTCAACAATCAGGCAGAAAACTCCCATATCCCCACACGAGAGCGCGAGCGGCGCATGAAGGGCTTCCGGCACACCGGCACCGCCCAGAGATTCCTGGCCTCCTTCTCCCGGATCTCACCTCACTTCCGCCCCCGCCGCCACCGGATGACCGCTTCCGCCAACCGCACCGAGATGACCAACCGCTTCACCATCTGGTACCAGATCACCGGCACCACACTCTGGCCACGACCACCTGCACCAGACACCGCCCACACCACCGGCATGCCCCAACTGACCTACCACATAAGCAACTTGACAGCACCTCGCGGACACCTCCGCACCGCTTAACTTCGAAGACCCAGATACCGGCGGGTGCCCGGACACGACGCGGTTGCGGGCCCGGGCCGGACGCAGGGTCCGTGATGCCGGCTCCACCGTCGTGCAGCCGCTCGTGACCTGGGCCTGTCCTGGCCGGTGGTGATGGACGCCTTCCGCGCCGCAGCCGCGACGGTGACCGAGGCACCGCTGCCCCAGGTCGGGGTGCTGGGCATCGACGAGACCCGCCGCGGCCGCACCCGCTGGGAACAGGACCCCGGCACCGGAGGAGCTGACGCGGGATCGCCGACATACCGGGTTCGTCGACGCGCTCGGCACCGGGGGCCTGCTCGGCCAGGTCGAGGGCCGCAGCGCCGCCGATGTCCTGGCCTGGCTGTCCGGCACCCCCTGGCCTGGCGAAAGAACATCCGCTACGTCGCCATCGACATGTCGCCCACCTCCCGGGCCGCCATCCACTGGACGTGAAGCTCCGGCGGACATGGGTGATCTTGGTCGAGAACCCGCCTACCAGGAACTTCGTCGTTGCGTAAAGACCTTGAGCATCAACGGCCCGACATCGCAGTCACGTCGGAAAAGGCTCAGTGGACCTGCGCCACCAGCCCGTCCAGTTGATCCGAAGCCGGCCGTCGTAACGTTCCAGCTCAACGGCCCTGTCTCGGGTAGCTTCCTGACGTCTTCACAACCGTCACGCCACCGAGCGGGGCCGCCCTCATGATCAAGCAGAGCCGGACCGAGAACCTCGTGAATAGGCCTCTGGCTGTCATGAGCGATGGAGCGTCCGTGCAGGAGTCTGCCGGTGAGGGCATGGGCCCAAAAAAGGGGGAACTGGGAACTGGCCTGGGCAGGTTCTGAGCGGCTCACGGGCCAGGCTTTACTGCCATAGGCTGACGCTGTACACCCCTGACTTGGTGGATTGCAGGGGCCAGCCACCCCGTGTATCGCACACCAGCCTAGTGTCGACCTTGGGGTCGATATTGGTGCTGGTATTGGTACCGGTATCCCGGTATCGGGCAGGCGTGTTCGGCATAATGTTGCTAAACACCGTTCCTGAGGGGTCCGTATAAATACACTGATGAATGTTCAAGATTCGCTGGTCAAGGTCGACATTGAATACACTCGAGTACAACGGCAAATGTACCGAATGGGATGTACCTGCATCGCAGCCGGGGATGGCGGGCTCTCCTCCGGAGGTGGTTGTGCGGGTGTTATACGGCGTGTTACCCGTATTCGGCATGATGTTCGTAAGGTAGCGGCCCGTGGCGGGGAAGTGGTATACGCACTGATTGATGTTCAGGTATCGGTTATTCGGATCCGTCAAATTCACGCTGAACACGGCGTTGTCGATAGCGCTAAGAAACCAGCCGCCGCCCCCAGGCCCACATATCGGAGAGGTTTCCTGCGTGTCGGAGACGTTGGTGCCGGTATTGAACTCCGCGTCAGCCGTTTTCGGTAGGATGTTCGTATAATAGTTGCCCTCAGCGCCTTTATATACACACTGGTGAATGTTGAGATAGCGCCCCTTGGGAAGGGGCGGAAGGGGCGCTGCAACGCCGTCCGCCACGGCGGGAGCGGCCGAGGCGCCCGCCACGGCCACACAAGCCACGGCCACGCTCCAGAACTTTCGGGCGAATCCTGTAGATACCATGAGAGCCATGCGAGATCTCCTTAACCATCCGGCCGGAAAGACCGACTATCGAATCCGGGGTGTTCGCGCTAGGGAAGGTGATACGTATTCTTTACTGCGGCGATTTCATCGGCATTCGGCACGGTCGGCGCACATTCTCGCATGCTCTTGAACATGAGCGACGTGCAGTCGCTCCTGTCGTATGAGTGCGGCAGTCCGAGGGCGTGGCCGATCTCGTGGGCTACCACTGAAATCGATTGGTCTGATGTATAAGTTCCGTCCATGAGCTTTGTGCCCAGACGAATGGGAGTGTTGCAAACACCGGCGGTGCAATAGCCCAAATCTGCCTGGGCGGCGGCAGCAGCGTTTACACCCGTAGCGCCAGTGAAAAATAGACTACTATTTTTCCCCGCAACCCCAAAGGTGATAAGGTCGTAACCGAGTGCGTTGTTCCAGTTGTTGATTGCGGTCTGCACGACACCAAACGTGGGGAGGTTGACCCCGGTTGAAACATCGAATCTGATTTGAGGCAAACTGGTGCCAGGGATCAGGTCCAAGGGTGTAACTTCGGCTGAGCTTGGGGAGGCTACGGCCATCTGCAAACCGCATGCCAGAGCCACTGCGGCTGCCGTGGAAAGGAAACGCTTCTTCATTATTACCATGACTTTCTCCCAATCAACGCCTCTGCGGCCCTGTACAATAATCTAGGGACAGATGTCGAAATTTAAAGGTATGCCGATCATCCTCTCGGCCGTTGCCCGCTTCCGAAAAGCCCCGCAGTGAGCCTTTTCAGCGGTGAGTCTCCAGAGTGAGGATGGCTCTGGCGATTGACGTGAGGTTGTTCGGGCTGATCCGGGCTTTGCGGAGGATGCGCC
>NZ_JBEXNN010000077.1:0-5335 GCF_040611115.1 Streptomyces sp. NPDC003038
CGACCGCTCGTTTGCGCAGCTCAAGGGGATAGGAGGAAGGGCGTGCCATTACTCGATCCTTTCACGGAATCAAGTCTCTACCGAACCCGGAACGGGCGCCGGTGAAGGAGGCCATCCCCGAGTGGTTCTCACTCCGCCCTTCGAGCCGATGCTCGCTCAGGCCGCCGAGTACGTCCCCGGCTCCGGGGTCCTGGCGAGCGGCTTCGCGGCGGAGCAGAAGTTCGACGGCCACCGCGCGATCCTCTTCACCTCTGCCGGCCCCGGCGGCCGGCTGCTCCTGCAGACCCGGCGCGGCTCCCTGGTCCAGGACCGATTTCCCGACTTGGTCGCGGCTGCCGAGCAGCTGCCGGACGGCCTGGTCCTCGATGGCGAGCTCGTCGTCTGGGACACCGCAGCCGGCCGGTTGTCCTTCGAAGCGCTCCAGCGCCGGGCCGCCGCCCGCGGCTGCACCGCCACGGCGCTCGCCGCGAAGAGCCCGGCGTTCTTCAACGCCTTCGACGCCTTGCAGATCGACGGCATTGAGTTGCTGGCCCTGCCCTATGCCGAGCGCCGCCGACGCCTGGAGGTCCTCTTCGCGGCCCGCGCACTGACCGCCCCGTGGATCCTGTGCCCGATGACCACCGACCCGGTCAAGGCCAGGGAGTGGCTGGAGGACTGGACGGACGTCTCCGGCGTCGAGGGTCTGGTCGTCAAAGCCGTGAACCAGCGCTATCGGCCCGGAGTCCGTGACCGCGCCTGGACCAAGATCCGGCGCCGGGACACCACCGAAGCGATCATCGGCGCTATCACCGGCACCCTCACCCGCCCCCAACTCCTCATCCTCGGCCGTCACGACCCGACCGGACGCCTCCGCCCCATCGGCCGCACGGTCCCGCTGCGCCCCGACGCGGCCCGCCAGCTCGCCGAGCACCTCACCGCCGCCGGCTCCGGCCACCCCTGGACCGGCGCGAAGTTCTCGTCGGCATGGGGCACCCGCGACGTCCTCGACACCACCCTCGTCCAGCCCGACCTCGTCGCGGAGATCAGCGCCGACACCTCCGTCGACCGGGGCGGCGTCTACCGGCACCCGATCCGGTACGTGCGCCTGCGTCTGGACGCGGCCGTGGAAGACGTGCCCCGGTTGGGCGGGGGCCCGGGCCCAGCCGCGGGATAGTGCCGCCGGCCGATGCTGGGGTGGGCACCTGCGCGGAGGGGGAGGGGCAGGTGCCCACGGGTGACGACCGGGGGCCGCTCACCGCGCCGGCCGCCGGTTCCAGCGTAAGCTTGTCCTACCTTCCAAGCGTGGGTCTGAGACGGTCATTCGTAGGATCGTCGGACCCGGGGGTTCCGGGTATGGCTGTCAGCTTGTCGCCGTCTGATGGCTCAAATGACTTGGCCGCCTGGAGCCCCGCGACGACTCGACCGCTAATTGGGATACGCGACTCGATCGCTGTGTAGGACAACGTCGGCGAGGTCGTCTGCGGGACTGCAGTTGGACGACGAGCTGGCGGAGGTGACCGTGCCCGAGATCTGGGCCGGGGTGGACATCGGCAAGGAACATCACCACTGCGTGGTGATCGATACCCAGGGCGAACGCTTGCTGTCGCGGCGGGTACTGAACGACGAGTCCGCGCTGCTGGAGCTGATCGGCGACGTACTCGCGCTCTCCGAGGACGCGCTGTGGGCAGTGGACATCAACCACGGCGGTGCCGCCCTCCTCATCGGCCTGCTGCTGGGCCACGACCAGCCGATGGTCTACCTGACCGGGCTCGCTGTTCACCAGGCATCAGCCGCCTACCGCGGCCAAGGCAAGACGGACGCCACGGACGCCTTCGTCATCGCCGACCAGGCCCGCATGCGCAAGGACCTCGGCGCTCTGCGGCCCGGCGATGAGATAGCCGTCGACCTTAAGACCTGGTCAGGCGTCGTACCGACCTCGTCAACGACCGCACTCGCCAGATAAACCGGCTTCGGGAACAACTCCTGGAGATCTGCCCGGCCTTGGAGCGAGCCCTCAGCCTGACGAACAAGGGGCCGGTCCTGCTGCTGACCGGCTACCAGACGCCGGCCGCCATCCGCCGCAGCGGCTTCAGGCGCGTCGAGACCTGGCTGAAGAACCGCAAGGTCAAAGGCGCCGCCACGCTCGCCCAGGCCGCCGTCGAGGCCGCCCAGGCCCAGCACACCTCACTGCCCGGCGAGACGCTGGCCGCGTCGATGGTGGCCCGCCTCGCGAAGGGGGTGATGGCCCTGGAAGAGGAGATCGCCGAGCTCGACGCACTCATCGAGGCCCGGTTTCAGGAGCACCCGCACGCCGAAGTGATCCGCAGCCTGCCCGGCAGGGCGCCATGCTCGGGGCCACCTTCATCGCGGCAACCGGCGGCGATATGGAAGCCTTCGGCACCGCCGACCGGCTGGCTGCGTTCGCCGGCCTGGCACCGGTTCCACGCGACTCCGGTCGCGTCAGCGGAAACATGCGCCGCCCCCGCCGCTACCATCGCGGCCTCCTGAGAGCCTTCTACCTCTCCTCCATGGCCAGCTTGCGGTCGTGTCCCGCGTCACGGGCCTACTACGAACGCAAGCGCGCCGAGGGGAAGGGACACAAGCAGGCCGTGCTGTCACTCGCGCGTCGCAGAGCCAACGTTCTGTGGGCGATGATTCGCGACGGAGCGTGCTATCAACCTGCACCACCAGTCACGATGGCTGCTTGACATTCTCATTGGGAAGTCGTTTATGGTCCGAGGTCGAACGCGGATCGAACTTGCTGAGCGTCTTCGCAGTTCACAGGACGTGAGAGCGGCCTCCGGCTGATCCTTTGCCCGTCACAGAGGCAGAGAACCAGCGCGAAGGCCGTGGTCGTGAGTTTGGTGCATCAGGGCGTCCTGTGGGATGCGTTCGCGGAAGCGTCACGCTTCCGGTCTGAGTTGTACGCGTGTCTGACCGCTCGGGGCGACGCGTTGTTCGAGCTGTGCGACGCGCTGTTGTGTACTGATGGTCCGGTCAGGACGCTGGTCGACCTGGCTCTGGCGCCTGAGCACCGGCGCGGACACGGCGCCCTGTACGGAGGACTCAACCAGGGACAGATCGACGTCGCCCGGCTTCGCCGGGCCCTGGCCGGGGTGCCGCTGCCAAGGGCTGCGGACGGTCGGCTGGTACTGGCCGTCGACGTCTCACCATGGCTGCGACCGGACGCCGATACGTGTGCTGACCGGGCCTTTTGCCACACCTTCGGCCGTGGTGAGGGCAAGCATCAGATGGTGCCGAGCTGGCCGTACTCGATCGTGGCCGCGCTGGAGAGTGGCCGCACCTCCTGGACCGCGGTGCTGGACGTGGTCCGTCTGGAGCCCGGGGCGGACGTCGCCGCGGTGACCACGGTGCAGATCCGCGAGGTCATCGAGAGGCTGGTGGACGCCGGGCAGTGGCAGCCTGGCGACCCGGAGGTGCTGGTGGTGATGGACGCCGGCTATGACGCTCCCCGCATTGCTCATCTGCTGGACGATCTGCCGGTGCAGGTCCTTGACCACCTCCGCTCCGACCGCGTGATGCGACGACCGACGCCACCACGGGTCTACGGCCCGAAAGGCGGCCGACCGCCCAAGCACGGGGGCGAGTTCGTCTTCGGCGACCCTGCCACCTGGGGCACTGAGCAGGCCGTGACCGTCACGGACACCCGCCTCTACGGGAAGGCGACCGCGCAGGCGTGGGACCGGCTGCACCCTCGGCTGACCCGCCGGGCGGCCTGGCTCGACCACGACGGGCCGCTGCCCATCATCGAGGGCACCGTCGTCCGCCTGGTCGTCGAGAAGCTGCCCTCCGGCGGGGTCAACAAGCCCGTCTGGCTGTGGTGGTGGGAAACCGGCGCCACCCCCGACGACGTGGACCGCTGCTGGCAGTCATTCCTCCGCCGTTTCGACCTGGAGCACACATTTCGCCTGTTCAAGCAGACCCTCGGCTGGACGAAACCCTGGTTTCGCAGCTCAGAAGCGGCCGACCGCTGGACCTGGCTGGTGATCGCCGCCTACGCCCAGCTCCGGCTCGCCCGCCCGCTCGCCACCGACCTCCGCAGGCCGTGGGAGAGGCCGACCGATCCGAACAAACTGACCCCCGCACGCGTCCGCAGGGGGTTCAGGAACCTGCGCGCGAAGACTGGTTCCCCGGCCGGTGCACCGAAACCGACCCGCCCCGGCCCAGGCCGACCGCTCGGCTCGAAGAACCACCGCACGGCAACCCGCTACGACGTGGGGCGAGTCCTCGCCACCGGCCAGGCACACAGCCGCCCCGCACATCACAAGACAGGAACCAAGCCCCGCCGCACTGCATGAACCCACAGCCCACAGCAGGTGAGACACCCAAGTGGGTCTCGCACCGGGCAAGATGAGCGACATGGTCAACGAGGGGAACACGGGCTTCACACTGCCGCGGGGCGCGACAGGCTTCTTCGTGCCGAAGGACGGCCCGCTTCCGGAGACTGACCTGCGGGCGTTCCGAGCCGCTCTGTATGCAGCTGCCCCGAGCCGCCGAAGGCCAGGTGGGCGAGATCGAGGGCCAGGAGTACCCCTGGACCTTCCACACCGCGTCGGTCGGTGATCGCACTGGCGAGAGCGTCATCCTGTGCCACGCCCATCACCCCTGGATCGCCTTCGCTCAAGAACGCCGGAACTGTACGCAGAGGAGTTCCTCCCCCCTCCACCGTGGGCCTCTACCTTCGCTGAAGCAGGCTTCGTGGTTCTGAGCAGCGAGCAACTCACCACACCTCTCTCCGACGTGGACACTTCGGTGCTTGCACAGGGCGAGTGGCGCCACATTCGCTCCTACGGCATCACCACGTTGGGCGAGATCCGCCGCATCGTCTGCACCACGAACGCGATCGAGTCCGTGAACGCCAGGATCCGGCGGGCGGTCAAGGCACGTGGACACTTCCCGAACGAGACCGCGGCCCTAAAGTGCGTCTACATGGCCATCATGTCGCTCGATCCCACCGGCAAGGGACAGGCCCGCTGGACCATGCGCTGGAAGACCGCCCTGAACGCCTTCGACGGCCGCCTCTCCACAGCCCGCCAGTAACCCCAACCATCCTGGATACACCGTTCGATTGACAGACCCGGATCCAACTCCGGCCCCACCTGATCGACGGCTGCCTCACCGCCACCGGCCTGACCCTCGCCCCACCGACCCCACCCTGAAAACCTCAGTAGACAGACCTGCTCAGTACTGTGTGGGCTATGGTCGGAGGGAGGATCGACGTGGCAGCGCATCGTCAGCCGAAGAGACCGGTGTAGTCGGCGCCGACCGTCAGGGTGACGACTGTCGGCGCGGCGTCCGCATCGGACCGGGTGCCGGTGGCTGTTCTGAGGCGGGC
>NZ_JBEXNN010000078.1:0-5309 GCF_040611115.1 Streptomyces sp. NPDC003038
CGCCCACATGCACAACCTCGCCCTCGCCGCATGACCAGACCGGCCCTTAACTCGGTCCTGACCTGCCCACACACGACCTTCTGCAACACGCTTTAAAGGGCTGTCCCGTAATCCCACGAGGCTGAGGGTCATGCCGTGTCCGGGTGGGCGCCGATGGCACCGGCCGAGCGAAGCGAACGCCCGAGGTCTCCGGTGAGGAGGCGGGGGTGGCGCCACCACCACAGGTCGGGGCCGGGCAGTCTGTGAAACTCCGGTCGTGCGGTCGCCCGCTCAAGGTCATCACGACCGCGGCGAACGTCAACGACGTCACCCAGACCCTCGCCCTGGTCGACGGCATCCCACCGGTGGCAGGTCGTCCCGGCCGGCCCCGCCGACGTCCCGAGGCCCTGCTCGGCGACAACGGCTACGACTCCAACCCCAACCGCGATGAACTGCGTAGACGCCGGATCCTGCCCGTCATCTCCCGCAGCAGACCTTCGCCCTGCTCCACCAGTTCAAACGACTCGCCGTCCGATGGGAACGCCGCACCGAGCTCCACGATGCCTTCGTCTCCCTCGCCTGCAGCCTCATCTGCTGGCGACGCCTCAGCAAGTCCGACTCATGATCGTGTTACGAGCTCTAAGACCCGAACACCAAATACGTGGGTGACATAAGTGAGTGTTTGAGATCGTGGGCGGCTGCCGGGAGGTGGTCGTAGCCTTGCAGCGTGGATGAAGGTGTCTGTGAGGGGACCGAGGTGGACTGCCGTGTGGTCTGGTCGGTCGAGGCCGGGGTCGACGGGCAGTGGCGGTCGGTGTCAGGGGCCTATGGCGAGCGGGCTGAGGCCTTGGCGCGACTGGGGTGGTGCCGGGTGCATGCGCCGCCTGCGGTGTCCTATCGGCTCGTCCGTGAGACGACCAGAGTGACGAGTGCTGTCGAAGACGCTTGAGCTGTCGTGTGGTCGGTCGGCTGCCTCGCGTTTTGCGGTTCGGGCCCCGCCGAAGGCGGGGCCCGAACGGCTTTCGTGACGGTGCGGCGAGAGTGATGCGCTGGTGACGGGAGCTCCTCTTCGAGGACGGGTCATGGGCAGGCTGGCGGTCGGGGTTTCTTGTCCCAGCGTCCGGTGCGGGACTTGCCACCGCGGGTGAGGCGCCGGGTCATGAGGGTGATGAGTGCCCAGGTCAAATGGGCTTCCGAGTTTTGCGGAAGCCGTTCGTAGTCGCGGACGTTGCGGCGGGATTTCATGATCCAGCCGAGGGTGCGTTCGACTTTCCAGCGTCGGGGCAGGACGACGAATCCCTTCGCGCCCCGAGGCCGGGAATCCGTCTTCAGCGTCATCTTTAGGAAGTCGTCGGACCAGTTCACGAGCTGGCCGGCATAGGCCGAGTCGGCCCAGACCTGGGTGATCTGCGGTTGCATGACACGCAGGCGCCAGAGGAGTTCGCGGGCGGCGTCGCGGTCGGTCATGTCGGCGGGTGTCACCGTGATCATCACGGGGAGGCCGAGGGTGTCGACTGCGATGTGTCTCTTGCGTCCGTTGATCTTCTTCGCGGCGTCGAAACCGCGGGTGGCCTTGGAGACGGTGTCGGCGCCTTTGACGGACTGTGAGTCGATGATCAGGGTGACTGGCGAAGGGCATCGCCCCTGGCCGGTGCGGATCTGCCGTCGGAGCTGGTCACGGATGAAGCCGACGGCTCCGGCCCGGTTCCAGCGCCAGAAGTGGTAGTAGACGGTCTGCCAGGGTGGGTAGTCGGCGGGCAGGGCCCGCCACTTGATCCCGTTGTCGACGACGTAGCGGATCGCGTCGACGATCTCGCGGCGAGGCCATTTCTCCGGCCGACCACCGGTCTTCAGCCTGCAGGCCGGGACCGGCAGCAGCGGTTCGATCAGCGCCCACTCGGCGCTGGTGGTGTCGGAGGGGTAGCGGCGGCGGCGAGGCGGAGGCATGGCAGGTCCCGGGCTGGGGCGGGAGAGCGTGGGCTATTTCGCGAGCTGGGCGAGGGTCGCCCTCACGCCCGTGAGCTGGGCGGCTGCAAGCTGGGCCCATTCGTCATCGGGGTAGCGGACCAGGTGCGGGTCGAGAGTCCCCGTGATCATCCGGGTGAGCCGGCCAAGGATCTGCCGGAACTGCTGCTTCTCATACTCGATCCAGTCCGCCGGCTCTTCGGAGAAGAGGTAGCCGTCGCGGCGGCGCCAGATGATCGGCGTGAGATGTTCGGCCGCGCCGACATCCCGCAGGTGCCGGACTCCGCGGGCGACCTGCGAGGGAGTGAGCCTCGTAGCGGCGACCAGCTGCCGGGTCTGCAGGCCGGACGGCCTGGCCTCCATCAGGGCAACACGGACCAGGTCACCGTAGTGCGAGCTGAGCGGGGTGGCCGCGCCGCGTATCCGGCGGCGGGCGGGCAGCATCTCACTCGCCCCTCAGGAGCTGGGCGAGCTGCTCGTCCAGAGTGAACCGGCCGGAGTCGAGGGCAGCCTCCAGCCAGTCGGCCGCGGCCCTGACCTTGGAGATCCCGCGGCGGACGGTCTCCCGCTCGTCCTCGGTGAACTGCTGGTCACGCATGCGCGGAACCAGCCGGCCCAGGGTGGCCACGTACTGGTGGCAGGAACCGACCAGGTCCAGGTACTCGATGGTGTGCTCGATCCGGCGGACCGCAGGAGTGCGTTCGCGGACCCGCCCGCGGACCTCGTTGGAGTTGTCGAACTGGGCCCGGTTGACCAGGAAACGGGCGGTGTCGTCCCGCATCGTCTCCCGAGCGACCGCCGGCCTGCGCAACAGCTCGGTGGTCACCGACTTGGCGACCTCATCATCGCGGGTCAGCTCCTGGACCACCCGGACCCGGTCGGCCGGAGCGACCTGCGCCGCGGCCGCCGGCCTGCGCAGCAGTTCGGCCGCCACCTTCGCTGCTACCTCGTCGTCCCGGGTCAGGTCGGTGACGGCCTGGACCTTCTCCTCCACGCTGACCGGGCGGTCGACCCGCTGCCCGACCAGGCGCTTCGCCCCATCGATGGTCCACCACCTCTGCCCGGACCGGTTGAACGGCGGGTCCTCGATCTGGGCCCACCGTTCGTCCTCCTCGCTGATCGAGGCCAGAACGCGGTGAACGCTGAACGCGACGCCGTCCTTGCGCTTGCCCTTCGGCCAGCGGGAGGCGACCCACCGCCAGTCCTTCACCGTCGAAGCCGCCACCCCGATGTCGTCCGCGAATAGGGCCAGCGATTCCTCGACGGTGAACAGATCATCGGTTCCGTTGGGCATCGATCCGCCCACCGGCCTCATCGGCTCGATCTCCAACGCCTTGTCACCCAGGGCGAACTGGGCCCGCGCGACCTGCGCGACCAGCTCGCGGGCCTCGGCGACGATCTGCTCGTAACGCGACCGGGTGACGTTCCCGACTCGTTCTGACATGTACTTCCACCGCCCCTCGCCCCGGGCCGGACCGGCCACCAGAGGGTGACCGACACGGGATTCCAGCCCAGGCCAGGACCAGAATGAAGCGTCCATGACCAGCGGCGGCAGGCGCAGACCAGGGGCGCGCGAGGCGCCCGGAACCCAGGCTTCGCTACCCGTGCGGAACACCAGATCCGCCCGTGCCAAACGGGATATGTGAGGCGTTCGGCTATGGCGTCACCGTGACGCCGTCCGGCGACGCCTTCCCCCGCCAGGCCCTCGTGCGGCACCGCGGCGAACAGAACACCGCCGACCGCCGACGCTCCACGCCCACCGTCCATCCCCGCCCACAGACCGGACAGACAACCTGATCCCCACGCTGCATCGCAGCCACTCTCCGCCGTGCGTGCTCCAGCAGCCGCCACCGCCTGGACCTGCACTTACCCGAGCAGAACACCGCTGCTGGCGACTTCGTCGCCGGCAGCGGAACACCACACTCCCGGCAGTACCGCCGGACCAATCCACCAGACGCCACGACCCCCATCGTCCAGCCGCACAAACGACCTGACCAGAGATCTCAAACACTCACTAACGTATCTCCCGGCCGGAGGCGGCCAGTTCCCCTTTATCTGGCCACGCTGCTGGACCTGTGCTCGAAGCGGCTGGTGGGCTGGCCGATCGCCGACCACATGCGCACCTCGCTGGTCGCCGACGCGCTCAAGGCCGCGGCCACGGCCAGAGGTACCGACGGACTACGCGGGGCGATATTCCACAGCGACAACGGCGCCCAATCTGTGCCGAAGGAGTTCGCCCAGGTCTGCTTGGAACTCGGGGTGACCAGATCGCGCGGCCCGGTGGGCACGAGCGCGGACAACGCCACCGCGGAGAGCCTGAACGCGACCATGAAACGCGAGACACTCCAGGGACAGAAACGGTGGAACGGGGCCTGCGAGGCCCGCCTCGCCGTCTTCCGATGGGTGACCCGCTACAACACCCGCCGCCGACATTCCCGCCTCGGCCAGCCCCATTGCTTACGAACAGCGATCAACTACGCTGACCACCACCGCATAGCAACCGGTGTCCACGATCAAGGGGAAGCCCCCGTCTATAGGCACATCCACGGTTACCCGAGACCTAGACAGGCCCTGTTCAAGGGGTACGCCCATACCTGACGTTTTTGCTCCAGATTCGCTCAAGCCGCACGCGACCGCCTGGACGCGGCGCGTGCCAGATCTTCTCGCGACCGGCGTAGATACCGACGTGGCCCATGGTGTTGCCCTGGGGGAAGAAAACCAGGTCACCCGGTGCGCGTCGAACTGGCGGGATGCGGCGCGTTTGTTTGTACTGCTGGTCCGCGGTACGCGGAAGTCGATGGCCGACCTTTCGGAAGGCGTAGAGCGTCAGTCCCGAGCAGTCGAAGCTGTTCGGCCCAGTGGCCCCGAGGGCGTATGGGGCTCCATGTTTGGAGGCAGCCACCGCAACAGCCTTTTTGCCATACGGTGAGGCCGCCTGGGCCGCGGCGGTGGTGCCGGCCACTTCGGATGCAGCGAGAAATAGAACGATTAGGCAGTAAGCAAGGGCTTTGGGTGCACGGGCTACTGGCTGGCGTTTGTCTGGAGAGTGCGGGTTACATTTTCGGGAGTAGGACATCATGACACCTCCGCAGTGGGGCGCAAACAGCTCATTGCTGTGCCTGGCTCTCGTATAAGCGCTTGGCTCTCGACGGTCCACCAGTATTCTCGAAAAAGCAGCATTCATCATGACTTACGAGGCGAGGGGGCGCATTGATTTTTAGTAAAGAAACGGTCATCGCCCCGAGCAGGCTCAATGGCAGGGCTGATTCGTAGTCCTGACGGTGCGGAGAACCAGCAGGTCACAGGGATGTGGCGAACCTTCACTTCGGCGGTTCCGCACGCAATGAAGCTCCGATGATCAGGGA
>NZ_JBEXNN010000079.1:0-4910 GCF_040611115.1 Streptomyces sp. NPDC003038
GTCTCCTACGCACCCTTCACCCGCCCGCTCGACCTGATCGGACTGCCGCTGACCTGCAACGCGACATGATCAATCCGACTATGAATCAGCCCTGGAACAGCACCACCTCCCAATCAGAGAGATCTTCAGACGATCGAAAAGCGACTTTACTCCGCAAGCCTGAAGCCATCACGCTCCGGATCGCCAGCGGCCAGCGCCACCTTTTCATGGCTGACGTCCGCCGCCTCTCTCACAACTAGTGGCGGCCGCAAATTCCCTCACTCATACACCCACTGCGCCCCAAAATTGCACCGTTTGAGTTACGAATCAGATAGAATTCTACCACATCCTCCCCTACTCCACTAAAAGATCCAGATTCCGCGACACTCACGCATAACCAACTTGGTGAGCAATTACGGTCATATGAATTTTGACACTATTTCATCATTGCCCCTCTCCGGCTTTCCCGTCAGGGTGTGGATGACTGATTTAGAGCTCCGTCTCGTCACTTCTCTCGGAAGCCCGGGACTCGACCATCACTTCTCAACCTCGGGTACCACAGTCTCCGGCCATGAGGAGGTCACTTACGACGTAGGCTACCCACAGCATCCAGATGTTTTTGCTCACCTCCGTGCCCGGAACGGAGAGAAAGTCATCTGGCGGACGGGCCCCGAGGGACGCATCCACGCCTGCGTAGCTCCAATTTTGACGGCAGATAGAGAGGTCACAGGAGTCGTTGGATTCGCCGTCGACTTCGGAAGAGCAGCGGAAGAAGAGCGGCGCCGGAAAAGCATGGAGTCTCTCCTGCGGCATCTGTTGCATGCGTTCCCATCCCCCATTTCCGTTCTGGATGGAGGTGGACGCGTCATACTTGCCAATTCGGCATATTTGCACGCAGTGGGAAAAAGCGAAGAGGAAGTGATCGCACGTCGCGAACAACCTCCTATCCTCATCCGCCCCGCTACTACCTCCGAGAATACTACCCACCCTCCCGTTCCCGCCAAGGAAGGAGTTAAGTGGAACGGATCGAACGGTGAGTTGTTCCAATCCAGGATCACACCGCTCGAAAGCGTAGAAGGATCGGACACTTCCATTCACATCGCCCTGGATGTGACGAGAGAGGAGGCTTTCAAGCGGGATCTGGAAAATTGTTCAAACAACTTCGACCTCATCTTTAGCGTCGTCGACCGCCCCCTGGCTATTCTGGACGAGAGTCGCCGGATCCAGCAGGCAAATAACGCCCTCGCGGGAATCTTGAATGTTCCTCCGAGTTATCTACACGGCACGTCAATCGATCGATGGATCGGGGCCTCTTCACGTGAAGGATTTGGCAGTCTATGGCGTAGTGCCCAGGCTGGTTGTCCCAGCAAACTGAACGGAATCCTGTTGCACGGAGAAAATGCCCCAGGCTCCCTGGCCAGCATCTCAGCCTTCCGTGTTCCTGGATTGGGTGGTTCACACCTGGTATTGCTCGTGCTCGGTGAACTGCGCGAACCCTGGGCTGATGTGTCTGCTGCTCCCGCCTGCCGCGAGGTGTCGGAGATCGACGCCAGGATCCTGGAACTACTCGCCACGGGTCATAGTAATTCGGATATCTCCCAGATGCTGCAGCTGAGTCGACAAGGTTTGGACTACCGACTCAAGTTGCTGCGTGTCCAACTCGGGGCCGCCAGCAGAGGCGCACTGGTGGCACGGGCCTACTCGCTCGGACTCTTCTGCAATACGCAGTGGCCGCCCCAGTGCCGCAGGCCGAAAACTGACAGACCCGAGACGTGATGTGGCGCGACGGCCTGCCAGAATTGATTCGCCCTCAACCGGGGGCCACAATAGCCGCAGAAGTCGTGGCCACTGTCATAAAGCAGCAGCGACTTTCGCGTCCAGAGATCCACGCGTAAGGCATCGGGCTGCTATTTGGCGACGGCGACAGCCACTCGTCGGAGTTTTCACGGCTCCATGCGAACGTGGCAGGCGGGCGCCAAACCCACTAGTCCAATGGCATCCGGCTGAAAATCTCCAGCAGTAACGGCGTGAGTCACCACCCAATAGGCCAAAGACGTTCATCAACTCGTTAGGGGTTGGGGCTCACCCAGAAATTTCGGCCCAAGTGAGGCCTCCGTCGGGCATCCGCGTCCAGCACCTAATGAAACAACCATAGCGATTGCGCGGGCTCCTCGAATTCCGTGGGCCCTGTTCCGATGCTCTGCCACTCCCCGCATGTATTGGCAGAGGCCTGCGCGACAGCAGTGCGCAGATCTGGAAGCGTCTCGTAAAGGGCGGTACCCGGGCAAGCCGTGGCATTGAAGTCGCGATGACCGTAGATCTCACTAGGGGACATTCCATACTGACTGCAAATGTATGTGCACATTTCTACGAGCGCTCCATATTGAATCTGGGAGGGTGCTGATTTGCTATAGTTCCCCTCGATCTCGATCCCGATCGCGACGGTGTTCTGGTCGGTACAGTGGGACCCGATGATCAAATTTTCTCCGCGTCTGAGCTCGCGAAGGCTGTGCTCACGACCTTCAAGGAGATGGCCGCCTCGACTAACAGTGAAATGCTGTCCCGTATCGATCCATCCCATCGTCTGCTGGTGATAGCGCTGAATTGCACGGCTCAGAGCATACGCTCGGCTCAGGCTCAGATCCTGTACGTTGGCGGTTGCCGTGTGATGAATGATGATTTTTTTTGGCAACTCCCCAGCGCACCGCACGGGGTGCAGCGGCTCGACCGCGCCCCATGAGACCCTTTCGTGAATGCGCAGTCCCGCGTCGCCCGCAGCAGCGAATGCTGGCCTTACCGTTCTCGAAGGCAGCAGGACGACCCCCGCCGTCAGCGCAAGGCCGGAACGCATGAAGGAGCGTCTGCCCAAGCGACGGTGTAGAGACATGGATCAATTCCTCTCAGGAAAACATATTGACCCCCATGAGATAGGAAGCGTTCCCCGAAGCCCGGCAACGCGCCGATGACAGCGTTAAGAGAACGGAGGATTAAGGCGAATGGAGGGGAGGCCACACCGTCATGGTCTAATACACCAGTTGTCAATCCCCTGGAAACGTGGAGTCTTTTCTATGCGGCTTGGGCCCTGTGGTGGGCTTGGTGGCGTTGCTGGCTGATCATTCGTTCGAACTCCGCGGGCGGGAGTCCGTCGGCACGGGTGTGGCGGCGTCTGGTGTTGTAGAAGTCGGCGATCCAGGTGGCGATCTTCAGCCGGGCCTCGGCCCGGGTGGTGGAGCGGTGCCGGTGGACGTACTCGGTCTTGACCGTGGAGTTGAACGCCTCGGCTGCGGCGTTGTCGAAACAGGACCCCACCCGGCCCATGGACTGGACCACGCAGAGGCGGTCGCACAGGCTGTTGTATGCGGCGGAGGTGTATTCGCTGCCTCGGTCGCTGTGGAAGATCACTCCGCCCACGTCACCGCCCCGGCTTGCGGCGGCCATCTGCAAGGACGCGCTGACCAGAGCTGCGTCGTGATGGGCGTCCATGGCGTAGCCGAGGCAGCGGCGGGAGAAGAGGTCGATGACGGTGGCCAGGTACAGCTTGCCCTCCCCGGTGTCGGTCTCTGTCATGTCTCCCACCCAGAGCACATCGGGAGCGATCGCGTCGAAGTGCCGGCCGACCAGGTCACGGGCGGCGGGCCGCTTGCCCTGCCGGGTCAGGTTCCGGCGCTTCTTCGGCTCCCGGCCGTACCAGCCCCGCTCGGCCATGATCCCGGCGACCGTGTTCACCGACACCTGCCAGCCCTCGGCCCACAGACCCAATGTGATCCTGGGCGAACCGTAGATCCGGCCCGAACGGATGAAGAAGTGTTCGATCCGCTCGGTCAGCGCAGCCCGTCTGACCTCACGCTTCGTTGGGTTCGCGGGCCTGGGGCTCGCCATTTGTAGTACCAGGCCGGTGACACGCCGAGCGCGCGGCAAGCCACGGTGTGCGGGATCTTCTCCTCGGTCCTGCAGTCGCTGATCACCCCGACGAGTACCGCCGGGTGGGTCTCAGCTACTTCACCCACAGGACCATGCATCGCTTGAGGACATCACGCTCCATCCCAAGCTCGACGGTCTCCTTGCGCAGCCGCTGATTCTCCGCCCGAAGCCGGGCCGGTTCCTCCCGTTCGGACTCCTCCAACGGGCCCGTGCCCGTCTCCGCGACCCCGCGGGCCCGGCTCACCCAGGTCCGCAGTGTGCCCTCGTGCACACCCAGATCTCGCGCGACCTCCGCAGCCGGCTTCCCTGGCTCCAACACGATCCGCACAGCTCCCTCACGGAACTCCACGTCGCTTCCCCACCCTCAACTCCCTATCGGGTCACGACTCCACGCTACGAGGGGAAGCACACTAGGGGCCCAGCTCAATTGATGGAACACGGGGAACTACGGGAACACCACTGGCCAGCCCCCCAAGGCTACCTGCGCCTGTGAACCGTTTTAACCCGCCCATGGGACGGTAAAACGTTCGGTGTAACTCCTGATCAAGGAAGATGCGCCGAAGACCATCGAGAATGTGACCGAGTCCGCGACCGCCGGGTAGGTCGCCGCCGGCGAAGGCCGTGGACGACCACCTGATCGACGAGTGGGTGGGCCGGGCTCAAGCCGAGGACCTGCAACTGACCGGCGAGGGCGGCTTCAGGCTGACGAGCGGCTGCTGGAGTCTGCCCTGGAGGGTCAGATCACCGATCACCTTGGCTGACAAGCATGACCCGGCCGGGAAGAGCGGTGGTTACCCCCGCAATGACACTCGGGCCAGACCGTCCTCACGGACATCGGCCCGGTTCGTGATAGTCATCCCCAGTGACCGCGAGGGGTCGTTTGAGCCGGTGAACGCGGTGATCTCGTTGGTTTTGTCCGGCACCCGCAGCTGGCTGACGGTCCGGCCGGCGGCCGTGACAGCCGACAGGAGGTGGGCGGCCGGAGCGGTTTCGGTGCGTGAGCCGCGGGC
>NZ_JBEXNN010000080.1:0-4875 GCF_040611115.1 Streptomyces sp. NPDC003038
GGAGACCACCACGGTGTGGGACACCCCAGGGGTGTTGTCCACGAAGTTGGTGATCAACCAGTTCAGGTTCTGTGCCGCCTGGCTCATCGAGCTCACACTAACGCTCCTGGTCATAGCTGTTACTTGACTGCTCAGAACCCTCGCTGCGTCCCTGCTGGACACCGCGTCGCAGGTTGCTCAACCTGCCACGGACGTCCTCCGGGGCGCGGGAGACCTGAGGGCCGCCCTGCGGGGTCGACTCCGCTGTGCCTTCGACCAGGTTGGCCTTGGGCACCCGCCGAGGGAGTCCGGACGGGGTGACCCCGCCCGCCTTCGGCTCACGGAGTTTGCCGGCCTGCTGCCAGCGCTCGTCATTGCGCGAGCGCCAGGCCGCCGTGCCTTCTTTCTCCTCCGTGGCCCGCTCCGTTTCGGCGGACTGCTGCTGACGCTGCGGCCGCTGCTCGAAGAGGGATCCGGCGGACTCCGCTTCCTGCTGCGCCGGCTGCCACTGCTGCTGGCTGCCGCGTCGCGGCAGGCCCGCCCCGGTCATGTCGTGACCGGTGTCGGCAGCGGCGCCCGGACGGTCGAAGCCTACGCGTTCCGGGGCGGGTTCGGGACCGGCAGGGGATTCCGATTCGGTCCCGAAGTCCTGCTGGTAGGCAGCCGGATAGGTGTTCTGACCGGGCCACTCGGCTTCCGCGGACTGGGCTTCGTAGCCGTCCTCGTAGGCCGGAGCGGGCTGCTGCTGATCCTGGTACCCGGCTTCCGGATAGGCGTAGCCCTGCTGCGGGTAGGCCTCGTAGCCCGGCTGCTGCTGGAACTCGTCGGGAGCCTCGTACGGAGCCTCGTAGCCCTGCTCGGGCTGCTGCTCGTAGCCCTGGTACGGCTGGTACCCGTGTTCAGGCTGGGGTTCCGGATAACTCTGATCCGGGTAGCCCTGCTGCTCCTGCTGGTAGCCGGCCTGGGCCTCCAGCGCGGCGCGGCGCTCCTCGCGTACGAGGGACCGGCCGACCGGGTCGAGCTTGCCGCCGTCGGGGCCCTGCCGGTCGTACTGGGAGTCGTCGAAGCCGAGCTCGGCGGCCGTCCGCAGCGGGGCCGCGTGCTGGGCCTGCTGCCGCGGAATCATCGAGGAGACCGTGAAGTCGTCGTCCGGGATGCCCTCGCCACCACCACCGTGGGTGATGGCCTCGGGAAGCATGACCAGCGAGGTCGTTCCGGCCGCCTCGCCCGAGGGGCGCAGCTGGACGCGGATGCTGTGGCGGTCCGCCAGCCGGCCGACCACGAACAGACCCATGCGCTGGGACACCGCGGCGTCCACGGTCGGCGGGTTGGCCAGCTTGTGGTTGATGTCCGCGAAGTCCTCGGCGGTGAGGCCGATGCCCTTGTCGTGGATCTCGACCATCACGCGGCCGTCGGGCAGGCGGGTCGCGTTGACGCGGACCTTGGTCTGCGGGGACGAGAACGTGGTGGCGTTCTCCAGCAGCTCGGCGAGCAGGTGCACGAGGTCGGTCACGGCCTGGCCGTGGATCTCGGCGTCGGAGACGCCGGAGAGCTCGATGCGCTCGTACTGCTCCACCTCCGAGGAGGCGGCGCGCAGGACGTCGACGAGCGGGACCGGCTGGTCCCAGCGGCGGCCCGGGTTCTCACCCGCCAGGATGAGGAGGTTCTCGCCGTTGCGTCGCATACGGGTGGCGAGGTGGTCCAGGCGGAAGAGGTTCTCCAGCTGGTCGGGGTCCGCCTCGTTGTTCTCCAGGTCGGTGATGAGGGTCAGCTGGCCCTCGATCAGCGACTGGTTGCGCATGGAGAGGTTCGTGAAGATCGCGTTGACGTTCCCTCGCAGGAGCGCCTGCTCGGCGGCGAGCCGTACGGCTTCCCGGTGGACCTGGTCGAAGGCGCGCGCGACCTCGCCGATCTCGTCCTGGGAGTTGATCGGGATCGGCGCGACCCGGGTGTCGACCTTGCCGGGGTCGGTGCGCGAGAGCTGGTCGACGAGCATCGGCAGCCGCTGCTCGGCGACCTCGAAGGCGGCGGTGCGCAGATGGGACATGGCGCGGCTCATCTGGCGGGCCATCATGCCGGCCAGGATGAAGGCCGCGAGCAGGGCCACGACCACGATGGCGCCGTTGGTGATGGCGTCGGTGCGGGCCTCGTCGGAGATCGCGATGGTGTCCTTGACGGCCTTGTCGAGGAGTTCCTTCTCGATCTGCTCGTAGCCCTCGAACTTCGCGGTGGCGGCGGCCTGCCAGGCCATGGGCGTGGTGCCGGAGGTGACGAGCTTGGTGTTCTTCTCACCGCTGGCTATCGCATCGGTCATGCCGGTGAGGGGCGACCCGTCGACCCCGTTGGGCGGCGGCTTGAAGGTGACACCGGCCTGCTCGGCCTGCTGCTTGGCGCGGGCGAGCTTCTCGCTTCCGTCGGCGGCCTTCTTCTTCATGACCTCCTGGAGGCGGGTCACGTCCGCGTCGGTGCCGGCCGCGACGTACTCGCCTTGGGCGATCTCCTCGAGGTAGGCGTAGGAGGAGAAGGCGACGAGCTGGGCCTTGCGGACCTCCTCGTCCGTACTCGGGCGGATCAGCAGGTGGGTGCCGACGGAGCGCTGGAGCGAGTTCGCCGCCTTGGCCAGCTGGATCGCGTAGACCATACGGCCGTACGAGGTCACATTGCCGGTGCCGAGGCCGAGTTCGTTCGCGAACTGCATCAGGTAGTGCTGGACCTGCACGTACCCCTCTTCGGTCGGGATGGGACCCGCCGCGTGGGGGAGGTTCTTCTTGGCCGTCTCCGGAAGGGCGTAGGCCGTCTTGCGGACCTGCTCCAGCTTCGGCTCCTCCTGGCGGAAGAGGTCCAGACGGCGCTCCAGGCCCTGGTTGGTCGGCATGTCCTGGACGGCCTTGTCGAACTTCGCCTTGGCCGCGTCGGTCGTCGCGTGGGCCTTGGAGACCACCTCGCTGTTGCGGTCGCCCTTCAGGAGCGGCTCAGCGGTGAGGTCGCGCTCGTTGAGCAGCGCCTGGCTGTACTCCGAGGAGGCCTGGACGACCCTGGCTATCTTCTCGGCGTCCTTGGCCTCGTTCCAGGTGTCGATGGAGCCCTTCACCTGGAAGCCGCCCATGACCAGTCCGACGAGGACGGGCACGAGCAGGATGGCGTTCAGACGGGTCGGCACGCGCCAGTTGCGGGGCGAGAATCTGCTGGTGCTTCCACCGCTCGTGGGTGGGTCCACGGGCACGTCGACATGCGACGCGGCCGCTCTCGGCGGCGGGGTGAAGTTGCCCCGCGCGGGTTCAACCGCGGGGCTTGTGTTGCTTCGCCTCACTCGACCAACAACCTCTCGGCGGTGCTACTAGCTAGTTCGTTGAATTCCAGCACGGTGAAGGCCGTGTTCCAAACAGTTGAAATCAGCAGTTCCCAGTGCCTTATGCCCCACATAAACCGGACATAAAGAGCTTCCTGCGGCAAAAATGGGGGGAGTTGTGAGCGTAGCGGCACCAACCGAACGCAGGCAGTGGCGAACTGGCGCCAATTCTCTGTCGAAACGTTATGAACGCGAGGGGCGGGCCGTGTCGCAAGACACAGCCCGCCCCTCCGCACGTCAGCTGAAGCCGTGTTACTTGAGACGCGCCATGAGGGCGTGCTCGACGAGCGTGATGAGCGCGCTCTTGGCGTCCGCGCGGTGGCGGGCGTCGGTGGTGATGATCGGGGCGTTCGGGCCGATCTGCAGGGCCTCGCGCACTTCGTCCGGGGTGTACGGCTGGTACCCCTCGAAGCCGTTGAGGGCGACGACGAACGGCAGGCCGCTGTTCTCGAAGTAGTCGACGGCGGGGAAGCAGTCGGCGAGGCGGCGCGTGTCCACGAGCACGATCGCACCGATGGCGCCGCGGACCAGGTCGTCCCACATGAACCAGAAGCGGTCCTGGCCCGGAGTACCGAAGAGGTACAGGATCAGGTCCTGGTCGAGGGTGATGCGGCCGAAGTCCATGGCGACCGTGGTGGTCGTCTTGTCCCCGGTGTGGGTCAAGTCGTCGATCCCCGCGCTCGCGGAGGTCATGACGGCCTCGGTGCGCAGCGGGTTGATCTCGGAGACCGCGCCGACGAACGTGGTCTTGCCCACGCCGAAGCCGCCCGCCACCACGATCTTCGCCGAGGTGGTGGAGCGAGGAGCCGCTCCACCGCTAGATGTTCCGAAGGCCACTGAGCACCCTTTCGAGCAGCGTTACGTCCGGCGTGCCGCCGGCCTCTCCATTGCCCGGCTGGTGGATGGCCACCATTCCGGCCTCCGCCAGGTCGGCGACGAGGATCCGCGCGACACCGAGCGGCATCGAAAGCAGTGCCGACACCTCCGCGACCGACTTGACCTCGCGGCACAGGGTGCAGATCCGCTGGTGCTCGGGGAGCAGGCCGGACAGGTGCATCGGATCGGCTGTGGTGCTGACCAGCGCCTCGATGGCGAGCTGGTAGCGGGGCCGGGTACGGCCGCCGGTCATCGCGTACGGACGCACCAGCGGCTGATCGCCTTCCGAGTACGAATCTCCGTACGCATCGGGGTAGGCGGGGGGCGGGGTCATTGATCCTCCGGGCTGGACAGCAGTGGTCAGCGTGCCGTCTGACGGGGCGGCCGGTGGGGGGACGGTATGACGGCCTGACGGGCGTACTGGGTTCCGGGGCGAAGGCCCCGGTCTCCCGGCCGGCAGTACGGTCCGGCCGGGAGATCGGCAGTCAGATGAGCAGGCTTCCCTGCAGTTCCGCGCGCAGGTCCGGGGTGAGGACGCTGCCGGCGCGGTCCACGAGGAGGGCCATCTCGTAGCCCACGAGGCCGATGTCGCATTCGGGGTGCGCGAGTACCGCGAGGGAGGATCCGTCGGAGACGGACATGAGGAAGAGGAATCCCCGGTCCATCTCGAC
>NZ_JBEXNN010000081.1:0-4813 GCF_040611115.1 Streptomyces sp. NPDC003038
TCCTTCGACATCGACGCGAACGGCATCATGCACGTCACGGCCAAGGACCTCGGCACGGGCAAGGAGCAGAAGATGACCGTCACCGGCGGCTCCTCGCTCGGCAAGGACGAGGTCGACCGCATGCGCCAGGAGGCGGAGCAGTACGCGGAGGAGGACCACCGTCGCCGCGAGGCCGCCGAGTCCCGCAACCAGGGCGAGCAGCTCGTCTACCAGACGGAGAAGTTCGTCAAGGACAACGAGGACAAGGTCCCGGCCGAGGTGAAGACGGAGGTCGAGGCCGCCGTCACCGAGCTGAAGGAGAAGCTCAAGGGCGAGGACACGGCTGAGATCCGCACCGCGACCGAGAAGCTGGCCGCGGTCAGCCAGAAGCTCGGCCAGGCCATCTACGCCGACGCCCAGGCCGCTCAGGGCGCCGCGGGCGGCGAGGGTGCCCACCAGGCCAAGGACGACGACGTCGTCGACGCCGAGATCGTCGACGACGAGAAGCCGAAGGGTGGCGCTGCCTGATGTCGGAGGAGACGCCGGGTTTTGAGGAGCCCGAAGTCCCCGCCGGCGCCACGCCCGAGGACGCCGCTGAGCCGAAGGCCGCCGACTCCTCTCCGGAGGGCGAGGCGGCCCCGGCCGGGGACTCCGCAGCAGCACAGGCCGCGGACCGGTCCGCGGCAGAGTTCGCGAGCCAGGAGGTGGCTCTGCTGGCGCAGCTGGACCAGGCCCGTACGGCGCTCTCCGAGCGCACCGCGGACCTCCAGCGGCTCCAGGCGGAGTACCAGAACTACCGCCGCCGGGTGGAGCGGGACCGGATCACCGTCAAGGAGATCGCGGTCGCGTCCCTCCTGACCGAGCTCCTCCCGACGCTGGACGACATCGGCCGGGCGCGGGAGCACGGCGAGCTGGTCGGCGGCTTCAAGTCGGTGGCCGAATCGCTGGAGACGGTCGCCGCGAAGATGGGCCTGCAGCAGTTCGGCAAGGAGGGCGAGCCCTTCGACCCGACGGTCCACGAGGCCCTGATGCACTCGTACGCGCCGGACGTCACCGAGACGACCTGCGTGGCGATCCTGCAGCCTGGGTACCGAATCGGCGAGCGTACGATCCGTCCCGCGCGCGTCGCGGTGGCCGAGCCCCAGCCGGGTGCGGCCGCCAAGTCCCCGGGCTCCGAATCGGCGGTCGCGGAAGGCGACGCGGCGTCGGACAAGGACGCGGATGCCCCCGACGAGGGCTGATGCACTTCAGGTAGAGGCACGAGAGGAGGGCCACCGGGGATGAGCACGAAGGACTTCGTCGAGAAGGACTACTACAAGGTCCTCGGTGTCCCGAAGGACGCCACCGAGGCCGAGATCAAGAAGGCGTACCGGAAGCTCGCACGCGAGTTCCACCCGGACGCCAACAAGGGCGACGCCTCGGCCGAGGAGCGTTTCAAGGAGATCTCCGAGGCGAACGACATCCTCGGCGACCAGAAGAAGCGCAAGGAGTACGACGAGGCCCGCGCCCTGTTCGGCAACGGCGGCTTCCGCCCCGGGCCGGGTGCGGGCGGCGGCTCCTTCAACTTCGACCTGGGCGACCTCTTCGGCGGTGGCCAGCCGGGTGGCGCGGGCGGCGGTTTCGGCGGTGGCCTGGGCGATGTCTTCGGCGGCCTGTTCAACCGGGGCGGCGCCGGCGCGGGTACGGGGACCCGTACCCAGCCGCGCCGCGGCCAGGACATCGAGTCGGAGGTCACCCTCTCCTTCACGGAGGCGGTGGACGGGGCCACGGTCCCGCTCCGGATGTCCTCCCAGGCCCCCTGCAAGGCGTGTTCGGGCACCGGCGACAAGAACGGCACCCCCCGGGTGTGCCCGACCTGCGTCGGCTCCGGCCAGGTCTCGCGGGGCAGCGGCGGTGGCTTCTCGCTGACCGATCCCTGCGCGGACTGCAAGGGCCGCGGCCTGATCGCGGAGACCCCCTGCGAGGTCTGCAAGGGCAGCGGCCGGGCCCGCAGCTCCCGCACCATGCAGGTCCGGATCCCGGCGGGCGTCTCCGACGGCCAGCGGATCCGGCTGCGCGGCAAGGGCGCGCCGGGCGAGCGCGGCGGCCCCGCGGGTGACCTCTACGTCGTCGTGCACGTCGACGCGCACCCGGTGTTCGGCCGCAAGGACGACAATCTGACGGTGACCGTGCCGGTGACGTTCGCGGAGGCGGCGCTGGGCGCCGAGATCAAGGTTCCGACCTTGAACGGCCCCTCGGTGACGCTGAAGCTTCCGCCGGGCACGCCCGGCGGCCGGACGATGCGGGCCCGCGGCAAGGGCGCGGTCCGCAAGGACGGCACCCGGGGCGACCTGTTGGTGACGGTGGAGGTCGCCGTCCCGAGGGAGCTCTCGGACAAGGCACGTGAGGCGCTGGAGATGTATCGCGAGGCGACGGAGTCCGAGGACCCGCGCTCCGCGCTGTTCGAGTCCGCGAAGGGAGCCTGACATGGACGGCCGCCGCAGCCAGCCCCGATTCGGCAATGGGGCTTACCAACTCACCGACGAGACCCCGGTCTACGTGATCTCGGTGGCCGCCCAGCTCTCGGGGCTGCATCCGCAGACCCTTCGCCAGTACGACCGCCTCGGCCTGGTCTCCCCGGATCGCACGGCCGGGCGCGGCCGGCGCTACTCGGCCCGTGACATCGAGCTGCTCCGCACGGTGCAGGCGCTGTCGCAGGACGAGGGCATCAACCTGGCGGGCATCAAGCGGATCATCGAGCTGGAGAACCAGGTCGCCGCGCTCCAGGCGCGTGTGGCCGAGCTCTCCGCGGCGGTGGACGGCGCGGCGGCCACGCTGCGGGCCCGCGAGGCCCAGGTGCACGCCTCGTACCGGCGCGACCTGGTCCCGTACCAGCCCCCGCAGCCGGGCAACGCCCTGGTCGTCTGGCGCCCCAAGCGCCCGATGGACTGAGGCTCCCCGCACCGCGTTCGAGAACCCCGCCCGGCATGCCCGGGCGGGGTTCTCGCTTGGTGCGCGGCCGCGTCCGGGCCGTCAGAGCCGCGGTTCCTGGGCCGGGCCCGAGACGCGGCCCAGGATGCCCGACTGGGCGATGAGGTAACCCAGCTGGGCCCGGCTGCCGCTGCCCAGGGCGGTGGCCAGCTTGGCGATGTGCGCGCGGCAGGTCCGTACGTTCATGCCCAGGCGGCGCGCGATGGCCTCGTCCACGTGCCCCTCGACGAGGAGCTGGGCGATGGAGCGCTGCACGCCGGATATCCCGGACGGCGTCGGGCCGTAGGGGACCTGCTCGTTGAGCGGCGTGGCCCGCCGCCACAACTGCTCGAAGACCCTGACCAGATAGCGGACGAGCGCCGGGTGCCGCAGCTCCAGGGCGATCTGCTGGTCGTCGCTGGCGGGGATGAAAGCGACCGATTCGTCGCAGATGATGAGCCGTTCGACCAGTTCCTCCAGCGTCCGGATCTCTACCTTGCCGCTGGCCATCCGGTCGACGTAGGCCATGGTGCCGCGGCTGTGCCGGACGGTGTGCTGGTAGAGGGTGCGCATGCTGACGCCGCGCCGGATGAGGGGCTGGTCCCGTTCTATCGCCTGGTTGAGAATGTTCTCGGAACGCCCGCCTCCCGGTTGGATGGTGAGCATCTCCGCCTGGCACTCGGCGGTGGCCACGTTGAGCGCCGCGTTGATCCTGTTGAATCCCTCCAGCACGGTGATCGCGTGCGTGGGCGCCGGAGTCAGCGCGCTGATGGCCATGAATGGCTCAAACGCTTCGGCGAGCTCGATGGAGGAGCGCCTGCGTTGCAGGATCTCCCGTTCGAGCGGGTGCAGGCGTTGAGCCAATGCCACCGAGGGGGGAACCGGGCGGAGCCAGTTGTCGTCGTCCGGATCAGGGTGCAGCAGCGCGAATTCCAGCAGGCAGGGCGTCTGCTCCACTTCCTCGCGGGCGATTCGACCGGAGCTGAGGGCACTTGCGTACAGCTCGGCCCCCAGGTCGCACAGATCGGTCACCGCATGGGGATGTGTCTGGTTTATGCGCATAATCGGCAAATCTCCCACCCCCAGGGTCCTGCATGTACAGGAACATGATGCATCGCCACGGTGGCAATGACGTGGCTCGATCAGTCATCGTCTGAGATGCGGGGGAGAGGAATCCATCAAGTGAGGACAACGTCGACCATGTACAAGAAATTGCTTCGCTCGGTGGCTGCCATTGCTCTCTCTACGGCTGCTGCTGTCGGTGGAATCTCGCTCGCGGACAGTGGCTGGGGGAGCGCGCCCGCGGACAGCGGCTGGGGAGCCGGTCCCACCGGCAATGACAGCGGTTGGGGATCGCCCGGCGACGACAGCGGGTGGGGCAGCGTCAGGGCCGACAGCGGGTGGGGCCCGGCGCCCGGCAAGAACGACAGTAGCTGGGGTGTGGGCGGGAAGACTTCGGAAGCATGACCCCCGACGACCGCGGCTTCCGCCGCGAAATGGCCTCCGCTTACCGGTCGGGATGGCAGTTCATCGACCTGGCCACGGCGATCCCCTACGCGGGCGACTCGCTGATGGTCACCCTGTTCGGTCAACCGATCGTCGTCGTGCGCGAGGAGGACGAGGACGTACGTGCCTACCGGTGCCTGCGCCGCCCGCGGGGCGCGCCGCAGCCCGTCCGCTGCGAGGTGCGCTACGGAATGGTCTTCGTCAATCTTGATCAGCGCGACCACCAGCTCTTCGAAACCGACATCACCACTGCCACCCCCCGCAGTGCCTGACGCGATTCCCCCGTCGTTGCAAATCGCTCAGGCGTCTCCGGGGCTACTGGTGGCCCGGCAGCACCGGTCCCGGTTCGGGCGGGGCGACCTCCACCGCTCTGGTCTTG
>NZ_JBEXNN010000082.1:0-4727 GCF_040611115.1 Streptomyces sp. NPDC003038
CGATCTCTATTCCGGTGAGGCAAAGACCGACGCCCGCGACGCGTTCATCGTCGCGGACGCCGCCAGGGCCATGCCCCACACCCTGCGGACCGACGGCCCGTTCGGCTTGATGACCTCGGCCTTGAACAGGCCGCTCGTGCTCTCGGCGAGGGCGTTGTCCAGCCGGTACTGAGATCCGGCGTCGCTGTGGTGGATCAGGCCGGTGAGGTCGGCGGCGCCGGCGCGGAAGCGGGCGGCGGCGGCCATCTCCAGGGCGTCCAGGACCAGGGCGGTGCGCCGCAGAGCGATGGCCAACACCGCCTTCGACACACCTGACGACCTCGACCGCACACTCCGCCGCGAATTACGCAGAATCCAACTCCGGCCCCACCTGATCGACGGCTGCCTCACCGCCACAAACCTGCCTATCCACCCACCGGCCCCGCCCTGAAAACCTCAGTAACGGCAGGGCGCCGATCGAGGCCGGCTGGTCCACCACGACCAGCACCGGCTGGATCCGGTGGTGGTAGCAGGGGGTGCAGAAGGTGGCGCCGACGCTCTGGTAGCCCGGTCCGCCAGGACCAGGATCTGCCTGGTGCCTGGACGATGCCGTGGACACGGGCCGCGGTCAGGTCGTGAGGTGCGTCAACCGGGACGCGAATTTCAGACGAGCAGCGGATCGGATATGACTCTGACCTGGTCAGTTACGAGACGACGACCATCACCCGATCGGGTGGGCGAGTTGAAAGGCTAATTTGAAGCCAGTGTCCTCCAGTCATGAGCGCCATCCGCAGCAGCGCGGACAACGCACTCGCCGAGTCGTTCGACGCTACCTTCCAGCGGGAGACGCTCCAGGGCCGAAATAGCTGGCCCAGCGAGCACGACGTCCCGTCTCCCGCTGGCTCCCCCGCTACAACACCCGACGCGAACACATCAATGAAACCATCCAAGCCATCGCCGGCCCTGCTCTCAAACGAGCAGGCCAACACCCGCGGGCCCCGTCAGCCATAGTTACGTAACACCCCGAACCATACCTCGCGACGTGCACCGCCTACCATGCATGAGCTCGTTAGGTCACGAGTCGACCTCAAACACTCCTGTAGTACAGCAGCAGAAATTGAAATGTCCACCGCGAAGACCGACTTAGGCAAACGGGTGAAACTACCTCCAGGATCGACAGATCACGATGGACGCGCGCTCCGCTGGCGCACCAAGCGAGCAAGGTCCGATAAGTTTCCGGCGCAACACGACTAAAAGTCGTGCCCGCGTGATGGGAAGGAGAATCCTGTGCGTAGAAATGCAGCCCACGGGGTCGAGAGCTTGGTACGTGAAAGCGTCTCCGCCGTCTTGGGTGTCACCGGAGAGAACTGGACAGACCTCGGGGCGGCAATCGGCCTGACAACGGACACGGTCAGCCGGCGCCAGCGCGGTTACAGCCTCTGGACCATCGCCGACTTGGGCCGCTTGGCTGACCACTGGCAAATCCCCGCATCTAGCTTGATCGCAGGGCCGACTGATGCTCTATCAGACATCAAATCCGCACGCGTCGCTTCTATCCGCTCGGCCAAGGGGCTCCCCCCGGGGGACGACGCGCTCGCCGCCTGAAAGTACCAACGGCCCGGGATTCCCGTCCCGGGCCGCCGATGGCCACTCGCCTCGCCCGCTTTGACGTCGAGTGGCTCCTGCAAAAGCTGTGGTCAGCGCCACCCGGTTCCCGCCGAGTAGACCCCACGCGCCGTTTTTCATTCTACAAAGATCTGTCAAGGTCCGGTAGAGGCGACCAGTCTGCGCAGGTGGTTACGCCACACAGTAGACAAGGATCTTGCATTGCTCCGCACGACCAGTGCCGTTCTTCGGCACATCACCCTTTTCGGGGCGTCAGTCCACCACCCTGGCCGTCCCTTCCTCGGCGGCCTCCTCCTCAGTTCGTCCGCCCGTGAAGTTGAAGGCGACACGCTGACGAAGTGCTGCAGCCAGCCGATCCCGGTAACCGCCTATCGGTGCATCGTCTTGGCTTTGCCGACCTGGGGCGGTCAGCCCCTTCCCGCAGGTGGTGCACGATGAGTGTCTACGATGCTGACGACCTTGACGCAAAGCTTGAGTTTTCTCAGGGAAGTCGCCCCCCGTTCACGATGGTGGGCGACTGGGTGTACCTGTCTGGCGCCAGCAGCGACGCGCGGACGCTGTACTGGGGTATGGCCGCCCACGTCAGCCAGAGCCGTGACGACGAGGACGTGTGGCCTAACCTGCGGACGCTTGCCCGTTTCCTGGGCTTCGCCAAAGACGAGACGATCACCTCCTTGATGATCGAGTTGGAGCTGATCACAGCTGTCTCTGTCAAGCGCTCCACGATTGGTCTGATCCGCCGCAACAGGTACACGATCCACGGCACCCACCCGGCCGGCTATACCGGACCCCGATCGCTGTCCGACTGGTACGCAATGAACCGGGGCCCGCAGCACCGAGAGGAGAGCAAGCAGGAGCGCGTCGCGCGCGAGACCGCGTTTGACGCGTGGCTTGATGCTCGTCGCCAATACATGAAGGGCATGGTCGCGCGGGTCAAGGCGGACCGTGCGGCCGCCCGCAAGCTCTCGCTCCCCCTTCCGCCTCTGCCCCAGTGGCTACCACCAGGGCTCGCCGCGTTCCAGGCTCCAGTGACGGCGGCTACTGACGCGCAATCTCTTGTTAAGTCGCTGTCCCATCCCCCCACCCAGCGGGGTGCGTCTTCATCTGAAGAAACGTGCGACTTCACCATGAAGTCGCACGAAACCCCAGGTCAACCCGTACCCCGCTCCCAGGGGGTACGTACCCGCTCCCAGCGGGGGCCCGCTCCCCCTGGGAGCGGGGATAAACTAGACGAAGGTCAACTAAACGCATCACAAGAAGAAATTGCGCCTTCGGCGCGGAGCGCTGCTGACGCCCGTAGGGCATCTGCAGGTAGTAGTGCGCGTGCGAGCAAAAGCGTCTCCGCCGCGTCTCGCAATGCCGGATCGTCTCGTGGCGTAGGCCGGGGAAAGGGAGCCCGTATGACGCGGGAGCAAGCCGCCGCCGTGCGTATGGTGGAGGAGGCGCTCCCGCCCGAGCTCGTCGAGCTCCTACCGAAGAAGCGCCCGGCCGTCATCCGGAACACGATCCTGGCCGCGCTCAGCACCCGGGATGCTGCTCATCTGGCCGAACGGATTAACCGGCGCTGGTCATCTCACAACTACGCCGCCGCCCATTACGGAGGGAAGGGGCTGGGCTCGCCAGTAGGCGTCGTCGTTGGCCTGGTACGCCCGCCGAAGGATTGCCCGGACCTCGGATGCGAGGACGGCCAGATGATTGACACCGGAACCGAATGCCGGGCCTGCGCCCAGCGCCGGGCAGGACGACGCGATGACCATCGCGCTGGGCGCACCCGCAACAGCGAGGGGACCGCACCACTTTGGGCGTGTTCCATTCCCGAGTGCCCCGTTTCTGGCAGAGGTCCTGGACATCCCAGCGGTCTATGCCCCGCGTGCCGGGTCGAGGCCAAGGAGGCCGAGGAGGCAGGAACAGCGCTTCAGGCTCGCTGGGAGGCCGAGGAAGCCGAAATGCGGGTAGCCCTCGTCACCGAGGTAAGAGCCTCCCTGGAGTGGAGCCGGATGCTTGCCGCAGCGTATGCCGAACACCATGAGCGGGAGCAGGACGCAGCCGATAAACGCCGAAAAGCCCGCGTCGTCGGAGACCTGCGCCTACGATCCCAGCACACTGCCCATACCCCAGGCAGGCGCAATTACGCCCACGCTGAGACCATCGCATCCTCTAGTGACCTGAGGCAGAGAGGAACTGGCCGCTGGGACCTATGACTCATGCAGGGCTCCCACGAAGACTTGGCCCTGATAGTTCGGAGAAGTGCGCGGTCGGACCGCTACGTGTGCGCTTACGGTGTCTTATGTGGTGAGGCGCCGTTGACGATATTGAGGTGAACGGCAAACGGATCGGCGTCCGCATCCCCTGCAAAGCCATCGAGTCGGCTTGGACCGGCTGGCCGAGCCTAGCGTGCCCGCCTCGACGGGTTCCGAGCGGCATCCCCTGGCGCGTCTAACCCGTAATCGACGAGAGGATTGCCATCATATGACCACCGCAAGGTCGGCGTATCCGGCAGGTCACCACCGACGACCAAACGGTCAGCGTATCCCGGTAGGTCGAGGCGTCTCCCGATCTAATCGATACGCTGAAGGGTCCCAAGGCGAGGGGTCCCTGTGTCGGCCTCTGCTCCACCGTCCTGGAAATTGGGAGTAGAGGCCGACATACTTCATCTCGGTGACGTTCAGACATAGATTTTGTTTGCCGGTGATCTCCAAGGTGCGGATGGAGCTTTTTCAACCTCCGCCGACCGGGTGATACTACACACAATATTCGCAGATCTAGGGCGGTATGCTCCTTGCTTGAAGACCAAGCGCAAAGGCTCAAGGTCGGCCCTTGCCCGGTGCGCGAACCCCAGGGCTGACGCTCATGGCGGTGCCATAACTTCGGTGAGGAGCTGGTAGATCTGGGCTGCAGGCCACTACTTTTTACCTGGCTCGAAGCCATTGCAGGCAGGCCACCGTGCAAGCTGAGACCCGCGACGCTCATGTGGCCCAAGAGTGAGCTTTTTCAACTCTTCGACCGATCGGTGAGGCTCACAGACAGTGAGCCTTTTCAACTTGAGCTTCAGAACGTCCGCCTGAACGTCTGTGACCTGCAGGAATTGGAGCCTCCCGTCACCCGATCGGTGGGTGAGTTGA
>NZ_JBEXNN010000083.1:0-4583 GCF_040611115.1 Streptomyces sp. NPDC003038
AAACCTCCTACGCCCCCTTCACACACCCACTGGACCTCCCCGACCTGGCCTGACCAGCAACCCAACATGATCATCTGGACTTTGAATCAGCCCTGCACCCCGACGGGGTGAGGGGCCGCTGAAGGCGCCCCTGCGTGGAGGGTAGCCACCGGCGCGTGGATAACGCTCGCGTTAATGCGCATGCCGACTCCTCCGTGTTCTTCAAAGATGTCGCCCGCGTACTGGTGGATACGCCGGTTGTGGGGCCATGAGGTGAGACCAAGAGCTGGCTCAGCGGTTAGCGACGGATCCACACGCCAACGGGCGAACCAGATGGCCTCGGGCATGTCTTTGGGATCGGTATCGCGAGCCTTTCTGAGATGCCGCACACCAGAGTCGGCACTGCTGTAAAAGCCAGGCAGGTAGCCCAGCTCACGCACCCCGCGGCTCCATTTCCGAATGAAATTGATGGTGGTCTCCGCGCACTGGGTATCGTTCTTGTTGTAAGACTCCATGTCTAGATAGAGCGCGCTACCCTTCATGATCCCCAACCTTCCGGCTGCGGCGACAGCCTCTGCCGCTTCGTGGGCTCCCATCTCGGCATCCTCCGGATCGATGATGGTATCGCGTTTATGCCAGAGGGAGACGCAAGGCGCCTGTGATCCGACAAAGATTGGCAGGATCTTCCATCCGGCCCGGTCAACCTCTCGAACCCATGCCTTACTCAGGTGCTTCTGGCTGAGGCAGCCTCGCCCCCGGCCAGCGTAGTAGATACCAACTGCACGGTAGGGGGAAGAGGCCCACGCTCGCATCGTCGACAGTGCAGGAGTGGCACACGTATCGAAGGCGCTCCCGTGAAATACGGTCATTCCGTCTGGGATCGTGTTTTGTGCTCCAGGATGCGCGTCAATGACTCGCGGGGTCACGTCTCCTGGGTGGTTCTGGACGGTCACGAAAAGCCCGAGCGCTAAAAGCAATAACAACCCCAGGAACACGGCAAGTCGGATCCATTGCAGTTCAACGCTCCTGCGCCGGTGTGAGATCTTTTGCATTCCTTCACTCAACTTTAGGCCCGGATGTGCCGCCACTGCTGACGCTTCCCTGTTAGTCCGACTGGACCTCTTTCATCCTGGCTCTGTGAGGGTGAAAGGGCAGGTCAGCTGGGTTGGGGGGTGACATGGCGAAGCCCCCGTTCGTTGGCATGGTGATCTCACTCATCTGAAGCTTCCCCTTGATCGTGGACACCTGGAGACTGGGATGTGTGAGCCCAGGGGAAGCAGTGCCGGGTGGGAAGTAACTACGCGAAGCGGTACTCAGAGGAGTACAAGCGTGACGCGGTCGAACTCGTACGGTCCTCGGGCCGGACCGTGACTGAGGTCGCCCGGGAACTCGGGATCAGTCCGGAGTCCCTTGCGGGGATGGGTGCGGAAGGACCATGCCACGCGGGAGACTGGACCGTCGTCGGTACCGGGCGGTCCGGCCAGGCGGCCGACGACCGTGACGAAGAGCTCAAGCGGCTGAGGAAGCTGACCGTTGAGCAGGCGAAAACCATTGAGATCCTGAAAAAAGCGACGGCCTTCTTCGTGAAGGAGAGCGACCGGTGAGCGAGATATGCCGGTTCATCCACGCGGAGAAGGCGAACTACCCGATCGTCCTGCTGTGCAAGGTTATGAAGACCGGCCGCTCGACCTACTACGCCTGGGTCTGCGGAGCCGGGGCCCGTGAGGCCCGGCAGCGTGCCGATGAAGCCCTGGTCCACGAGATCACGGTGATCCACCTTGCATCCCGGAGGAATTACGGCGTCCCGCATATCATCGCGGAACTGCGCCGGCACGGCAAACCCCGTCAATCACAAGCGGGTCGAGCGGGTCATGCGGAATTACGGCATCTCTGGGAACAGCCGCGCGGACCGGCCGCCGCGGCCTGACCCAGGGCTGATTCAAAGTCGCGGTCTTGACGAGAAGCAGCTGGTCACGGACGTATGACGATGCGGGAGATGGCCGCTAGGCAGTGAGCTTGTTCAACTTGAGCTTCAGCGAAGCGCTTGAGGCACCTGTGACCTGCGTATATACGGGAGTCGTGTCACCCGATCGGTGGCCACACTGAACAAGCTCAGTGTCTGATGGCTCTTGCCCGGGTGGTGGATCTGTTGCCGTTCTGGGCAAGAGTCCGTCATGGTGCGGCGGCATGAACTGACGAACGCTCAGTGGGCGCGCATCGCCCCGCTGCTTCCGGAGACCGGCGGGCCGGGTGGACGGTGGGCCGACCACCGCACCGTGATCAACGGTGCGCTCTACCGGACACGGACCGGCATCCCCTGGCATGACCTGCCCGAACGCTACGGAACCTCGCAGACCGTGTACGAACGCCACCGCCGCTGGTCGGCCGACGGCACCTGGTCGAGGATCCTGCGAGCGTTGCAGGCCGGTGCCGACTCCACCGCCCAGGACGCGGACGGCTCGTGGGCGGTCAACGCCGACTCCACCACCTGCAGGGCCCACCAGCACGCGGCCGGAGCCCGGCACGCTCCCCCGGACGACCACCCCGAAAAGGGGGCGGCGCGCGTGTGGACGAAGAGGGCCGTGAGGCTTTGGGACGCCCCCGGGGCGGGCTGACCAGCAAGGTCCACCTGCTGGCCGACGACCGCTGCCGGCCCCTGGTCTGGCTGACCTCGCCCGGCCAGCGCGGGGACAGCCCGATGTTCATCCCGCTCATGCAGGCACTGAACGTGGCCCGCACCGGGGCCGGACGTCCCCGCACCCGACCGGACCGGGCCCGCGGCGACAAGGCGTACTCCAGCCGAGCCAACCGCGTCTACCTGCGCAAACGCGGGATCAAGGCAACGATCGCGCAGCCGGACGACCAACGCGCCAACCGCCGCCGACGCGGCCGGGCCGGCGGCCGCCCGCCGGTCTTCGACCGCGAGCAGTACCGCCGACGCAACGCGGTCGAACGCTGCATCGGCAAACTGAAGCAGCACCGGGCCGTCGCCACTCGGTACGACAAACGCGACTACATCTTCCACGGCACCCTGGCCACCGCGGCCATCGTCATCTGGCTCCGTGACCTCGTCAAAGAGCCATCAGACACTGCCTAGCTCGTTCTTCAGGGTGCACGGTCCTTCCAAGGAAGCAGCGGCGTTTCCTGACCTTGCCGGGTGGATGCAGAGGTGAAGGACTCATGACGTAGGCGGGAGACCTCCGCTCTCTGTAGGAGCCGCCTCGGTGGAGGTGGCGCCCGCGCCGTTGCTGCCAACGTTTGGCTGGGCCTTCTTCTTCAGTCGTCGGCCGTATTTGTCCCAACCACGTTCGCGGGGTGTGGTGCCAGCCCAGATTCCGTAGGGCTCAGGCAGGGTGTCAGCGTGTTCACGGCACTCTGTGCTGACGGGGCAGGCACCACAGATCTTGCGGGCGGGTTCAGCCTCGACCTCTTGAAAGCGTCCCTGGGGGAAAAATAGCTCGGTGTCCTCGTCGTGACAGGCTCCTCGCCAGTACCAACGGGTCAAGCCAGCGTGGCCAAGAAGATAGGCCGGCAGGCGCCGACGGGAGATCGGGTCGATGAGAGAGCTAGAAGTGGGAGGCGTCATCAGCAAAGGTCTCGGTGGCTTGGTGGGGGTGGGCACAGCCGACCGGGCGTCGGCACTGGGAGCGCAGCAAGATGCGTGGGCAAGGCTCACGCAAGTGCTTCACATAAAACGATCGAAACTCTACAACTTGCAGCTTCCGGTTTCCGTCGGTTACGGCCGGGCAGGGACCACCATGCATGATTTCTGCCCATGCTTGCGGCGAGGATACAGCCCTCATACGGACCACCACCAGAACACAACCGTGAAGCGTGCCGGGTTTCGTAGAGACTTCAGTTCTTGGCTGGGCCCTCGGGCGCAGGGTGGTGTTCAGCATAGAAGTTGGCTTCGCGTTCGGCGCGGGAGGGAATGGGAAGTCTTCCTATCCGAGTGTGGGGGCGGCGATTGTTGTACTGGGCTTGCTTCGCTTTGACGGACATCTGAGATCAGGGGCTCCGATCCCGGAAGGATGATGTTCATCATGGAGAGAATGGGGAAAAAGAAGCGCGTCCTCGGCGCTCGTTCACGGCGGAGTCCAAGGTCGAGATCGTCGGCCTGTGCCGGCGGGGTGACCGTTCGCCGCAAGCTTCGACCTGACCGAGACCGCGGTGTGGGGCTGGGTGAGGCAGGCCAAGGTCGAGGCGGGCGACCGAGACGGCCTGACCAGCAGCGAACGCGAGGAACTGGCCGTGCTCCGGCGGGAGAATCGCAGGCCGGGGGAGGACGTGGAGGTCCTCAAGCGCGCAACGGCTTCTTCGCAAGGGAGACCCCGTGAACGGGCCCGTTCTTTGAGGCGGAGAAAACTTCATGTCACAACGTTAAGCGTGCGTGTGACTGCTCCAGGTCTCCCGCACCACCTCCTGCGCCCGCCGCAGCAACATCCCCGGCCCCCGCTCGGTGCGGGATGCGGAGCTGACCGAACGGATCACACATGTCCACGGGCAGTCCCGCGCAACTTACGGGTCCCCGCGCATCCACGCCGTCCTCAAACGCGAGGGTGTCGGCTGCGGTCGCCGCCGCGTGGCCCGCCTGATGCGGCAGG
>NZ_JBEXNN010000084.1:0-4238 GCF_040611115.1 Streptomyces sp. NPDC003038
GAGCTTCATTGCGTGCGGAACCGCCGAAGTGAAGGTTCGCCACATCCCTGTGACCTGCTGGTTCTCCGCACCGTCAGGACTATGAATCAGCCCTGCAGCTCCGGCTTGTTCACCACCTCCCGGGCCCGGTGCCGGGGGATCTTCGCGCCCCGGCACCGTTCGGCGCCCCCGGTCCAGGCGGCCAGAACGTACCAGCGCGACCAGGGTCCGTACGCCTCGGACCCGCTCTGGTTTGCGCCGGGTTCGGCTTCTTCCTCGCCTCCACCGGCGCCGCGCCGTTCATCACCGACGCGATCAGCGCGGTCACCGGCTGGATCTCCAGCATCTGAAACCGCCCCGGCCGCCGACGTCGAAGGCGCCACCCACCCCGCGCCTTCGACGCCTCCAGGGAGCCCCGATGCCTCAGACCCGCCCCGCCATAGACCAGGCCGCCCCAGCCACCGCGCAGCCCGCGCCGCCGGCGGCCCTGTCCCTCGAGGAACGCATGGCATTCATCAACGCGGCGATGAGCGTGCGGCTGGACGAAGCGAAGGTCGCCTATGAGGTCAACACGGCTCACATCGAGACCGAGCCCGTGGACCTGGCCGACATCGTCACCGTGCCGCTGACCCCGACGCTCCAGCCTCCGCCGCAGTCCTACCCGACGCCGGTCGCGGCCCTTCTCCAGCGCGCCCACCACCGGCTGCTCACCGGCGGCTGGTGCTCCGGCGCGCTGGTCGACGAGGACGGCGCCCGCTGCATGCTCGGGGCCATCCGGATCGAGGCCCGCGGCGACAGCGGCCTGGAAGCCGGCGCGGTCACCGTGCTCCTGGACGCGATCCGCCGCAAGTTCGGCGACAGCGTCGACTCCGTTCCATCGTTCAACGACGCGCACAGCTCCGGCCGCGTCCCGATGCGGATGCTCGACCAGGCCGCCGACCTCGCCCACGCCGGCGGCCTCTGACCGCCCCGCTCCGGACCACCTGCCTCGCACCCGAACCCACGCGGTCGGGTGTGGGCCAGGCCGTCCGGCCCGCACACCACCACCCGCCACACGAACCCGATCAAGGGAGCGCCCCGCCATGCAGTCCGACGACAAGCCCGTCAACGGCCAGCACGTACCGAACTTCCTCGACCTGCTCGACCAGACGCCCCCGCCGCCGGCCACCGGCCCGGACAAGGACCCCGGCACCAACCTCGCCCAGCTGCGCGCCGCGTGGGACGCCTCCTGGGAGCAGGGCGGCTTCCTGCACGGCCGGTGGGAGGAACTGCGCCAGGCCCCGCAGGCCGGATGGCACGGCATGAGTAATTGGATCAAGGCCCTGCTGGTCCTCACCGGGATGTGCGCGGTCATCATCCTGCTCGACACGGCGGGCGATGTCTTCGACGCCGCGCTCAACCGGCTGGCCGACGCGCTCCCCGCCACCCAGGTCGGCACCAGCGCCTCCGACGAGTTCTGGGGCGTGGTCGACAACCCGATCCGCACCTACATCGCCCAGCACACCGCCAGCCTCCCGGTCAGCGGCGCCGCCATCTACACCTTCTGGCAGCTCGCCGGTGCGATCGGCGGGTTCATCGGCGCCACCGGCGCCCGCCTCACCTGGACCGTCTGGGGCGCCGCAACCGTCGCCGCCGTATGGACCACCACCCCCGCCGACGGGCGCACCGTCGCCACCGCCATCGCCGTCCTCGCCTGGACCATCGCCTCCACCCTCGCCCTGCGCGGCCTGAGCCTGCGCCCGGTCGTCAACAACTTCCCCCCGCCCAGCCAGCCCGCCCCGGCCTTCCAGCCGCAGATCGAGATCCGGCCCGAGATCCACATCCCCGCCCCCGCCACCGCGCCCGACGACGACGCCCCGACAACGTCCACCCCTTCCAGCGCTGACCCCCGGTCGCTCCGCCTGGTCCTCGCCCACCCCGCTGCTGCGGGGCAGGGCGAGGGCCGACCGGCCTCACGCACCACCACCCCGTTCCCGACCGATTGGAGAGCACGTGGCCGTCATAGGCGTGCTGACGGAGCCGACCCCGCCCACCTGGTGGAAGGCGAACCGGCACAAGGTCTACGGCACCGGCGGACTGGTGATCGGCTACCTGATCGGCCCCCACCTGCACGGTGGCCCCGACCCGCAGCCCCAGCACCCGCGCCCGAGCCACACCACGCCGGCACCGACCACGCCCGGCGCGCACCGCACGCACACGCCCGCCTGACCCGTCACCCGCCGCACCCCCGCCGACGAAACGCTGTCGGCGGGGGTGCGGCGCTGTGCACCGACCTCTGGAGGAAATGCCCGACCCACTTCCGCAGACAGGTCATGGCTCCTTTGGACTCGAAACCTTGGAGCGGGCCGAACAACGACTGTCCGGGTTGGGCGTCGGTGAGCTGCTCGGCCAGGGCGATGACGCGTGCGACTTCGTCGATGACAACCCACTCGTCCATCTCGCCGCCCCAGAGGCGTCCTTTGACGACCTTGCTGACCAGTCGGTACCGGGCCAGACCGGTGCTGTCTGCCTCGTCTGTGCGGCGGCAGCCGACCGTCAGCTCCATGAGATCACTGGACCGCATTCCGGTCAGCGCGGACGTGGCAACCGTGCAAGCGTGGCTGGCGATGCGGATCAGGGCATCGGCGCTGAAGGTCGGGCAGCGACCAGGGGATGGGCTCGCCGGTGTCCGCGCGTGGGACATCGGCTGCGTCACGGCACCATGCGTACTCGGTGCCCACCTCGGCGACCGCCCCCTCCAGCAACGGACGGGCCTGGACCAGGAGTGCCCTGGCGATGTCGCGGTGCCCACTCGGCCGCAGCAGAACCTGAAAGTTGACGAGCAGCAGCGGATCGGTGAGATCCCAGCCGGACCGGAGCAGTTTGGTCACCTGCCCGTCCCCAAGCCGCGGCAGCGCCTGGCCCGTCCGCAGATGAGCATCGACGAGCGAGGCGAGCAGGTCGGCGTCCCGCAGGTTCCGCGACCACTCGACGTTCCGCCGGGCCTCGCGCTCGGCCTGCAACTCCGTGCGCAGGCTCACGATGTGCGGTCCGAGCACATCGACCAGGTGCAAGCACGCGGTCAGCAACGGCCGCAGGACATCGTCGTCCAGTGGCTCGGTCTTGATCACGACCTGGGGCCGGGCGGGTGCCCCGGTGACGAGCCGAGGCGATCGTGTGCCCCAGGGCCGGAAGCCGGGCCGGTGTCGGTCGGCGGACAGCACCTCGTCGTAGTCGGTGATGTCCTGCATGGCGGAGACCACCGTCCGCAGCGAGCTGCCGGCCTTGTTCCGCAGGACTGCACCGGCCGCCTTGTCCCGGACGACGCCGTACTCGCGCAGGAAGGCGTCGCAGTGGTCCTGGGTGACCGCGGCGAGCGTGGTGATCCGGCGCTCGTGCAGCCAGTTCAGCCAGAACGTCAGGTGATAGAGGCGTGCATGGAGGGTGCGGGGGTGCCGTGGGATCCGACGGGCCCTCGGCAGGGCGAGGACACGCTCGTCCCGCGTGGTGATCCCGGCCAGGGTGAGTTCCTTGGCGATCACGCGCCACGGCCAGTGGGTGATCCGGTCGAACAGAAGGTGCTTCTCCGTCACCTTCATCTGCACCGGTGCATCGGCCCAGCCGATGAACGACCACACATCGTCCTCGAAGCGCGGCCGAGGGCAGCCGTCCAGCCAGGCCAGGCGGGCGGTGGCGGCGACGTCCGCGCCGACGAACACCGATGAGCCCGCAGGCTCGACCAAATCAGGAACAGGAAGCAGACTCACGACGTGGTCTCCTCGGGTCGCAGCGGCAGTTCGGCGTCCTCGTCACCAACCTCGCGCTGTGCCGCGGCGATGGCGGCCTTCTCGAACCGCGGCAGGACGTCCGCCGATAGGCGGCGCGCGTAGGGGGCGAACACGGCGGCGAACTGCTCGCGCGGCATCTGCCGGAACTGACCGGGCGAAGAAGGCTTTCAGCCGCAGCAGGTTCGGCAGGTGGCGCGGGGCGAACAACGCCAGCGGGCAGAGCAGGCAGACCCAGGGCCGGGCCGGGCACGGCTTTCCCTTCGGTCCGTGCAGGCCTGCGAAGGGCGTTGTCAGGTTGTCGGGGACGTGGTTGTTTGGGGGCGTGCAGGAGCCTGGTGCTGGGTCCGTTCAGCTCGTGGCGGGCATGCCGGCAGGGCCGGTGATGTGGTTTCAGATGGTGAGCCTTTTCAGAGTGGCCACCGATCGGGTGATGAGGTGGCGGTGGTGAAACAGGCAGAGCCCCCGGGCTGTTGAGCAAGGTGTCTATGCTCA
>NZ_JBEXNN010000085.1:0-4171 GCF_040611115.1 Streptomyces sp. NPDC003038
CGAGGTCAGGACCGGGTGAAGAGGGTGGGCCTCCAGCAGGGTGCTGATCTGGGCTTCGAGTGATCGGCGCTGGTTGTGGACCGCTGTGAGGGAGGTGGCCAGGGACGGGATTACGATGTCGAGGGTGCTGGTTCCCGGGACCACGACGGTCTGTTCGTCGAGGGCGTCGAAGACCTCGTCGAACAGCCGGCCGGCCATGCGCGGGGCCTTGGTGCGGACGAGTTCGACGAGTTTGCGGCGGCCGGCCTTGCGCAGTGCGGCCGGGGATCCGTATCGCTCGAGGAGCCAGGTGACGGCGAGGTGGTCCAGTCGTGGGCCGAGCACTCGCTCGAGGCTGGGGTGGAATTGGGTGAGCAGGCCGCGTATCCGGTTGCTGGTGCGGGTGGCCTCGGCGGCGAGGTCCTGGTCGAAGCCGGTCAGCACGGTGAGCTCGTCGGTGAGCTCCAGCGAACGCAGAGTGTGAGGAATCGTCCGGGCGGCGTCCGCGATCACCGCGGCGTCCTTCGCGTCGGTCTTGGCCTCGCCGGGATAGAAGTCGGCGATCCGTCGCATCGCGAGTCCGGGCAGGTAGGCGACCTGGCAGCCCGCGTCCCGGGCGACGGTCAATGGCAGGGCGCCGATGGACGCGGGCTGGTCCACGATCACCAGCACCGTGCCGAACTTCGCGGTCAGCTTGTCGAAAACGGCCCGTAACTTCGGTTCGCTGTTGGGCATCGGCTTGTCGAAGACCTTCTTGCCCGCCGGGGTCAGTCCGTGGCCGTGATGGGCGCTCTTGCCGACGTCCATCCCGAGGAAGACGCCCACATCGCCGGTGTCTAACATCGCACCCCTCCCAGGTGGTTGACCGTGCCGGTCTCGGCGGTGGCACCGTGCTCGCGCATCCACGTTATACAGACCTGCCGCCCGCAGGCTGCCCGGCATTGCGCCGGACCGGGCGGTGGCCGGGTCTCTCATCAGCGTCTCCGACGGCACCCCTCGGACCCGGCGACACCACCCCCCAGGTCATCCTTTCGACAGAGGGGACACAGTCATACCGGGCCCGGAGGCCAGCGGCCCCATTGCATGACCGCGAAAAACATAACGGGGGCTTCACCGGGCTTTACCAGCCGTTCTGCAGAAGGTGAGGGCAGCGAAAGCCTTGGAGCCGAGGGGAAAGAGGCGAAGGGACGCCGACGGCAGTTGGCGAAGACCTTCCCGTCCCTTCAGTTAGGTGATGCCGCCAGGAGCGGGAGAGCGCTGCCACATCGCTGTCCCCCGCCCCGGGACGGGTCGGATGCCTGGCCAGATATCGTCCTATGTGACAGAGTGGCCGGTTTTAAAGACATGATGTTGCCGGGGGAGTTAACACGGGGACATCATCACTGCTCGTACAACCTGATTACTCATCCAGGAGCCGAGACGTGATACGCCGAAGCCGTTCTGCGCGCCCTCACTGGCGTCGCCGTGACCGCGGTGCTTGCTCTACCCCTCAGCCAGGAAGCCCAGGCGGCCGCCCGGGCGGCCGTCACCACCACGATTAACGCGGGCGACGACAGTCCTTTGCGCTGGATGGAACTGGACGGCACACGGGCCGACTTCCGGTCCATGCCCCCGACGGACCGCGATGCGCAGCAGACCTTCGAAGGCCGCACATTCTTCGTCTACGTCCCGGCTGCGGGTGAGTTCAACTTGTTCTCGACACGGACCTTGCTGCGTACGGCCAGCAGCCCCAACCAGGTCCTTCTGGCCGACACCGACTTGATCCACTCCCACCCGCATGTCAAGCTCCGCCGCGGCGACCCCGACCGCCCGGACCGGGCCCGTGTCGTCGCCTCGGCTGCGGTTGTCATGTAGCGCGCCGCAGCCCGCCCGACCCGTGCGGTCAGCCCCGCCGGACGGGCGACCGAGCACGCCAACTCAATCCTTCCGCCTCGCGGCGGCGGCCTTCCAGCCTCGGCGCACCACGCGCGGCCAAGCCTGAGCGGTACCCGCTGTGACTTCCCCTGGGTCGCACCCTCACATGTCCTAGTTTCGTCAAATTTCATCACAAAGGGGTTATTGATTCATGTATGAACGTCGGCGATTTCTCGCCCTCGCCACCATGGGCGCGGTCTTATGCACCGCCGGATTCATGCCGTCGGTCAGCCAGGCCGCCAGCGGCGAGGGGGAAACGAAGGGGTCCTACGCCGAAACGCACGGCCTGACGGCGGATGACGTCAGCCACATCAATGCATTGAACGACAGGGCTCTGGCCCTGGGCCAACCTGTCAAACCTCCGGCAGGGTTCCCGCCGAGCGCCAGCCCCTTCCTGCGCTCCTCCGACTCTGCCGACGACAGGGTGACGCCTCCCGCCGAGCCGCTCACCAGGATGCCTGACCCGTACCGGCCTCACGGAGACAGGGCCACTACGGTCGTCAATAACTACATACGCAAGTGGCAGCAGGTCTACAGCCACCGCGACGGCAAGCAGCAGCAAATGACCCAAGAGCAGCGAGAAAGGCTGTCCTACGGCTGCGTTGGCGTCACCTGGGTCAATACTGGCCCCTACCCGACAAACAAATTGGCGTTCGCCTCCTTCGATGAGAACAAGTACAAGAACGATCTGAAAAACACCGAGCCCCGACCGAATGAGACGCAGGCGGAATTTGAGGGTCGAATAGCCAAGCAGAGTTTCGACGAGGGGAAGGGCTTCAATCGGGCGCGTGATGTGGCCTCCACCATGAACAAAGCCTTGGAAAACGCCTACGACGAGGGGACCTATGTCAACAACCTCAAGGCAGAGCTCGCAAAGAACAAAGACGCTCTGCTCTACGAGGACACGCGCTCGGACTTTTACTCGGCCCTGAGGAACACGCCGTCCTTCAAGGAGCGAGACGGGGGCAACTACGACCCGTCCAAAATGAAGGCGGTGGTCTACTCGAAGCACTTCTGGAGCGGGCAGGACCAGCGAGGCTCCTCCGACAAGAGGAAGTACGGCGACCCGGACGCCTTCCGCCCCAACCAAGGAACCGGCCTGGTCGACATGTCGAACGACGGGAACACTCCACGGCGTCCCGCCAAGCCCGGTGAAAGCTGGGTCAATTTTGACTACGGATGGTTTGGGGCCCAAACCGATGCGGATGCCGACAAAACCATATGGACCCACGGCAACCACTACCATGCGCCCAATAGCGACCTGGGGCCGATGCACGTATACGAGAGCAAATTCCGGAACTGGTCTGCCAGCTATGCGGACTTCGACCGCGGAACCTACGTCATCACGTTCATACCCAAGAGCTGGAACACCGCCCCGGCCAAGGTGAAGCAAGGCTGGCCGTAACCGAACCGGGTAGGAGGGCGGGCCACCGGCCCTCCACCTCCCGCCACAAGGCCGGGCAGGTGTAGAACCAGAGGGTATCCGGTCGGCTCCGGCGAGGCGCCCTCGTCATGGAGGGCCTGGAGACGGAGCTGATCAGCGTCCACGCCCATTTCACCGTCCAGGGCTGTGGGGCAGACTGCGCAGGCCCACCAACTTGTTCGTGCGGACGCGGCCGAGCGCGGGTGGATCAGCCTGTGTCCGTCCGGGAAGTTCAGCATCCTGACGGCCTGGCGGCCCTGCGACATTACGTCCACTACCTCGTGGACGTGGTCAGGGTATTCGTGGCCGCTGGATGCTCTCTGGCTGCCGGTGTAGACCTTGGCGGTCGAGTTAGCCGCGGCGCGCTGCGCCTTGATGACGCTGCCCGGATCCGGCGTACTGCCGGGGCGACATTCGGCCCGGTGGGAGCTGGGCCAGGCCCCCGGCCCAGCAATTTCGGTTCAGTAGCTTCCGAGAATTTGCAGGTCAGATCCCTTCCTGCAAAAGATGAGCGACTGAAGCTCAGACATGCGTTCTGTTGTGCAGAATCTCGGCGGGAGGGCTATTAGGGCTTGGTCAGGTTGGTTCGCGTGCGGGTATGTCGCGGTGAGATGTGGGGCAGGCGCCGGCCCAGGTTGCCAGGAGGGTCCGGAGTTCTCGGATGACTTGGTAGAGGGTCGGGCCGGCGCCGTGTCTTTTGGGGCTCTGGCCAGCCACTGGAGGGTGCAGAAGGCGTGGGCGGCGGAGACGAGGGTGACGTGGTGGTGCCAGCCTCTCCAGGTGCGGCCTTCGAAGTGGGCAAGTCCCAGGGCCTGCTTCATCTCGCGGTAGTCGTGCTCGATCCGCCAGCGCAGT
>NZ_JBEXNN010000086.1:1507-4020 GCF_040611115.1 Streptomyces sp. NPDC003038
TGCGTCGTGACTGCGTGCCTTTTGAAGAATGAGCCTGCGAGTTAGCGGTGTGTAGCGAGGTTAACCCGTGTGGGGAAGCCGTAGCGAAAGCGAGTCCGAATAGGGCGATTGAGTTGCACGCTCTAGACCCGAAGCGGAGTGATCTAGCCATGGGCAGGTTGAAGCGGAGGTAAGACTTCGTGGAGGACCGAACCCACCAGGGTTGAAAACCTGGGGGATGACCTGTGGTTAGGGGTGAAAGGCCAATCAAACTCCGTGATAGCTGGTTCTCCCCGAAATGCATTTAGGTGCAGCGTCGTGTGTTTCTTGCCGGAGGTAGAGCACTGGATAGGCGATGGGCCCTACCGGGTTACTGACCTTAGCCAAACTCCGAATGCCGGTAAGTGAGAGCACGGCAGTGAGACTGTGGGGGATAAGCTCCATGGTCGAGAGGGAAACAGCCCAGAGCATCGACTAAGGCCCCCAAGCGTACGCTAAGTGGGAAAGGATGTGGAGTCGCAGAGACAACCAGGAGGTTGGCTTAGAAGCAGCCACCCTTGAAAGAGTGCGTAATAGCTCACTGGTCAAGTGATTCCGCGCCGACAATGTAGCGGGGCTCAAGCGTACCGCCGAAGTCGTGTCATTGCAGCAATAGGGCCAACGCCCGCTGTGATGGGTAGGGGAGCGTCGTGTGCCGGGTGAAGCAGCAGCGGAAGCTAGTTGTGGACGGTTCACGAGTGAGAATGCAGGCATGAGTAGCGATACACACGTGAGAAACGTGTGCGCCGATTGACTAAGGGTTCCTGGGTCAAGCTGATCTGCCCAGGGTAAGTCGGGACCTAAGGCGAGGCCGACAGGCGTAGTCGATGGACAACCGGTTGATATTCCGGTACCCGCTTTGAAACGCCCAGTACTGAATCCATTGATGCTAAGGCCGTGAAGCCGTTCCGGAGCCTTCGGGCAAGGGAAAGTGGTGGAGCCGCCGGTCCAAGGTGGTAGTAGGTAAGCGATGGGGTGACGCAGGAAGGTAGTCCAGCCCGGGCGGTGGTTGTCCCGGGGTAAGGGTGTAGGCCGAGGGGTAGGCAAATCCGTCCCTCATTAAGGCTGAGACCTGATGCCGAGCCGATTGTGGTGAAGTGGATGATCCTATGCTGTCGAGAAAAGCCTCTAGCGAGTTTCATGGCGGCCCGTACCCTAAACCGACTCAGGTGGTCAGGTAGAGAATACCGAGGCGTTCGGGTGAACTATGGTTAAGGAACTCGGCAAAATGCCCCCGTAACTTCGGGAGAAGGGGGGCCATCACTGGTGAGAGGACTTGCTCCTTGAGCTGGGGGTGGCCGCAGAGACCAGCGAGAAGCGACTGTTTACTAAAAACACAGGTCCGTGCGAAGCCGTAAGGCGATGTATACGGACTGACGCCTGCCCGGTGCTGGAACGTTAAGGGGACCGGTTAGTCACATTTCGGTGTGGCGAAGCTGAGAACTTAAGCGCCAGTAAACGGCGGTGGTAACTATAACCATCCTAAGGTAGCGAAATTCCTTGTCGGGTAAGTTCCGACCTGCACGAATGGCGTAACGACTTCTCGACTGTCTCAACCATAGGCCCGGTGAAATTGCACTACGAGTAAAGATGCTCGTTTCGCGCAGCAGGACGGAAAGACCCCGGGACCTTTACTATAGTTTGATATTGGTGTTCGGTTCGGCTTGTGTAGGATAGGTGGGAGACTTTGAAGCCGTGACGCCAGTCATGGTGGAGTCGCCGTTGAAATACCACTCTGGTCGTGCTGGATGTCTAACCTCGGTCCGTGATCCGGATCAGGGACAGTGTCTGATGGGTAGTTTAACTGGGGCGGTTGCCTCCTAAAGAGTAACGGAGGCGCCCAAAGGTTCCCTCAGCCTGGTTGGCAATCAGGTGTTGAGTGTAAGTGCACAAGGGAGCTTGACTGTGAGACCGACGGGTCGAGCAGGGACGAAAGTCGGGACTAGTGATCCGGCGGTGGCTTGTGGAAGCGCCGTCGCTCAACGGATAAAAGGTACCCCGGGGATAACAGGCTGATCTTCCCCAAGAGTCCATATCGACGGGATGGTTTGGCACCTCGATGTCGGCTCGTCGCATCCTGGGGCTGGAGTCGGTCCCAAGGGTTGGGCTGTTCGCCCATTAAAGCGGTACGCGAGCTGGGTTTAGAACGTCGTGAGACAGTTCGGTCCCTATCCGCTGTGCGCGTAGGAATATTGAGAAGGGCTGTCCCTAGTACGAGAGGACCGGGACGGACGAACCTCTGGTGTGCCAGTTGTCCTGCCAAGGGCATGGCTGGTTGGCTACGTTCGGGAGGGATAACCGCTGAAAGCATCTAAGCGGGAAGCCTGCTTCAAGATGAGTATTCCCACCTCCTTGAGAGGGTAAGGCTCCCAGTAGACGACTGGGTTGATAGGCCAGATGTGGAAGCCCGGTAACGGGTGGAGCTGACTGGTACTAATAGGCCGAGGGCTTGTCCTCAGTTGCTCGCGTCCACTGTGTTAGTTCTGAAGTAACGA
>NZ_JBEXNN010000087.1:0-3960 GCF_040611115.1 Streptomyces sp. NPDC003038
AGCGGTGACACCTTGCTCAACAGCCCGGGGGCTTTGTCCGTTTCACCACCACCGCCTCGTCACCCGATCGGTGGCCAATCTGAAAATGCTCACTGATCAGAAACACGGCTCCCGTACAACATCACTGGAGGGCATCGAGGTGTTCATGTGCCGAACGATGCGCCGGGGGAACCGCTTTTGCCCGTCTCATCCCGCAGGGTCTGTCTCATTCCAAAAGGCGCCGACTCCATCCCTTTCGCCCCGGGCGGGCGTCCTTGAAAGTGAGACGTAAGAGGGTATAAATGGCCCTCTATCAACAACGTTCGTGATCAATAAACCCCCACGCCTTGCTCATGGCACGCCACAGCAGGGCGGCGAGCATCGCCAGGAACGGCAGCAGATCGTCGGCAGCGAACCAGGCCGTCTCGACCCGCCCCCTCCCGGCGGCCGGCCCCGCTGCCCGGTCCGCGTCCGGCCCGCCCCGTCCGCTCGCTCGCCCCGCTCCGCCCGGCCCGGCCGCTCCGGACCGGTCCGTGAGGCCCGCCGCCGCGCGGCGACGCGGCAGCGACCCGCCCCGGACCGCCGCGAGCAGCGCGTAGTTCTCGGCGACGAACACCCGACCCGGCCCGCCCACGGGCCGCGGTACCCGTTGACCCGTCAGATCCAGGTACATCGCCTGGACGACATCCAGCCCGAACGCGTCTGCGAACAGCCGGAACTGCGCCCCCGGGCGGGGGTTGAAGTCCACCAGCCGGAAGCAGCCGCGCTCGTCCCGGCGGAAATCCAGGTCCAGGATTCCCTGGTAGCCGAGCCGTTCGGCGAGCCGCAGCCCCGCCTCCTCCACCGCCGGGTCCGGCAGCCAGCGACCCACCGCCGTCAGCCCCGTCCGCACCGGCCAGGACAACTCCTTGCGGCCCGATCCCGCGAGCAGCGGAAGCCCGCCCCGCGCGAAGGCGCCGTGGAAGAACCAGTCGGTGTCCGGCCCGGCGGGCAGGAACCGCTGGAGCAGCAGCTGGCTCCCGGCCTCCGCCGAGCGCTCGTACAGCCGGCGCGCCTCGGCCGCGGTGTGCACCAGGGTGGTGCTGCGCAGCCCGTCTGCCCCGGAGGGCAGCAGCCAGGGCCGGCTCCACTTGGCGACCAGCGGCAGGCCGAGCCGCCAGGCCGCATCCGTCGCCTCGGCCCCGCTCGCCGGGATCACCGTCTCCGGGTACGGGACGTCCCACCGCGAGCAGAGCCCCGACAGCTCCGCCTTGTCGGCCACCCGGGCGGGCAGGTTGTCGGGCTGATGGGGAATCCGGAAACGCTCGCGGAGCATCGGCGCGACGCGGGACACCGCGATGGCGCTCAGGTCGTCCATGGCGACGAGCACCGCCGGGCGGCCGATCCGCTCCGACACACCGGTCAGGCACTCCAACAACGCCTCGGGCACCTCGGGGTCCAGCCCGCCGGCCGGGCCGGGATGCACGGCACGCAGATAGCGCGAGCGCCCCATGGGCCCTCCCCCGGCCTCGACGACGGCATGCACCTCCACACCCTTGCGGCCAAGAGATCTGACGGCGCCGAGGGTCCCGTGGTGGAACGGATTGCGGTCGAGTCTGAGCACAACGGCGGGCACCTGGTTGGCGAACGCGTGCATGGCATCCGTGTCTTTCACCTAGGGCGTCTTTTAGAGGTTGCTGGGTTGCTGGGTGGGTCGTCCGAGAAGGTGGCGGGCGGCCATCCAGATCGTGAGGTCGGGGGCGATCTGGGCGACACTGGTCTCGGTGACGACGTCGTGTTCGCGGCGGGTGGTGTCGCGGCGGACGACCTCGTAGTGGCTTTCGCCCAGGACCGAGACGGAGGTGAACCAGACCGGGTCGTCCTCGTCGGGCTGGATGACGACGAAGGTGTTGTCCGAGTCGTTGAGGTCCTCGATCAGCATGAACAGCGCGTCCTCGGATAGGTCCTCGACGTGGTCGCCGCTCTCACTCTCGGCTCGGTAGTACGCAGCCCCCATGGGCCCTGTCTCCCCTCAACCCGCTGACTCGATCGCGGCCAGAATGACATGCGTAACCGCCGCTTCCAGCAGGTCACAGCCACTCGCTGATCGCGGCAATGAGAACAGTCGCCTCGAAGTCGGACCGCGAGCTTGTCGAACCGGGTGGCCACCCCCCGGTTCCGCTTCAGCCGGTTGATGCCGCACTCGACCGCGTGCCGGGCCTTGCAGTCCTCACGGTCGAAGGTCGGAAGCCGCCCGCCAGACATCCCCGGCGCTTGCGGCAGCCGACCTGATCGGCAGGTTCGGGGTGGTGTTGCAGGCGCGACGGAGCCGAGATTCGGGTGAGGAATCGCTGGTACGGCGGTTGGTAGTTGAAAATGCTCAGTAAACGCTTCATACGGATGGCCGCTCCAGGGGGCCTGCCGACTATCGACGTTGTAGCCTCCAACTATAGGACAGCCCTTGCCCGCAGTCAGCCCAATTTCACTAAGGCTGTCCGGAACTTTTGGCCACAGGGCGGGGAGGATGTTTGTGGCCTGCTTACACGGATCCGATTCTGGGGGAAATTGCATGATTCGGCCCCGCAGTCGGGCTTAGCGACATCCTGCGCCAATTACGGGACCACCTTTAGAGGATCGCCCATCTGAAAAGAAACGGTAGTTTGAGATGCGACAGTACAGACGCCTGACCCTGGTGGTGGTTAGTCTCCTGATAGGCGTGATCAACTATTCACCAATCGCGGTAGCGGCCGATCATGCCAGCTCCGAAATCACAGAGATCGAAGTAGGCGACAGGGGAAAAGAAGTAGAGGAGGTTCAGGAAAAGCTGCAGGAGCTTCACTACTATCACGGGGCGATTAACGGACTCTACACGGACGAAATGATTCCCGCCGTGTGGGCCTTCCAGAAGGTTCAGGGAATCGAGCTGAGCAAGACGATCGGCACTGAAACACTGGAGGCTCTCTCCAGCCCGGTGGATCCGACGCCTATTATCGAAGAAGGGAGGGATGACCGTGTCGAGATCGATCTCACAAGCCAGCTCATGCAGGTATGGCAGGACGGAGAGCCCTTCCTCATCTCCCACATCTCATCGGGCTCGGGTGCCTACTATTGCTCGGACGGCCGATGTCGGTACGCCACAACCCCGACGGGCGACTTCAAGGTGTACAAGAAAATCGACGACTGGGAGACGGCCCCTCTCGGAGAAATGTACCGTCCTCTATACTTCTACGGTGGATTCGCTATTCACGGAAGCACCAGTGTCCCGTTGAGGCCGGAATCTCACGGATGCATCCGCGTGCCGATGTCTCTGGCAAACCTGATGGCCGATACGGTCGAAGTCGGCTGGCCCGTGCACCTACGTCGGCTGTGAGGAAACGAAATCGAACTCTTCACGCCTGCGTCTAGAGGGGGGTGCGTATTTGGTTGTGATGGCCCTCGCGGCGGGGTCGGATGCGGTAGACCGTCTTGTGTATGGGCCGCACCCCGAGCGGCTGCGGCAGCAGTTCGAGGGCGTGATCTGACGGTTCCGGACGGGTGGGCAGTGAACCTCTTTCAGCCTGGTTCTTGAAGGGTGAAAGTGCTGGTCAGAGGGTTTGTGGGTGACATGGCGAAGCCTCCGTCGTTGGTGTGGTGTTCTCACGCATCACGCTGACAACGGAGGCTTCGTTGGTTCCGTATTCTGCCGGTTTCCATGTCCCGCATGAGCTCGTCGAGCATGTCGACTGGCTGCTGTACGCACGGTGTCGGCGTGCAAGCGTTGGGGCTTGAAGTGGCGGCCGCGATGCGGGTCGTGTCTCGTTTGGTGACCCATGATCATGGGCTTCAGGGCGACGCTGTCGTGGGTGTTGGCCGCGGTGACGCCGAAGACGAGGGGCAGTCCGTTCGCGTCCGACAGGACGTGCATCTTGGAACCCGGCTTGCCCCGGTCCACGGGGCTCGGACCTGTGAGTTCGCCCCCTTTTTGGCCCTCACGTGGGCGGAGTCGAGGACAGCGCGGGACAG
>NZ_JBEXNN010000088.1:0-3771 GCF_040611115.1 Streptomyces sp. NPDC003038
TCAACTCACCCACCGATCGGGTGACGGGAGGCTCCAATTCCTGCAGGTCACAGACGTTCAGGCGGACGTTCTGAAGCTCAAGTTGAAAAGGCTCATTGCCCTTCGAGCCGCCTCCACGGCCGCCAGCGGAGCGATCAGGGCCCTTCCCGGCGCCGCCGCGTCGGCCTTGCCGCGCGCCGCCGTCTTGTCGGCCTTCGCTTTCATCTGCGCGGTGTGGAGCTTGGCGTTCTGCTCCATCATCGCGGTTTCCTGCGCGGTGCGGGCTTCCAAAAGCGCGGCCTTGCGCGCTATTTCCGCCTCACGGAACGGCGCTTCACCGGCGTGCCGGTCCCGCGCCACTTCCAGCCGGAGTTCCAGCCAGTCACCGAGGCGATCGGCGAGAGAAGGAGGCTGCTCGTATTCGCCTTCCTTGTATTCTTCGTCGTCGGAATCCGGGGCGTCGGGCCTTCCCGTTTCCCGCAATGCGACTACCGGGGAAATGGGGCCGCGAATGGCCGGGGCTTCTCTGGTCGTTCCTTCCGGGGATTCCGGAGGAACGCCGTCATCCGGGCTACTGGCGGACGGTTCGGAGTAAAAGAGATCCCCGCCATCGGGGGCGTCCGGCATTCCGCCGGAATCGCCGCCCCGAGTGGGGAGGTTGATCACGTTGCTGTCGGTGTCGTCGGACACGCGGCCCCTCCTCCTGGGCTTGACAGTCGGCATCGGCCTCGCGTAGACTCGCGCACGCCACGAGCGGCACGCGTTGGGATCACCGAAGGGCCGCCCCGGAGATCGGGAGCGGCCCTTCGGGCGGGACGCGGGAGCTAGCCGCTGTGACGGCTGTAGACGTTGTGCAGGGCGAGCGTGACCTCACGGATGAAGTCCGTGTTCCCGTCGCGATATGCCTGGGTGCCTCGGATGTTCGTCACCCGGAGCCAGTAGTAGAAGGTGCCGAGGTCGTTTCCGTGCTGAGCGATCATATTCTGCTTGATTTTCCGCTCGTGTTCCGCACGGTTCATTTGCTTCCGCTCTGCTTTCGTGAGCGGGCGACCGGCACTCACGCCGACTCCCTGCGGTCCGGGTTGTAAATCGACGTGGGGCCACCATAGCCCATATTCGGGCCCTGCGCACCCTGCTGCCCGGGGTTTTCCGGGGCGGCCTGGAGCGTCGGGTTGTTCTTACGCGCCTTGAGCTGCGCCTTTTCCTTGCGACTTTTCCTGACCTCCTTCACTTTTTCGTCGCGGGCGTGGCGCTTATGGGCGCTCTTTTCCAGTCCCGAACTAATGCTCTTGAGGTTCTTCAGAACGTCGTTCAGGGACTTTTCCACCGGGAAAGAGCGCAGGAAAGCCTGGCCCATCTTGTCGCCCTCCACGCGGGTCCCGCGGCAGTGCGCGCGGGCCTCGCGCTGGACGATCTCCAGCTTGGCCTGCATGTCCAGCACGACCCGGTTGAAGTCCGCGAGGTAGTGCGCGTAGGCGGCGGGGTTCTGCGCGATCTCGCGCAGCGCCGCGTTCGGGTCGTCGAAGAAGGGCTGACCGTTGTTTTCGGTGCTCACGAGGTCCTCCGTGGGGGTCGGATCTGCTGTACTCGGGGGGCTGTGGACTGCTTCCGGCAGTCGCAGCGAGGGCCAGCCCGAATCCCGCGGGCTGGCCCTCACTGGTGTGTGCCGGACGGTGGAACAGGGGCGGTAGCCGTCGGCGAGCAGCTCGCCCGCCTCCTGGCGGTACTCGGAGGCGGTGCCGGGCGAGACTTCGAGCTCACGCTGGATCTCGGCGAGGGGCAGCTGGTTGGTGACGCCGGCCGCGCTCCCAAGGATCATCCGGGCGACCTTGCGGACCGCCCGCTCGCGCGGGGAGAGCTTCGCGGCGTCCTCGGCTTACCGCGCGCTGCTCGATTTCGGCAGCGGCCTGCCGCGTTTCGGCAGCAGCCTGCTCGGCTTCGGCAGCCTCCTTCTGGGCGCGCGCGATGTCCCCGAGAGCGGCCTCCCGGCGGCGGTCCTCCTCCACCTTCTTGCGGTCGGCTTCGGCAGCGGCCCGCCGCGTTTCGGCGGCGGCCTTCTCCGTTGCGGCTGTGCGCCGGTCCGCTTCGGCAGCGGCTTGGCGGGCCTCGGCGATGGTCGGGGTCTCGATGGCCTGTGCCTCCGCCGCGGCGACCCGGTCGGCCTCCGCCGCTTCTTTCCGCTTCTGGGCTGCCTGGCGCTCCAGCTCGGCTGCCTCCAGGTCTGCGGCGGCCTTCGCCTTGCGCTCCTGGGCCTCCTTGCGCTCCGCCTCGGCCTCGCGGGCGCGGGCTTCGGCGATCACGGCGTTGTCGAGGGCCTGCTGCTCCAGCTCAGCGGCCCGCTCTGCGGCGCTGACCTGGGCTCGGGCGTGGGCGCGAGCCTGGCCGGTCTGGCCGTCGACCTCCGCCTGGACCAGTTCGACCTCGCCCTTGGCGCGCAGCCGCTCGGCCTCCGCCTTGGACTTGGCGACCTCGCTGCGCGTCTCCGCGTCCAGGCGCCGCCGCTCGGCCTCCTCCTTCCGCTCCTGGGCTGCCTGTTCCTGCTCGTCGGGCATGGCCAGGGCCTGGGCGACGGTGTAGCCGTACGGGGCCATCTTCATCGGCAGCAGTTCGTCCTCGGTAGCCTTGGAGATGTCGCCCTTGTACTTGCGCTTGAGCCACTGCTCGTAGGCGATGAGCTCCTGGTCGCGGCGGGTCATCTCCGGGTAGGAGGTGACGCCCCACAGCCGCATCCGGCGGAGATTCGGGCCGTCGCGACCGGGGCGAGGATCCACCGCAGCCACGGGATCGAGTCTCGCTCGTGCCCGCTCGGGTCGCACCATGCGGTCGATGGCGTCCCGGCCGAGCTCCACCACGGCGATGAAGAGGACCGGGACCAGGCCGTGCGCGCCAGCGCCGCCATCGGTCCCTCGAACCTGGCCTCGATCGCGCTCGTCGAGCGCCTCGGTTTCCAGAAGGAGGGCGTCCTCCGCGACCACGTGCACACGAACGGCAGCTGGCGAGACAGCGTGCTGTACTCCGTGTTCGAGAACGAATGGCGCCCGTAGCCACGGTCACGGAGCTGCGCGACCCCACCGATTCACACGGCCCCCTACGGCTACTTCGAGACGAACTGTGCTGCGACAACCGCCCGGAATCCGTTCCGGTTTTGGGGCACCAAGGGGCTCTATCTGCGCGTTCTCAAGTCAGCTGGAGAGCAGGCATCGGGGAAGGGCGGGGAGTGGTCGGTATCTCGCGCGAAGACACGTGCGTTCTCGGTACCGAAGATCGTCGGGCCCATGTATCTTTTGGGGAAACATTCCCTATGGTGGAGGTCCCGATGTCTGATCCGCTGAGGCGAATTGACGCCCTGGTGGAGGAGGACACCCTCCCCGCACCCCAGATCCGGCAGCAGCTGCGGCTTGCCGCCGGCCTCACGCAGGCCGAAGTCGCGGACGCCATCGGCGTCCAACGCCTCGCCGTCGCGCGGTGGGAGGCGGGACTCACGCAGCCTCACCGCGGCAATCGCCTGAAGTACGCGCATCTTCTTCGGAAGCTGGCCGCGAAGCATCCGGACGCCGCCCTCGAAGGGGCGGCCAATGATGGATGACCTCATGGCCCCGGCCGTTTCCGGGGTCGCCGACTCCGCCTTCGGTATCGAGGGGGTCGGGATGACCTACTGAGGTTTTCAGACTGTCGTCGGGTAGTGACGGTTCATGATCCCTGCGGTATGCCGGTGGTATGCGTTATCCGGAGGGTGGGGGCCTGACCGCTGAGCGTCGGGCGTTTCGTGAGGGGATCCGACTCCAGGCCGGC
>NZ_JBEXNN010000089.1:0-3498 GCF_040611115.1 Streptomyces sp. NPDC003038
TAGTGCGCGTTCTTCTCCTCCACTAGCCACTTCGCGTGCTCGCGCTGGGTGTGGAGGGCGTCGGCGGTCACCACGGTGCCTGTCAAGGCCGAACGTGATCGAGCGCACCGTGGCCGCGGACGCCTGTTGTGGGCTCGGGTGCCCGAGACCGCCGTGGAACACCGTGCTTGTGCGGACGGAGCCAAGGGGCCACGCGAATACGACTTCGCAACTCTCCAGCTCGCCGGCACCCCCGCCGGCCTCGAACGCACCCTGCTCATCCGGCGCGCCAGATCCCGAACAAGAAGAACCAGCGCGGCGAACTCGTCCCAGAAGTGGCCTACTTCCTATGCCACCACGACCCCGGCGCCACACTGGCCGACCTGGTCACCGCCGCCGGCCAGCGCTGGATGATCGAGGAGACCTTCCAGGCCGCGAAGAACGAGGTCGGCCTCGACCAGCACGAAGTCCGCAAATGGTGCTCCTGGTACCGGCAGACCACCGTCAGCATGCTCGCCCTGGCCTTCCTCGCCGACGTCCGGAGCCGCCGCATACCACCTCAGCTCCCAACTCCCTGACACCGACACCGAGGAGGATCCACCCGCGGTCCCCCCTATCGCTGAACGAGATCCACCGAATGTACGACCGCGTCGTCCTCGCCCCCGCCTGTGCCGCCAGGACCTGGCTCGCCCTGCACTGGAACCGATGGCGCCGACGACGTCAGACACAAGCCCGCATCAGCCACTACCGCCGACGGAATCACCTACCGTGACACCCCCGGTTGTAGTACAGGCCCGAGCGGGAAGAGCTCCAGCGGCTGCGTAGGCGGGACCGGGGACCGCAGCAGACGATCGAGATTGAAGTAGGCAAAGCTGTGCGGCTTCATCGACGTGGAGAAGCTCCGATGAGTACCCCCGCCCTGACGGCTTCAGCATCTCGGCTGTTTGCCGCGTGGTGGGCGTTACCTGACCTTGAAGTCGTCTTTCGTAGGGGCTGACGGTTGGAGATCGTCTCGGTATGCCGGTTGTATGAGGTATCCGAAGGGTGGGGGTCTGACCGCGGATAGGGGGCTTCAGCCTGCAGGTCAGCTGGACCGGTCGGTGATCAAGTGGATCTTCGATCCGAACTTGCCCCGGTCGACAGTATTCGGACCTGTCAGGTCCTCCTTTTCAGGGCCCGCATGTTCACCGAGTCAATAGCGGAGCACGACCAGTCCAGTTCACCGCGGGAGCCGAGCTCGTCGAGCATCAGGCGGTGGAGCTTCGCCCAAACACGCGCCTTGCTCCACTCGGAGAGCCGCCGGTGCGCTGTCGCCCCCGACGGCCCGAACGATGCCGCGAGCAGTTGCTGCCAGGTGCAGCCCGAGGTGGCGACGAACACGATCGCGGCCAGTACTTCCCGGTCACCATGCCGACGCCGGCCGCCTTGAGGCCGCGAGGGCGCCTCCGGCACCACCCGCTGGAACCCCATCGCGGCCGCCACTTCAAGCCCCAACGCTTGCACGCATACGACATCCCTGAACTGCGGAAATGGCTCCGTGGCAAGCGGATCGGCGTCCGCATCGCCCACAAGGGCGTCGAGTGTTCAGAGCGGCTTGGGCGGCGCCGGTGGGTGATTGAGCGGACCATGTCTTGGCTGACCGGCTACCGTCGGCTCAACCACCGCTATGAACGCCACCCCCGCAAAGGCGAGGGCGGTGACGGTCTCGGCGATGAGAGCGAAGCGGTTCAGGGGGCCGCGGTAGCGGGTGGCGAGGACTTGCCAGTCCTTGAGGTGGGCGATCGCTCGTTCGACGGCGGCGCGGAGCCCGCGATGTTCTGGTTGAACGCCTTGTCCGCGGCGGGACGTTCCTGGCCTGGGGGTTTGCGTCTCGCGGTGAGCATGCCGGAGCCGACATAGCCCAGGGCGCCCACATCCTCCCGCTCAGCGAATGCGTCCGGGAAGCCGGACCGGCGCCAGGCATGCATGTCGTGCCGCGCGCCCGGCACCGGGGCGGAGACCGCGATCAGGTCCCCGGCGAGGGTGGCGGCGACCTGCAGGTTGAAGCCGGTGTCACGGTGCTTGCCCGAGAACATCCCGGTCCCCTCGCTTGCCAGGACTGGTCGGCGAAGGGCAACTGGGCGGGCAGCCCATCCAAAGTATGGTAGCTCGACACAGGTTCTCCCGTCAGAAAGGCAAGGCCTGTGCTTCTACTGTGCCTCGCTCAGCGCGCCCATGCCAGAAGGCCACGCGGCCGGGACGGTCTCGCGTTGCGCAGCTTGCCAGGCCGCTTTCGAAGCACGCGCTGATGCGTCGGCCTGAGTTTCGGCACGCAGAGCCCTGCGCTCCAGATCCCGCATCAGGTCGAGGTCGATGCTGATCGAGGCGGCATTCGCGGCTTTTTCGGCTTCAGTTGCGGCTTCGCGGGACTTGGCTGCAGAACGGGCGGCCAGAGCCGCCTGAGCAGAGGCCTCTGGTGAATGTCTGCCGTGATCCGTCATACGCCTGGTGATTTCGGCATGGGCCGTAGCCTGTTGAGCGAAGGCCGTGGCACGGCTGCTGATTTTGCGGAGAGCCGTAAGGATCTCGTCTCGGTTGTCACCGAGCCCTGCGTCCGGGTTGCCTACTCTGTGGCTCGGCGGTGATTCGTCCGGCAGTGCGTCGTCGAGGCTGCCCTCGATCTTACCTGTGGGAATGATCAGGATAGTGGCGGCAACTGCAGCAGCGATGAAGCGGCAGAGACTCTGTCTGCTGCGTGCTTGTCTCATCGACCTGTCCCGTAGTGGTTGTGTGGTTTTCCATTGACCACCTCAAAGGAGTCGTGAGTTTGGCCAACGCGCCGGATTGGGGCAAGCGTTTGCCTCAAGCGGCCCACTGCAGTATCGGCGTTTCCCACCGTCGCACGACAAGGGCAGTGAACCGCGCCGGGTTTCGTTGAACCGGCCCGGTTTTCTTGGAGGCGTTGATGTGTGGTTTTCAGGCTGCTTGGGCGGGCTGGTGTGAACGCTGGTGGATGGTCTCGTACTCCGTCGGGGGGAGGTTGTCCGCGGAGCCGTGGAGTCGTTGCTCGTTGTACCAGTCAACCCAGGTCAGGGTGGCGATCTCGACCTCGTCCGATGTGTGCCAGGGGGCCTGCATCTTGATGAGCTCGGTCTTGTAGTCTACGTCGCGTTCGTCATCGACGTGTTCTCCCGCCGGGTCCTGGGCCGGCGCACGGCTGGACATATGCGGACCGAACTCGTCATGGACGCGCTCAACACGGCCATCTGGACTCGTCGGCGTGAAGGCCGCCATGACCTGGCCGGGCTGATACATCACAGCGATGCGGGCAGTCAATATATGTCGGTTCGCTACACTGACCGCCTGGCCGAAGCCGGCGCCGCACCCAGCATCGGCACCGTCGGCTACGCCTACGATAACGCCGCGGCCGAGTCGATGATCGGTCGCGTTCCCGCCCAGGTGGCGACGTAGGTGAAGTCGGTCACCCAGAGTTCGTTGGGGGCTTCGGCAGTGAAGTTGCGGTTCACCAGGTCCTGCGGC
>NZ_JBEXNN010000090.1:0-3495 GCF_040611115.1 Streptomyces sp. NPDC003038
CACGTTGTACTTCGAGGGCCGTCCCACGTAGATCTTCACCTTCAGGATCACCAAGATCCATTGTCAGGTGTGTCCACATCTCAGGGGTCACCTCACCGAACTCCGCCACAAGATACGGGAGTTGAACTTGCGACAGAGCTGTGGACGCACCGGGTCCTGCTTCGACAACGCCGCCGCCGAGAGTTTCTGGGCTCTCCTCAAGGAAGAGATCGGCACCCGCACCTGGCCCGACCGGGCCACCGCCCGTGCGGAGGTCTTCGACTCATCGAGACCTTCTACAACCGCCGCCGCCTGCGCAAGCACAAGATCTTCGGCTACCTCACCCCAGCCGACACCAGGCAACGGCATCAGCACGCCCTCGCAGCGTAGACATCGAGTGTCCAGGATCACGGGGAAACTTCATGCCGCGCAGCTTCGGCGCCCAGCCCAGGCTGGAGCACAGCTGGCCGTACGAGGGGCCGTGCCCGTGCAGGGCGCGGAACTCGGCGGTGGCCTGCGCGGCTTGCCGCCCGTGCCCGGGATGGTCCTCCTTCCAGGCGGCGTACGCGTCGCGTTCGTGGCGCGGGGTCTGGATCTCTCGGCGTGACTGGTCGCGGCTGTGGATGTGTGTGCGGGGGCCAGGAGTACTGCCATGCTCCCGAGCCCGTGTGGAGCAGCAGGCTCGGGACACCACTGAGAGTTGCCGTGTGGCCGGGAAGACGCGTGTGTCAGACCTGTGCGGGACGATCCTGCGATGACGGAGACGCTCCGCGCCTACCGGTACGCGCTCGATCCCACGCCCGCGCAGGTCGAGATCCTCCAGCGGTATGCCACAGCCGCACGGTGTGGCTACAACTTCGCCCTCGGCTACATGGTGGCCGTGCACCAGAAGGCGCGCGGCCGGGACGCGCTGATCGCCTCGGGCATGGACAAGGCCGTGGCTACTGAGGTGCGGCCCTGTCGGTTACCCCCGCTTCAAGCGGCGCGGCCGCGCCCGCGAGCGGTTCCGGCTGGTCCACAACGTGAAGAAGCCGGAGATCAGGTTTGAGAGCTCCCGCCGACTGCGGATCCCCGGCGGCGGCGGCCAGAGCGCGTTCACCGTCCGCCTCCACCAGGACGCCCGCGACCTGCTCCGCCTGATCACCGACGGGCAGGCTGTCATCAACTCCCTGACCGTCTCGCGTGACGGGCACCGCTGGCATGCCTCCATCCTGTGCCGCGTCCAGCAGCACATCCCCGCCGGGCCTTCCCGCCGCCAGGTCGCCGCCGGCCGCATCGGAGCGGACCTTGACTCTGCTGCGCCTGCGCCTGCGGGGGTGAGGTGTGGCAGACTGACGGCACATCGAAGCTCCGGCGCTTCAGGGCGACTTGGGAAGGTCACCCCGTTCAACCGGAGCTTCGTTGCATCCGTGACGGGCCGGCTCGGAGCTCACACGCCTGCGGCCTGCGAACTCACGTGATCACGAGGACTTTGAAACGCCCCTGCCTTTCACCCTCACAGAGCCAGGATGAAAGAGGTTCACTGATCGGGTTACGGCGGGATGGTGTAACGGGCGAGGCCCTCGGGCTGTTGAGCGGGATATCTGACGTCCACAGCTCTTCAGCTCGGGGGCCTCGTTGGTTCCTTATCGTGCCGTACCAGCGCGGACGACGCCGCCGCCGAGAGCTTCAACACAACGCTGAAAAGAGAGACGCTTCAGGACGCGATGGGCCGGGGCACGGCCCGCCAGGCCCGCCTCGCTACCTTCCACGGGGCCGGAAGCTACAACACGCAACGACACCACTCCCGCCCCGAACAACGATCACCCTCGCCTACGAGACCGTCCTCGACAACCCCTCAACTACGCTGACACAACCCGCATAAACGTGTACAATAATCGCGGGGAGCCCGGAGCTCCGTCGGTGGCAAATGACTGAGAGGTCACTCGCCTCGATGACCAGCCGTTCACACATCGCGCTGATCTTGCAGTAACCCTGAGTCGTCAACGACGTGAGCGGGGTCGCCCGACCAGGTCCTCAACAAGATCCTGTTACGAGTCCTAAAGGTGAATTGCTGCTGCTCAGAGTTACGATTTGACCAAGAACCATGTGGCCGGGCTGTCTTGTCCGGCGGGTATAACGGAAGCCTTCACAGCCTTTACCGCTACGTTCCACCCATACGGGTCAGGGTTAACCCCAAACCCGGACGACCAATATTTGACGAAGGCGTAGCCGGTATAGTTGCCGCCGTTAAGCCTCAGCTGAGGATAAGAGTAAACACCATTTGGCTGCCACGTCAGTGTCTCTTGCACAGACGATGCGGTGGTCAGACTGTTCTCTTGGCTGGTGTTGAAGCCAGCCTTACCCTCGGCAGTTGTGCCGGATTTGGAACCGCTCACACTAAGAGAAAAGTCCCAACCGGACTTGTATGTTTGGGATTTAGTTAGCGTCGTGGTTGTCCAAATCGTTCGTGTGGGGACGCTCCCGGCACTTCCGGTCCACAGCGGAGGAAAATCTCCATTGGCCTCCTTGAAGCCTATGAATCCGCAAGTCGCATCTGGGTCTTGGCACTTCGCAATGAGAGAATCACTGAACGTGCTCCGGTTCGCCTGATAGTTAAGATATCTGTCGAGTGAGTACTTTTGGTCCGCAGTAAGCGGTTGAGGCGAGCCAGTGGCAATGAGAGGCCAGCCCCACGTTTGGCCGGTGTAAGGGAGCGCCCCGTACATTCGGGTGAGTTCTGTCTTCATCTGCGCCTGCGTCATGGGGGTTGACACGAAATCGCTTACGGCGGCTGTTGCGGTTCCCTGGGCAGCGAGCGTTGCCGTGGCCGTACATGCGGCCATGAGGAGAAGGCGGGCACGCTTGCACCTTGAAGTCGGCTGTCCGGGACGGTGGTTAATGCCGCCCGTCTGCCCTTGACTGGTTCTCGAGGTTTTGGGCTTGTCGTCGATCATGGCCTGGCCCCTTGGAGTGGCAGGCAACCCGAGTGTGTGTTGCCTGCGGCCTATGGTCACTCACGTGATCGCTTGGCCGTGGCCAAGTCAGTGTGTGTGAGGCGACAGGCTACGCGCTTCAGACTTCTTTGGCCATGGAAATCCGACATCCGTCGGCAGCAGCGCGGACAACGCCCGCCATGGCTGATTCATAGTCATGGCCGCTGGGATAACCAGCAGGTCACAGAGATGTGAGTGAGCCTTTTCAGCGTTGCCTCTCCAGGGTGAGGACCGCCTTGGCGGCTGACGCGAGTCGATCGGGGCTGCAGCGAGCGTGGCGGAAGATGCGCCAGCGTTTGACGGTTGCAACGCCTCGCTCGACTGGCGGGCGCAGTCGGGCGTGTGCCTTGTTCAGCGACTTCTCTTCCGCGGTGAGCTCTTGCCTGGGGCGTCGCCGGGCCGGGACAGCGACACCGGGCCCGGCGCCGGTGTAGGCCAGGTCGGCCAGCGCCGGGATCCCCAGGCGCGTGCAGGTGGCGATGATGCGGTGTCTGCGGGCCGCGGTGAGGTCGTGGGTGCGGCCGGGCAGCGGGCGGGAGAG
>NZ_JBEXNN010000091.1:0-3479 GCF_040611115.1 Streptomyces sp. NPDC003038
AGTGGGCGCCGCGTTCGCGGAGGTAGCTGCCGTGGGCGTGCTGGGTGTGCAGTGCGTCGGCGGTGACCATGACGGCGTCCATGTCCTCGATCATGTCCAGCAGGGGCGCGAAGGCGGGGATCTCGTTGCTCTTGTCGGCGATCTGCCGCTGGGCCAGGACGGTGCCGGTGTGGTCCATCGCGGCGATCAGGACCACCGCGGTCTTCTCGGCGTTGCGCGAGCCGCGGACGGACTTGCCGTCCACCGCGACGGCCCGGTGAATCGTCCGCGCGCTCGGCTCGCCGGTGGCGGCGGTCCGCGCGAGGCGGGTGTCGAGGAAGGCGCCGATGGCTCGGTCCATGGCGTCGCCGTCGAGTCGTTCCAGCAGCCGCCGGATGGCCGCCGGGTGCGGGGCGGGGACCTGCCGGGTGAGCGGGTCGAGGGTGAAGCCGAGGGCACGCAGGGCCCAGGTCGGCGCGCCGGTGATCCATTCGCCGATGGCGGCCAGCGACTTCGCGCCGGACAGGACACCGGCGGCCACCGCGCACACCAGCGCGTCGAAGGGGTAGACCCGCCCCTTGCGGCCCCGGGGGTCGGGCACGCGGTCCAGGAATCTTCGCAGGCCAACGGCGTCGATCAGCGGTGCTGGGGCGGATATCGAGGCCAGTTGGTCCAGCGGGGCGGTGATGGGCATGATGCAGAGGCAGGCACGGACTCGCTCGGTGTTCATGGGACGTAGACACTCACATGATCACCGGCACCGTGCCTGCACTGCGTTCCGCCCCAGATCCATCCCGACCATCACGTGACGGAACGTCACGGAGACATCCGGCGAACCACTTCATGCAATTGCCCCTGGGTCCAAGACGGTGCTGAGGGCCGTTGGAAGAATTGGCGCGAGGCTGAGAAGGCGGAGGCCTGACATAACCGCGAAATGCTCCACTGGGGTGGAGGTTGGCGTGTTGGTGTGTTATTTGGCGGGGCGAAACGGACTCTGGTGCTCGAATCTGCCTGTCAAATCTCGTTGCAGTACGTCGCTGTCGTGGACCGGCGGTGTGATGTGTGCTGCTCGTAGGAAGAGGTGGTTTCCATCACTGCTCGGAGAGCAATGTGGCGTACTGCGGCTGTTTCTGTGGTGGCTTTCACGACGCTGGGCGCACCACTGGCGGTGCAGGCGCAGGCGGCTGCTGGGGCGATTCAGGCTGAGGACTCCCGCGGGGTACGGGGACTGAAGCTGCAGCCTGGCACCCCTTTCGAGTGTAACGGGCAGATCCTGCGTTCGGCCGGCGCGCTGCCGCCCGCGCCGATTCAGCTGTACGAGGGCACCGCGGGTGCGGGGACTGTGGCCTTTACGCCCCTCGGGCCACCGACCGAGCAATACAACGCCATCGCCATCAACCCGCTTGACAGGTTCCTCTATGCAATGGGCCCGGGAAATGAGCTGAAGCGTATCGACAGCACCGGAGCGGTAACGGATCTTGGGCCGGTCACCGGCCTGCCGCTCCCTCCCAACGCTTCGCCAGACTCGCCTTCCTACTTCGTCGGAGCTTTCCTGCCCGATGGAACGTACGTCGTGGCAGGTGGAGCAGGTTCCACCACTTTGTATCGGATCAACCCCGCGACGAACACGGTCGTAGGCACCACCGAGCTCAGCGGACCGTTGGGGACGTGGGACCTGACCTACTCCAACGGATTCCTGTGGGGTGGCGACGCCAACGGCGACCTGGTGCGTGTCGACCCCGCCACAGGGCAGGTGACACGCTTTCCTAATGTGCTTCCCGTTTTGACCGACTCGCTGTACGGCGGCGCGTTCACCTATGGCAACGGTGACCTGGGCCTCATCGACAACGAAGGCATCATCTACCGCGTGGACCCGACGACCCGCGCGGTAGTGTCTCGACAGACCGCGCCGCCCGGGCTACAGGCCGATGCCGCGTCGTGTTTTTTGGCGCCAGTAGATTTGGAGCTGACGAAGACGGTGGCTCCGGCTACGTATGTGGCGGGTCAGCAGGTGACGTATACCATCCGGGTGAGGAACGCGGGCCCGAATCCCTCGTCGGGGTTCACGGTCACCGACGCGATCCCGGCGGGTTTGCTCAATGTTGCCTCGACGACTCCCGGTTGTACGGTCACCGGCCAAAACCTGTCCTGTACCTCCGGCCCGCTCGCGGTCAACGGCACCCGTGACATCACCATCACCGCCGTGGCCGGCGCAAACGCCACCGGCACGTTGACCAACGAGGCTTGCGTACGCGGCAATGACCCTGATGCGAATGCCGCGAACAACTGCGACACCACACCGGTTACCCCCCGCCGAGTGGATCTGTCGATCACGAAGTCGGCTACTCCGGCCCGGGTGACGGCGGGTGGTCAGGTGGAGTACACGATGGTGATCCGGAACAACGGTCCGGACGCATCGACTGGTTTCACGGTCCGTGATGCTCTGCCGGCTGGTATCACCGACGCTTCTTCGCCGACTGCCGGGTGCACCGTCTCGGGGCAGACGGTGACTTGTACTGGTGGTGCGTTGGCGGTGGGTGCGACCCGAACGGTGACCATCGTGGGTACTGCCGCTGAGGACGCCGCTCGTACGTTGACCAACAGGGCGTGTGTGGAGGGCAGGGAGCCCGACACGAATGAGGCCAACAACTGTGCCACCACGACGGTTATTGTGCCGCGGTCGGATCTGTCGATCACGAAGTCGGCTGATCCGGTTCGGGTGAGTGCGGGCGGTCAGGTGGAGTACACGATGGTGATCCGGAACAACGGTCCGGACGCATCGACTGGTTTCACGGTCCGTGATGCTCTGCCGGCTGGTATCACCAACGCTTCTTCGCCGACTGCCGGGTGCACCGTCTCGGGGCAGACGGTGACTTGTACTGGTGGTGCGTTGGCGGTGGGTGCGACCCGAACGGTGACCATCGTGGGTACTGCCGCTGAGGACGCCGCTCGTACGTTGACCAACAGGGCGTGTGTGGAGGGCAGGGAGCCCGACACGAATGAGGCCAACAACTGTGCCACCACGACGGTTATTGTGCCGCGGTCGGATCTGTCAATCACGAAGTCGGCTACTCCGGCCCGGGTGACGGCGGGTGGTCAGGTGAGGTACACGATGGTGATCCGGAACAACGGTCCGGACGCATCCACCGGCTACACCCTGACCGACCCCTTCCCGGCGGGTATTGACGTTACCGACATGTCGGGCATGGAGTGCTTCACGGTCTCGCCCGGACTTGACGACATGACCTGCACCGGCGGTCCGCTGGCCGTGGGTGCCACCCGCACCGTGACCATCACCGGTACTGTCGCTGAGGACGCCGCTCGTACGTTGACCAACAGGGCGTGTGTGGAGGGGAGGGAGCCCGACACGAATGAGGCCAACAACTGTGCCACCGCGACGGTTATTGTGCCGCGGTCGGATCTGTCAATCACGAAGTCGGCTACTCCGGCCCGGGTGACGGCGGGTGGTCAGGTGAGGTACACGATGGTGATCCGGAACA
>NZ_JBEXNN010000092.1:0-1585 GCF_040611115.1 Streptomyces sp. NPDC003038
CTCGACCTTGGCGGGGTCCTCGCCGCCGAATCCGAGCTCGGCGCGGACGCGGGCGTGCCAGTACTCGGCCATGGCCTCGGCCAGCTGGACGGAGAGGCCGTGCAGCTCCAGGTACTCGCGGTAGGAGTCCGATTCGAAGAGCTTGGCGGTGGCCTCGCCGATCCTGGAGCCGACGGTGACGACCTGGAGGCCGACGACGTCGGTTTCGCCGGACTCTTCGGGGCGGAAGAAGTCGGCGAGGCACAGGCGGCGGCCGCGGCGCTGGCGCGGGAAGGTGAAGCGGGTCCGCTCGTTGCCCTCCTCGTCCAGGATGATCAGGTCGTCGCCCTTGGAGACGCAGGGGAAGTAGCCGTAGACGACGGCGGCTTCGAGGAGGTTCTCGGTGTGCAGCTTGTCGAGGAGGCCGCGCAGGCGCGGGCGGCCCTCGGTCTCGACGAGCTCCTCGTACGTCGCTCCGCCGGCGCGGGCCTGCTTGAGGCCCCACTGGCCCTTGAAGAGGGCGCCCTCGTCCAGCCAGGAGGCGTAGTCCTTCAGCGGGATGCCCTTGACCACCCGGGTGCCCCAGAACGGCGGGGTGGGGACCGGATTGTCCACGGCCACATCGGAGCGGACGGAGCCGAGTTCGGGGATGTCCTCGATCTCGATGAGGGGAGTCGCGGGTTTGGTGACGCGGCGCTGTTTGAGGGGTGGGAGTGCGGCGCCGGGGACGCCGCGCTTGACGGCGATGAGGGCGTCCATGAGGCGCAGGCCTTCGAAAGCGTCGCGGGCGTAGCGGACTTCGCCCTCGTAGATCTCGTGCAGGTCCTGCTCGACGTAGGCGCGGGTGAGGGCAGCGCCGCCCAGGATGACGGGGTAGTCGGCGGCCAGCTTGCGCTGGTTGAGCTCCTGGAGGTTCTCCTTCATGATCACGGTCGACTTGACGAGGAGACCGGACATTCCGATCACGTCCGCCTTGTGCTCCACCGCCGCTTCCAGGATCGCGGAGACCGGCTGCTTGATACCGATGTTCACGACGTTGTAGCCGTTGTTGGTGAGGATGATGTCGACCAGGTTCTTCCCGATGTCGTGAACATCCCCGCGGACCGTGGCCAGCACGATCGTGCCCTTGCCGTCATCGTCGGTCTTCTCCATGTGCGGCTCGAGATAGGCCACAGCCGTCTTCATCACCTCCGCCGACTGAAGGACGAAGGGCAACTGCATCTGACCGGAGCCGAACAGCTCACCGACGACCTTCATCCCCTCCAGAAGGGTGTCGTTGACGATGTCGAGGGCGGGGCGGGTGTGGAGGGCCTCATCGAGATCGGCCTCCAGGCCGTTCTTCTCCCCGTCGATGATGCGGCGCTGCAAACGCTCGTCCAGGGGCAGGGCGAGGAGTTCTTCGGCCCGGCCGGCCTTGAGGGACTTGGTGTTGACGCCCTCGAACAGCGCCATCAGCTTCTGCAGCGGGTCGTAGCCCTCGGCCCGGCGGTCGTAGATGAGGTCGAGAGCGGTGTTCACCTGCTCGTCGTCGAACCGCGCGATGGGCAGGATCTTGCTCGCGTGGACGATCGCCGAGTCCAGGCCGGCCTTGACACACTCGTCCAAA
>NZ_JBEXNN010000092.1:1678-3145 GCF_040611115.1 Streptomyces sp. NPDC003038
GTCCGCGATCAGACGCTCCGCGATGGCGACCTTGTGCTCGACCGTGCGGGCCTGGCCCTGCTCATCGATGGTCAGCGCGATCAGCGCGGCACCATGCTCCTGGGCCAGACGCGTCACCTTCGCGAAACGCGACTCGGGACCGTCGCCGTCCTCGTAGTTCACGGAGTTGATGACCGCACGCCCGCCCAGCTTCTCCAGACCCGCCTGGAGGACGGGAACCTCCGTGGAGTCCAGAACGATCGGCAGCGTCGAGGCCGTCGCGAAACGCCCCGCGAGCTCGGCCATGTCCGCGACACCGTCACGCCCGACGTAGTCGACACACAGGTCGAGCATGTGGGCGCCCTCGCGGATCTGGTCACGCGCCATCTCCACACAGTCGTCCCACCGCCCCTCCAGCATCGCCTCACGGAACTTCTTCGACCCGTTCGCGTTCGTCCGCTCACCGATCGCCATGTAAGCGGTGTCCTGCCGGAACGGCACCGTCTGATACAGCGACGCCGCGCCCGGCTCGGGCTGAGGGCTGCGCTCGGTCACGGCCACGCCCCGCACCCGCTCCACCACCTGGCGCAGGTGCTCCGGCGTCGTGCCGCAGCATCCACCCACCAGCGAAAGCCCGTACTCCCGGACGAAGGTCTCCTGCGCGTCCGCCAGCTCTTGCGCCGAGAGGGGATAGTGGGCGCCGTCCTTGGTCAGGACCGGCAGACCCGCATTGGGCATGCACGAAAGCGGGATACGGGAGTGGCGCGCCAGATAGCGCAGGTGCTCGCTCATCTCCGCCGGACCGGTCGCGCAGTTCAGACCGATCATGTCGATGCCCAGTGGCTCCAGCGCCGTCAAAGCCGCACCGATCTCCGACCCCAGCAGCATCGTGCCCGTCGTCTCCACCGTCACCGAGCAGATCAGCGGGACCGAGACACCCAAAGCGTCCATGGCCCGGCGGGCACCGACGATCGACGACTTCGTCTGCAGAAGGTCCTGCGTGGTCTCCACCAGCAGCGCGTCCGCACCGCCCGAGATCAGACCCTCGGCATTGACCTGATAGGCATCACGGATCTGCGCGTAACCGATGTGGCCCAGCGTCGGAAGCTTCGTCCCCGGACCCATCGAACCCAGCACCCACCGCTGCCGCCCCGTCGAGACCGTGAACTCATCCGCCACCTCCCGCGCGATCCGGGCACCCGACTGCGACAGCTCGAAGTTGCGCTCCGCGATGTCATACTCCGCCAGCGCCGCATAATTCGCGCCGAACGTATTCGTCTCGACACAGTCCACACCCACCGAGAAGTACGCCTCGTGCACCGTGCGCACAATGTCCGGACGCGTCACGTTCAGAACCTCGTTACAGCCCTCCAGCTGCTCGAAGTCCTCCATCGACGGATCCTGCGCCTGGAGCATCGTCCCCATCGCCCCGTCAGCGACGACCACACGGGTCGCCAGCGCCTCACGAAGGGCATCGGCCCGGGTCTG
>NZ_JBEXNN010000093.1:0-3018 GCF_040611115.1 Streptomyces sp. NPDC003038
TAGTCCTGACGGTGCGGAGAACCAGCAGGTCACAGGGATGTGGCGAACCTTCACTTCGGCGGTTCCGCACGCAATGAAGCTCCGATGATCAGGGAGACCTGTCAAGTCGCCCGCCGATCACCGGAGCTTCGATGTGCCGCCAGTCTGCCACTGTCTGTCTGGTCAAGTCGCCCTTGCGTCAGCAGCGTGAGCTGCCGGACCCGGCCGCCCGGCTGAGTGCCCTGCCCGGTCCCCGTGACCGGCAGTGGACGGTCCAGCTCCGCGGCGAAGAAAACCGACGCGGACTTGAGTATCGCGTTCGCCCGCCGCAGCTCCTTCACCTCCCGTTCCAGCTCCGCGATCCGGGCGGCCTCTGCGCTGGTGGTTCCGGGCACGAGTCCTTCGTCGGTCTCGGCGCGCTTGATCCAGACACGCAGGGCCTCGGGGTGCACATCGAGCCGGTCGGCGATCCGCTTGATCGCACCAGCCCGGCCGGCCGGCCGGATCCTTACGGGCCTCGACCGCCAGCCGCGTCGCACGCTCACGCAGCTCGTCGGGGTATCTACGGGGAGCAGCCATGATCGGCATCCTTCCGGGTCTTCGATGTCTCCATCAAACCCGGGGCGGTTCAATCAGCCCGGATCGTTTCGCCGATGCTGTCGACCCGCCTTACCTGCATTCGGATCACGGTCGCTTCGGTCACCATGATGCGCTCAATGAGGCGTTGATCATCGTGTCACGGTCCCTGACCGGCCAGGACCATCCGGGCCTGCGTCCATCTTTGTCGAGCTTCTCCCGGCGGCGTGGCCCCCGCCGTGGCGGAACGTGTGCGCGGCGCTCCCCGGGGTTTCTCCCTCTAAACTCCATCATGTACGGAAAGTCAGAGCCTGATCTGGGGTGGTTGTGGTCTGCCGCTTCCTGCCATACAGCGACGCAAACCACAACGACGGCACACCGCTCAGCGCTGGGGGTCCGGTCACAATCTCGAACGGCGATCCGCTCCTGCGGCTCCCGGGCGGCCGGCGGCGAACACCCCCACGCCAAGTACCAGTTGGCATCCGCCCCTCCATGAAGGGATCCATTCGTGGTCGCCAAGAAGAAGTCCACGACGTCCAAGACTGTCTCTGAGCAGGACAAACGTGTCGCCTCGCTTAGGCAGTTCATCCGGACAAGAGGCCCGAGCTACCTCACCGATCCAAACGTGACCTCTATCGGCATCGGCTACCGCCAAAAGGACGCTGAGACGGTCAAGGAGCTCACGCTGCAGTTCACGGTGGACGTGAAGACCTCCGAGCCGGAGGTACTGGAGGCGCTGGGAACCACCGAGCTCCCGGAGACGATCGAGGTGGACGGCGTCGAGGTCCCCACCGACGTCATCCAGCGCAGTTACACGACGCAGTTTCGTGTCGTCGCCGAAGTGGAAGGCCCGATCCGCAAACAACGTCTCGACCCGATCCTGCCCGGGGCGAGTGTCGGGCACGTCGAGGTTTCGGCGGGCACCATCGGCTGCATCGTCTTCGACAAGAACGACGCAACCCCCTACGTCCTGAGTAACTGGCACGTGCTGCACGGGCCGGATGGCGCGCTGGGCGAGACGGTCGTACAGCCCGGCCCGCACGACGACAACCGCATCACCCTCAACCGCCTCGGCATCCTGAAGCGCTCCCACCTCGGGGTAGCGGGGGACTGCGCGGTGGCGACCATCAAGGACCGCCAGTTCCGCAGGGAAATCTTCGACCTCGGTGTCGTGCCGGAGGACCTGGGCGAGCCGGAACTCGGCGACAAGGTCATCAAAAGCGGCCGCACCACGGGTGTCACCCACGGCGTGGTCCGGCGCATCGACACCCTCGCCAAGATTGACTACGGCGAGGGTGTCGGCGAGCAGATCATCGGCTGCTTCGAGATCGGGATCGACCCGGACAACCCTCCCGCCGACGGCGAGGTCAGCCGGGGCGGAGACTCGGGCTCGGTCTGGCTGTTCAAGGCCGCCAACGGCCGCACCAGCAAGGTCCTGGCCGGCCTTCACTTCGGCGGTGAGAGCGGCGACAACCCGGACGAGCACGCGCTGGCCTGCCTGCCACGCTCGGTCTTCGAGAAGCTCGAGATCAGCCTGCAGCCCCCGTCCGTTGAAGAAGCCGAGCTCATCAAAGGATACGACCCCGGCTTCCTGGCAAAGCGGATCGACGTCCCGCAGCTCAACGCAGCCATCAAGGACGACGCAGTCCGGCACGGCGACTCCGAGGTCATCCCCTACACACACTTCTCGCTGGCCCTGAGCGCGTCACGGTGCTTCGCCTTCTGGGTCGCCTGGAACATCGACGGCGCCTCACTCAAGCGACTCAGCCGCAAAGGCATCAAGTTCGTCAAGGACCCACGCATCACGGACGACGCTCAGATCGGCAACGAACTGTATGAGGCCAACCGGCTCGACCGCGGACACATCGCCCGCCGGGCCGACCTGCTCTGGGGCAGTCCGGCCGAGGCCAGGAAAGCCAACGTGGACTCGTTTTTCTACACCAACATCACCCCGCAGATGGACGACTTCAACCAGAGCAGCAAGGGCGGACTGTGGGGACAGCTCGAGGACGCCGTCTTCGCCGACGTCGAAGTCGACGACCTGAGAGTGAGCGTGTTCGGCGGTCCGGTTTTCCAAGAGGACGACCGCTTCTTCCGCAGCGTCCAGATCCCCCGCGAGTACTGGAAAGTCATCGCATTCTCCGAGAACGGTGAACTCAAGACCAAAGCCTTCTTGCTCACACAGAACCTCAACCAGCGCGAAGCCCTGGAACTCGACGAGTTCCGCGTCTTCCAGGTCAACTTGAGCGAGATCGAAGAGCGCGGCCACCTCCGCTTCCCCGCCACCCTGCGCAAGGCAGACACACTCGTCGTGCCCGAAGCACTGGCAGAGCGAGAGTCACTGGACAGTCTCGCTGACATTCAGTGGGGGACTGTAAAAGAAACGGTGTGACTCCGATCATGGAAGAGTGCACCTGTGACCAGCGAGAACATAGCCAAGCCGTCCGAAGCGGGGGCCGCGGA
>NZ_JBEXNN010000094.1:0-3014 GCF_040611115.1 Streptomyces sp. NPDC003038
TCGCTCCCGCAGCTCAGCGGGGTACTTCCTCGGTGCCGGCATGACTCCAACCCTTCCAGGGTCCAGAGCCTCCAAGATCCCCGGGGCGGTTCAGTGGTGCGGGAAGGCCGAGGGGTTCTTTTGGCGGTATGTCCCGGGATGTGTTCTTTGGTGGTTGGTGGTTTGCTGCGGGTGGCGCGGGCCGGGTTTTCCGGTTCTGCGTTGACCGGTGTGTCCGTCAGAGCTCAAGGAGGAGTTTGATGTCTGTCTACACCCCCCAGCAGATCGGCCAGTCCCTGATCGGTCAGGGCCAGATCGGCCAGTCCCAGATCGGTCAAGGCCAGCAGCTGCTCGGAATCCAGGGGCCGGGGCTGGGGCAGCAGTTGCCGTTGCTGGTGACGGAGCTGTCGCTGCGGTGTGCCGGGACGGCGGTGAACGCGATGGTGGAGCAGCTGCGGATCGACCCGCAGATTCTGATGGGGATCCAGACGCAGGGGCAGATTCCGCCGCAGGCCTGGAGCAGTGTGCTGACCGAGTGTGCGCGGCGTATCGCGCCGATCGTGCATATGACGCTGGCGCAGATCATCAGCCAGGGCCAGGGCCAGATCGGCGAGATCCCGGGGCAGATCGGCCAGATGCCGGGGCAGCAGATCCAGGGCCAGATGGGTCCGCTTCAGGGCCAGGGGCAGCAGATCCAGGGCCAGATGGGCCAGTACGGCCAGCTTCAGGGGCTTCAGGGGTCGGGGATGTACGGGCAGCCGCAGTACGGGCAGCTGCCGGGCATGTGAGGTGTCCGGCCGGGCGGGTCCTCCCCTGCCAGGGGAGGACCCGCCCGGCCGGTAGCCGCCGTCCGGGCCGAGGCGCCGGGCGGCGGATCCTGCCGGCGGGAGCGGTGGCGTGCCCGCTCCCGCCAGGCGCGGCAAGACATGAAGACGTGAAGACGGCGGCAACCTTCTTGGAATGGCGGTTTGGGTGATGAGTGAGCAGGGCGGCAGCGGTGTGAAGCGGGGCAACGCAGGCGAGGGCGCGAAGTCCCCGGGTGGGAGCAGCGGGTCCGGTGACCGGGCTCAGGCTCTCGGCGGGCTGGGCGGGCGTGACGAGGAGCCGCGTGAGCAGCTGCGCTCTGGTGAAGGCGGGCGGGGGGTGCGGGCGGGGTGGGGCCAGTATCTGGTGGCGCCGCGGCCGCTGGGGATGCTGGCGGGCGGGGTCCCGCCGATTGAGGCGTCCGCGCTGTTCACCCTGCTGGAGGAGGACCCCGAGGTGGAGGCGGTGGCGCAGCTACGTCCGTCGCGTTCGCGGGGGCTGGGGGCGATTGCGGGGCCTCGTCTGGCGTGTCCGCCGGTGGCGGTGGTGGTGATGCCCGCGGAGCGGGCCCGTGCGCTGGCGGTGAACCCGCAGGTGGTGGTGGAGAGCGATCAGCCGCTGTGCTATGCCCCGGCCCTGCCGTTGGGCGGGGTGGGGGCCGGGGGAGGGTTGTTCCTGGATCCGGCGCTTGCCGTCCCGCTGGAGGAGCCCGAGCTCCTGCGTGTGCTGGTCAAGGGAGGCGACGGGGAGGTGCTGGCGGGGGCGCATGTGTGGGCGGTGGGCGCTGCCGCGACGGTCCACGCGGTGACCGGCCGGGACGGCCGGGCGAGTCTGGCCCTGACCGCGGACACCCCGGCCACCCTGCGGTCCCTGTATGTGCGCCCGGTGAGCGGCTACTGGCCACGACGCGTGAACTACCCCCTCGGTGCCTGTCAGGGGCAGGAGACGGTGGTGGAGCTGCAGTCGCTGGCGGACACCTTCGAGGGCTTTCCCGGGCGGGCGGTGACCGGATGGGGGGTGCGGGCGATGCGGCTGGACCAGATCCCGTCCGCCTGCCGAGGCCAAGGCATCAAGATCGCCCTCCTCGACTCCGGCGTGGACACCGCCCACCCCGACCTCAAGGACACGCTCCTGACCGGGCATGACTTCACCCGCCTCAGCGGTGAGGAAACCTGGCAGAGGGACCTGACCGGCCACGGCACCTGGTGCGCCGGGATCCTCGCCGCCGCCGACAACCACACCGGCATCACCGGCATCGCCCCCGACGCCGAACTCTACGCACTGAAACTCTTCCCCAACGGACACATCAGCGACCTGCTGCGGGCAGTCGACCACTGCATCACCCACGACATCGACGTCGCCCAGATCAACCTCGCCTACCAGGCCCCCTCCCAGCTCGTAGCGTGGAAACTGCACGACGCAAACACCGCCGGCATCACCGTCATCGCCCCCGCCGGCAACACCCCAGGACCCCTGCGCCACCCCGCCGCCCTCCCAGGCGTCCTCGCCGTGGGCGCAATCACCCACACCGCCGCCCACCCGCCCCACAGCCCCCACCCGCCCACCCCACCGCCCTGCACCGGCTCCTACCCCGCCCCCTTCACCCCAACCGGCCCCGGCATCGACCTCGTCGCACCAGGAACCGCAGTCATCACCACCGCCCCCGGCGACGGCTACACCCCCACCGACGGCACCACCATCGCCGCCGCCCACATCACCGCCCTCACCGCCCTCCTCCTAGCCCACCACGACCACCTGCACACCCAGGCCATGCCCCACACCCCCACCCGCCCCCACCAACTCCACACCCTCCTGCGCACAGCCTGCCGACCCATCCCCGGCACCGACCCCGCACACACCGGCGCCGGCCTCCCCGACGCCCCCACCGCCCTCACCACACCCGCCCCACCCAACCACCCCCACAACCCCCACACCCAACCCATGTACGCAACCACCACCCCAGGCATCTACCCCGCCACCTGAAACCAACCCGCACTCCGCCCCCGGCGCCGCCGCCCCTCACCGCCGGGGACGGACCTTGCCCAGACACCCCCACACCCAACCCTGATTTCGGCCGCCCCCCCAACGGGCCTGTTCCACGCGGACTTCAAACGAGCAGCGGCCTGACTCGCCTGAGGGACTGTAAAAGAAACGGTGTGACTCCGATCATGGAAGAGTGCACCTGTGACCAGCGAGAACATAGCCAAGCCGTCCGAAGCGGGGGCCGCGGA
>NZ_JBEXNN010000095.1:0-2830 GCF_040611115.1 Streptomyces sp. NPDC003038
ACAACACCGCGAACTTCACAGAGAGTTGGTTACGAGCCTCGTCCGGGATGCGCATACCACAGCAACGAGCCTCAGAACGGGAAACAACACCTTGATTCCCCGCAAGCCCTTAGCTTGATCTTTAACGTCTGAGGTCGAACGATGCCTCGTACTTGATCACTCGGTTCGGTAACTGCCGTACGCAGAAGCGGCCTTCGTCTGGATGATGTGCTCCGACCAAGGAAACACTCACATCCAGCGCGAAGGCCGTGGGGATGAGTCTGCTGCATCACGTTGCCCGGCAAGAGGCATTGACGGAACTGTCACGCTTCCGGGGCGAGTTCTACTCCTGCCTGACCGCTCGTTCGGACGCATTGTTCGAGCTGACCGACGCGATCTTGTGCGGCGACGGGCCCGTTCGGTCACTACTGGCCGAACTGTCTCTGGTGGGTGAACACCGCCGCGGCCACGGAGGGCTCTACGCCGCCGTGGCCCGGGGCGGGGTGGACACCGTGCAGCTGCGACGGGTACTGGCCGGGGTGCCGCTGCCGAGGGCAGCCGACGGGCGGCTGGGCCTGGCCGTGGACGTGACCTGCTGGCTGCGGCCCGACGCGCACACCTCGCCGGAGCGGATCCTGTGCCACACCTACGGACGGGGCAAGGACCACCACATCCCGGTCCCCGGCTGACCGTACTCGGTCATCTGCGCGCTTGAGCCCGGCCGCAGCTCGTGGACCGCACCCCTGGACTGCCCGGGAACGACACCGCCACCGTCACCGCCCGGCAGCTGCGTGAACTCATCGAGCGGCTCATCACGGCCGGCCAATGGCAGGCCGGCGACCTGCACATCCTCGTCATCGCGGACGCCGGATACGACGCACCCCGCCTGGCCCACCTCCTGCGGGATCTGCCGGTCCGGATCCTGGCCCGGATGCGGTCGGACCGCGTCCTGCGCAGGACCGCCCCGCCCCGGCAGCCCCAGCGCCCGCCTCGGCACGGCGGCGAGATCGTCTTCGGCCAGGAAGACACCTGGGGCACCCCGGATGCCGAGACCGTGACCGACACCCGCCTCTACGGCACCGCCACCGCCCGCTCCTGGGACCGACTCCACCCCAAACTGACCCACCGCTCTTCCTGGGCCACCGGCGAGGGCACCCTCGCGGTCATCGAAGGGACCGTCATCCGCCTCGACATCGACCGCTGCCCAGCGGAGCAACCCCCAAGCCGGTCTGGCTGTGGTGGTCCGGCACCAATGCCGACCCCGCTGACATCAACCGGCTCTGGCAGGTTTACCTGCGGCGTTTCGATATCGAGCACACCTTCCGCCTGTTCAAGCAGACCCTCGGCTCGACCTCCCCGAAGATCCGCACGCCCGAAGCGGCGGACCGCTGGACCTGGCTGATCCTCGCCGCCTACACCCAGCTCAGGCTCGCCCGACCACTGGCAGCCGACCTGCGCCGCCCCTGGGAGAAACCCGCACCCGTCGAACGACTCACACCCGCCCGCGTCCGCCGGGACTTCCGGCACATCCGCCCGAAGACCACCTGCCCGGCCGGTGCACCGAAACCCTCCCGCCCCGGCCCCGGCAGGCCACCAGGCCGCAAGAACATCCGGCCCACCCCCCGACACGACGTGCACACAGTCCGCAAGACCGACACCACGAAACCGAAAACGAAGAAGTCGACGACCCCTCGCCCACGTCGCACAGGTTAAAGATCAAGTTAGGGCCCCGCGAACCTCTCGCCGGCCTGGAGCCGGATCCCCTCACGAAATGCCCGACGCTCAGCGGTCAGGCCCCCACCCTCTGGATACCTCACCCAACCGGCATACCGCAGGGATCAGAACCGTCACTACCCGACGACAACCCGAAAACTCAGTAACGGGGCAACCCTTCGCAGCCGGCCTACGCTGAGGCGCAGGCCGACGCCTGCCAGGAATGGGCGGCAGCATGTTAACCGGCGGTCGAGTCATCTCCCTGGCAGGGGCCAGTCGCGCACCCACCCGTTCGGCCGTGCAACACGCCCTCGATTTGCGCAACCCCCTTGCCAGCGTGAGCGTTGAATCCATGAACGACACGTATATATCAGGGTAGAGAGGCGGGCTGGCATGGGGTCTCTGGCGTGGTTACTAATTCCCTTCTTCACGGCGGTCGGAGCGGGTATATGGGGCAGACGGGCGCGCGACCGCACACGAGGTGACATACTCGAACTTGCAGAATATGCGAGATTTCGTGAAGCCATGGTCAGAGCCGACGAGGCCAAGTGAGAGTCAGAGACGCACACCGGCTCCGACGCCGTCTGAGACGTCCTAGTAGGGCTTGGTCAGGTTGGTTTGCGTGCGGGTATGTCGCGGTGACATGTGGGGCAGGCGCCGGCCCAGTACTACCAGGGCTGATTCATAGTCCTGACGGTGCGGAGAACCAGCAGGTCACAGGGATGTGAGGTCACAGGGATGTGGCGAACCTTCACTTCGGCAGTTCCGCACGCAATGAAGCTCCGATGATCAGGGAGACCTGTCAAGTCACCCGCCGATCACCGCAGCTCCGATGTGCCGCCAGTCTGCCATTGAGCTTGTTCAGGTTGGCCGCTGATCGGGTGATGGCGGGGTGGCGTAACAGTGGCGTAACAGGCGAGGCCCTCGGGCTGTTGAGCGGGATGTCTGACGTCCGTAGCTCTTCAACACGGGGGCCTCGTTGGTTCCTTATCCTGCCGTACTCGATGTCCCGCACGCCCTGGTCGAGTGGGTCACGATGCTGATCGTCACCCTCGAGGGTGACCGACGGTGCAAGCTGTCGCCGCCCCAGCGCGCACTGGTCGCACTGGTGTACTTGCGCAAGAACGACACCCTGAGA
>NZ_JBEXNN010000096.1:0-2811 GCF_040611115.1 Streptomyces sp. NPDC003038
TTCTTGATCTCGGTGAGGATGTGCATCCAGTGCTTGGCGCCCTCGCCGCCGTCGCCGGCCCACAGGCCCAGGATGTCCCGCCGGCCCTCCGCAGTGACGGCCAGAGCCACGTAGATGGGCCGGTTCGCCACCGCGCCGTCGCGGATACAGTCCCCTTCTTGGAGACGCACCGCGCCCTTGAGGTTCCCCCGGGATGCGGGAAGTGGTGACAGGCGGGCGAATGAGGTCCTGCGGACGGCGTCGGCTTTTTTCTCGGCCCAGCTCGACCCGACCCGGCCCAGTTGACAGGACTCCTCGACGAGCACCCGCACCTGGGGGTCGAGCCCGTACTCCGGGAACTTTCCATCCCTCCTCCACCTACTACCGGTGGCGCCAGGCCGAGAAGGAGCCGTGCGAGCGGCGCCGCCGGGACGTCGAGCTGACGGACCGGATCCGTGAGGTCCACGACGAGTCCGGCGGGATCTACGGCTCACCGCGCGTGCACGCCGTCCTGGAGCGCGAGGGTACCCGCGTCGGCCGCAAGCGCGTCGAACGGCTCATGCGCCAGGCCGGCCTCGCCGGGATCAGCCCCCGCAAGGCCAAGGGCTTCACTCGACGTGACCCGGATGCCGATCTCGCACCCGACCTGGTGCGACGCGACTTCACCGCGACCGGGCCGAACTGGCTGTGGGTCACCGACCTGACCATGATCCCCACCCAGGAGGGACCGCTGTGGCTCTCCGCGATCCGCGACGCTTTCTCCCGCCGGGTCGTCGCCTGGGAAACTTCCGCCCGCGCCGACGCCGACCTCGTCCTGACCACGCTCGAGTACGCCCTCGCCTCCCGCGAGCCCATCGCCGGCGAGCTCATTCACCATGCGGACCACGGCTGCCAATACACGTCCCTGAAACTCACGACACGCCTGGTCAGAGCAGGTATCCAGGCGTCGATGGGCTCGGTCGGCGACTCGTACGACAATGCTCTCGCCGAGAATTTGTGGATGCTGGTCAAGACTGAGTGCGTCCGCGGCCGCGTCTTCGCCACACGTGCCGAGGCGAACCTCGCACTCTTCAACTACATCGACGGCTTCTACAACCCCCGCCGCATCCAGGAACGACTCGGCTACCTCAGCCCCATATGCAGGCACGTGTGAGGCGATTGAGTTTCGGCGCCCTAGGGCGGGTGGTCCGCTCCAGAGTTTTTGGAATCATCAGCGGCTAACAAGGAGTTGACAGCACATGAAGATTATCGAGCTACTTCGGAGTGCGGGAAGCCATCTCGGCATCACACGTAGCTCGCGGCATCGAGTACGAGGAGAAGCACTACGCCAACCAGGCAACGGCCGAACAAGTGAACCTGAAACCACGTCACCCCGCCCTGACCAGCTAGGCAACCACCCCACCCAGCGGGGGAACCTCACCCTTTGTGCCTACGGACCACAGTCCCCTGCAGCCAGGTATCCTTGGCCGCCGGCGCAAACTTGTGGATTGATGACCCCTTCCGTCCGCATGCCGTCAGGGGTCGGCCAGTCGGCCAGGTGCGAGCAGAGGTCCAACCGGGGCAAGTCCGCGAAGGCCACTCTGACCGCTGAGGCCACTTTCCTGCCGCATCCATGGCGCGGGTACACACGGCTTGGGCGCTGGCGCCGACGTGCCCGTGACGATCCTTTTATCCCCATATGGGAGTGGTTGATGCGTGCTACGTCTGTGCCACATGTTCGGCGCCTCACGGTGGTGCTAGTTGCCTTTTGCTTGCTGGCTTGGGTCGGCTATTCGGCAATGTTTGCCGCAGCAAAGCGGGGTGGAGTAGTGACGCATCCAAGGCAGTGGACTGCGCGAGTGCTGGATACATTGCCGCACGATTCGCAGGCCTTCACCCAGGGGCTGGAGATGTCATCCGGCCGACTGTACGAAAGTACGGGGATGCCTGGTCGCTCCACCGCACACTACGGTCCGCCTGGCAGACCGTATGCGGTGTCGGTGGCTCTAGGGCCGAAACTGTTCGGGGAGGGTCTGACCGTTCTGGGCGGGGAGGTGTGGCAGCTGACCTGGAGGGACGGCGTGGTGATCGTGAGAGATGCGGAGACACTGGCCGAACGGCGGCGAGTGTCGTACGACGGTGAGGGGTGGGGGCTGTGTCATCAGGCACAGGAGCGGCGTTTCGTTATGAGTGATGGGACCGCTCGGCTGGTCTTCCGTGACTCCGTGACCTTCGTAGCCCTCGGCTCAGTCACGGTTACCGATGTGGGCAGGCCGGTAGCCCTGCTTAACGAGTTGGAGTGCACCGGCCGGACGGTCCTTGCTAACGTGCTGGGCAGTGACACCATCGTCGGTGTGGACACACGCACCGGGAAGGTAATCGACAGGATCGACGCTTCCGCAGTTTTGCCGGTCCGGCCGATCGAGAACGTTCTGAACGGCATTGCTGCGATCCCAGGTACCGACGAGTACTGGATTACCGGCAAGAACTGGCCGTACCTATACCGAGTGACCTTCGCCTCAGCGTCGTCCCGGTCCGCTGATAGGACGTTTGGCCTGAGTGAGAGGTAAGTTCAGGGTGACGCCAGGCTGCGGAGGTTCTCCGGTGATCGGCTCGCACCGTATGGGGATCACTGAGCTTGTTCAACTTGAGCTTCAAGGAAGCGCTTGAGGCACCTGTGACCTGCGTATATACGGGAGTCGTGTCACCCGATCGGTGGCCACACTGAACAAGCTCACTGAGCTTGTTCAGCGGTGGATCTCCAGGGTGAGGATGGCTTTGGTGATTGACGTGAGTCTGGTGGGGTGGCAGCGGGCTTTTCGGAGGATGCGCCAGGTCTTGATCTCGGCGATG
>NZ_JBEXNN010000097.1:0-2690 GCF_040611115.1 Streptomyces sp. NPDC003038
AGCCGGGGCTGCGGAAGCCTTTCATCGCGCGTTCACGCTGCCTCGTTGGCTGGTGGGAGTTCTCCGCCCGGTTGTTCAGTCCCTTGTGGGAGCGGCGCTCCACCGAGGGCATCACCTCGCGGTGTGTCAATCCCCTGGAAACGTGTGGGACATCGAGTACGGCAGGATAAGGAACCAACGAGGCCCCCGTGTTGAAGAGCTACGGACGTCAGACATCCCGCTCAACAGCCAGGGCCTCGCCTGTTACGCCACCCCGCCTTCACCCGATCAGCGGCCAACCTGAACAAGCTCAATGGATCACAGATGCGCCGCAGCACGTCCTGGGGCTCCTCGGCTTTCCGGCCGACCCGCTCACCGGCCTCGGACGGTGCCGCACGCCGCCACCATCCGCCGCCTGCTCCAGCACGTCGACGGCGACGCGCTGGACACGGCCATCGGCGCATACCTGCGGGCCAGAACCCCGCCACCGGCGCCACCCGAACCACCACCGAAACGGCCGGCCCTGCGGGCCATCGCCGTCGACGGCAAGACCGCGCGAGGCTCGCGCACCCAGACCACGACCGCGATCCAGCTGCTGGCCGCGATGGACCACCACGGCGTAGTCCTGGCCCAGCGGCAGATCGCCTCCAAGAGCAACGAAACACCCGCCTTCCAGCCTCTGTTGGACACGATTGATTTGGAGAGCACCGTGCTGACCGGTGACGCCCTGCACACCCAGCACGGCCACGGCGCCTACCTCATCGAGCGCGGAGCCCACTACCTGGCCATCGTCAAGAAGAACCACCCCGGCCTGTATGCGCAGGTCAGGAAGCTGCCCTGGGCCGAGATCCCGCTGGCCCACCACACCCGCGAGCGGGCTCACCACCGCGATGAGGACCGCCGACTCAAGGTCGCCGCGTTCCGCCACATCGACTACCCCGGCGCCCGCCAGGCGATCCAAGTCGTGCGATGGCGCCGCGACCTCGCCACCGGGAAGCTGACGATCGAGCGCGTCTACCTGATCACCAGCCTGGATGTCTTCGACGCCATCCCGGCCGAGCTCGCCGCCTGGATCAGGGGCCACTGGGGCATCGAAAACCTCCTGCACCACGTACGTGACCGGACCTTCCGCGAGGACGACTCCAAGGTCCGCACCGGGACCCTGCCCCCGCACCATGGCCAGCCTGCGCAACCTCGCCATCAGCCTCTTCCGCCAGAACGACGAGACCAACATCGCCGCCGCCCTCCGACGCACCAGCCGCGACTACCACCGACCGCTGTCGCCCCTCGGCCTCACGTGATCAACCCGGACAGATCCCGATCATGCAATGACCCTGACCGGGCGATCGCCGTTACATCGAGATGTTCTATGATCACAGGCGCCTCCATTCCGCACTCGGCTACCGGAATCCCGCAAAAGTTCATGCCAAGTCGAGGAGCTGCAGGTCGCAGCCTAGACGTCTCCAAATCCCTTTCCAAGAAAGCAGGGCGTCTCACAGGCTGCCGGCCCGGACCGCCACCATGGGAGAGGCTTACCCGGCAGAGGCCTTACTGCTGTAACTCTGACGGCTGCGGATTGCCAGATCGACAGAAACGAAAGGATGAACGCCAGGATGACTGTACGTGTTAAACGTATTATTTCATGGGTGGTTGTGGCAGTGGCCATAGCATGCGGCGGACAAGTGAGGGGCGCCGCCTCAAGCTCGGCAGACATTGTGGCGCTCGAGGCCGGGGATCATGTCGCGCCTGCAGTTAACAGAACCGAGCCGACCATCACCTTTAGATTTTCAGACGAGATCAACCGAAACATCACAATCAAAAAATTAATCCTAAAGGGAATTGAGAACTGGAATACGTCACTCGGATTCCCTCCTGCGTCAACTCGGAAATTTCTCGTACCTGGAATCCAGCCATGGAGGAAGCAAGGGGATTACCCTGACGAGCCGGGAATCGATATCATCCTTGAGGATTCAGCGCGACTATCTCATAACTGGGGCAGTATTACTTTAACGGTTAATGCAGTCGATATGCGCGCGAAGTACATAAGACTGAATCGCGACTACTATAATAGGGCTGGCGTCGGCCACGAAGATGTCGACAAGCTCAATACTGTCGTGCATGAGCTTGGTCATGCCCTCGGCCTCGATCATCCCCCAAAGCCGTACCCCATCTGCGCTCAGGTTATGACATACCCAGGTTTCGGCGGTTGCAGCACCCTCAACCAGCCGGTGTCCCCCCACAGGGAAGAGGTGGCGTATGTCAAGTGCTTGTACGGCCTGGACGGTACAGCAGCCAAAGCGTGGGACGTATGCGAAAAAGAGGTCAATGCATTGTACTGACACAGCAGTTGTAGATAGCCGTGGTCGAGGTTTCCGATCTTGGTGTTGCGTCGGTGTAGGTCTGCCCGCGGTGGTGGCAGTGGCGGGCGTGGTGTTGGTGGCGTCGGCGCCTGGTGGACCACCAGAGCAGGTGCTCGCGGTCTCGTCGGGGCGGCGGGAGGGTCAGGGCTCTTACTGAGCTTGTTCCACTTGAGCTTCAGGGAAAGCGCTTGAGGCACCTGTGACCTGCGTATATACGGGAGTCGTGTCACCCGATCGGTGGCCACACTGAACAAGCTCAGTGAGCCTTTTCAGAGTGGCCACCGATCGGGTGATGAGGTGGCGGTGGTGAAACAGGCAGAGCCCCCGGGCTGTTGAGCAAGGTGTCTATGC
>NZ_JBEXNN010000098.1:0-2583 GCF_040611115.1 Streptomyces sp. NPDC003038
CATGAGTGTGTTCCCCACCGCCGGCCATCTGGCTTCCTGGGCCCGGCTGTCTCCCCGCACTTTCCAGTCCGGGCCCAAGAACACCTCCGGGCCCGCGGGCAAGGGCAACCCCTGGCTCCGCGGCGCGCTCGGCGAGGCCGCCGTCTCCGCCGCGCGGACCGACACCTTCCTCGGAGCCCGCTACAAACGGATCGTCAAACGCCGGGGCCACCTCAAGGCCCTGGTCGCCGTCGCCCGCTCCATCCTCGTGGCCGCCTGGCACCTCCTGAGCGACCCCGCCGCCCGCTACCGCGACCTCGGCCACGACTGGCACACCAGAAACCTCGACCCCGCCCGCACGACCCGCGACCTCGTCCGCCAGCTCACCGCCCTCGGCCACGACGTGGCCCTCACCACGGCAGGCGTCTGACACACCACCGCCGACACGACCAACAGCCCCCGGAACCACCAGGCCGGGGGGCTACCTCGCCATGCCCACCTGACCGTGGAGTTTTCCCGTCAGAGCGTTATTTACTCCTTGACTGAAGATCACGTTGAAAGCACGATCAGCAATCGGTGCTGGCCGCGTCCTCGGTGGGGCGGTGCAGAGGGGGTTTGAGCGCTTGGGTGACCTTGTTCAGTCCTGACGGGCCGCATTCCGACTGTCGTAGACAAAGGTGCCCTACACAGCTCTGCACCGTCGACACGAGGGCTCGTCATATTTAGGGAAGGTGAAGCTCTTGGATGTAAATGGCCTCCATGATCGGACGGTGAGGAAGATGGATAAGAGTTTTTCAAGGCGCCTGCTGGCAATGGTGCTTGGGATCGGCACGGTTGGGTCGTTGGGCTTGCTGCAGGCAGCGGCAGCGGCTTCGGCATTGACGGGTCCCGGTCGTGCCGCCAGCGGAGTCGAGTGGTCGCAGAATAATTCCGACGGGTTCCTGCTCGGCTCGAAGGCGCAGAAGCCAGCAGTCGCCATCGCCAGGACGTTTTATGTCAGGCCGGACGGCGACGATAGAAAAAGTGGTCTTTCCCCAGCGACCGCCTGGAGGTCCTTGTCTAAGGTCAGCCTTGCGGATCTCGCCCCGGGAAGTCAGGTGCTCTTTGAGCGGTCTGGCACGTTCCGTGGCACGCTCAGGGTCAACAGGTCAGGCGTTGCAGGCAAGCCCATCGTGTTCGGGGCCTACGGGAGCGGTCCTAAACCGGTCATCGATGGGTCGTCGCCACCTGACGGTAGAGGCGCGGTTCTGGCGCCGATCCTGGTGCAGGACCAGGATCACATCCATTTCAGAGACCTCACTGTCACCAATAATCGAACAAAGCACCGTGACGGCGTTTCCGACGCCGCCGCGTTCGGGCTTCTGGTAGTCAATACGGGGCGCCGAAACCTGACCCACTTCCGAGTGGACCGCCTTACCCTCCGTGATGTGTCATCCATCACAATTCGGCCCGATTTTGACAGTAACTACCAGTCTGGCCTTGTCTTCCAATCACTAAAGCCTCAACGTGCCGTTATTGGGGACATTGTGGTGCGGAGTAGTAACTTCCTTCGCGGCACGCGTTTTGGTGCACAATTCTTGGGTGTCAGAAATTCAGCCTTCCGTGATAATAGATGCGACCGTACTGGCGGCTCGTGCCTTCTGGTTCACTCGTCAACAAACGTACTACTGGAGAGAAACACCATCAACTTGGCTGGTAGCAAGCAATTTCCCCGGCAGATCGGGCGAGGTAGCGGAGCTTGGTTCTATAATTCCCAGTACGTTGTCGCCCAGCGCAACACTGTTTACGGATCGCAAGGATCTGGGGACTCGTCCAGCATTCATGTCGACTTACACAATAAGCATATCCTCCTGCAATATAATCGCGTGTTTGAAAACGCTGGGTATGGACTGGAAATCTTGGGCGACAACACGGATGTCATCGTGCGCTACAATATCAGCATAAATGACGGCTATCGAAAGCCTGTTAGTATCAATGGTAGACCGCACGGCGGAATGCTTTTCCTTAGTGGATGGGAGAAGAACTCTGGAATTTGGATCTACAATAACACTTTCATGACCAGAAGGTCGGGAAATCACCCCTTCTGGATTCAGGGGACAAACGACGGCAGAATATTTAACAATATCTTTGCGGCTCTGGGTGATGCGCGCGTCGGCCCCCTTTTCAATAATCGTTCTGCGGGGAACTTGGTCGTTACCAATAACCTATTTGTGCCGGGAAATACCTCCACTGATATCATCGGTCTGGATTCACGTCCGGTACTTGGCATGCCCAGGTTCACGGGGGGCGAAGGGTATTATTCTGCAGCGTCATACCGACTGGCGTGGGGCAGTCCAGCCATCCGCAGCGGCATCTGGGGACAGGCGAGCTTCGACCGAGCTGGCCAGGGTATTTTCGCTCACGTAGCACCTGTGGCATGGCGTGACTTCTTCGGCATTGAGCTCCCCTGGGACCGCAGGCCGAACATCGGCGCGTACCAAGGAGGGGGCCTGCGCCCAGTTCCCTAACTTAGGTGTATTGCCCTGTGAGGTTGGGGACGCGGCTGGCGGGTGGTTTGCCTGCGAGGGCGGTGTGTCCGCGGTGGTGATTGTAGGTGTGCAGCCA
>NZ_JBEXNN010000099.1:0-2545 GCF_040611115.1 Streptomyces sp. NPDC003038
CGATCTCTATTCCGGTGAGGCAAAGACCGACGCCCGCGACGCGTTCATCGTCGCGGACGCCGCCAGGGCCATGCCCCACACCCTGCGGACCGACGATCCCACGGACGAAACCGTCGCCGAACTCGCCATGATCGCCGGGTTCGACGACGACCTGGCAGGCGAGTCCACCCGGATCGCCAACCGGCTCCGCGGCCTCCTCACCCAGATCCATCCGTCGCTCGAGCGTGTCCTGGGCCCGCGGATCCAGCACCCGGCCGTGCTCAAGATGCTGGACCAGTTCGGCTCCCCGGCCCAGATCCGCAAAGCCGGACGCCGTCGCCTCGTGACCTTGATACGTCCCAAGGCACCGCGGATGGCCGAGCGGCTGGTCGAGGACGTCACCGCCCTCGACGAACAGACCGTCGTCGTCCCGGGAACCGATGCTGCCGCGCTGATCGTTCCCAGCCTCGCCAGTTCGCTCCAGTCCGTGCTTGACCAGCGCAAACTCCTCGCGGCTCAGATCGAGGAACTCCTGGAGCCCACCCTCTTTCCCAGGTCCTGATCTCGATGCCCGGCATCGGGATCAGGACCGCGGCCCGCATCCTCGTCGACGTCGGCGACGGCAGCGGCTTCGCCACCGCCGGCCACCTCGCCGCCTACGCCGGCCTCGCGCCCGTGACCCGGAACTCCGGCTCCTCCATCCCCGGTGAACACCCCTCCCGGCGCGGCAACAAACAGCTCAAGAGGGGATCGGCACCCTGCGCCTGGCCTAAGCGCGCCCCATCTACACGACATCACACAGGCCCTAGAAGAGGGGGCGGGTGGCAGGTCTGCCGAGCTCGTCGGGTTCTGCTCCTCTCCTGCGCTACCGCCCTCAGATCGCCGCCTGGTTCAGAGAGCGCCTTTCAAATTCTCTCAATTGATGACAAATCATGTAATTTCCTCATAGCGTATCGCGCCGAACCGGGCGCCGGGGTTAGCGTCCACGCACAGCACCGCCGAGCTGCGGGACGGCCGACCCACTCATAGAGTCGTGAGCCAGTCGCCGCAACGGATCGGAGACACAGCATGATCGAAGAAGAGTCTGGTATCCGGTCCAAAACACCAACCCGCTCCCGCCCGGGCGATCGGCGCACATACGTTCTCGATACCAGCGTGCTCCTGGCCGACCCCCTCGCCATCGACCGCTTCGAGGAACACGAGGTCGTCCTTCCGGTGGTCGTGGTCACCGAGCTGGAAGCGAAGCGGCACCACCCCGAGCTGGGCTACTTCGCCCGTCAGGCGCTCCGCCTCCTCGACGACTACCGCATCCGGCATGGCCGCCTCGACGAGCCGATCCAGGTCGGCGAGGTCGGCGGCACCATCCGGGTCGAGCTGAACCACTCCGACCCCTCCATTTTGCCCGCTGGCTACCACGCCTGCGGCGGCGAAGCCGATGCTCGCATCCTCGCCGTTGCACGCAACCTTCAGTCAGATGGCTACGACGTCACCGTCGTCTCCAAGGATCTACCTCTGCGGATCAAGGCCAGCGCGGTCGGTCTGCTTGCTGAGGAATACCATGCCGAACTCGCCACCACCTCCGGCTGGACCGGAATCACCGAACTCCACGTCCCCGCCGATCAGATCGACACCCTCTTTGGCGCCGGCCCCAACGCCACGACCGACATCGACGGGGCAGCCGAGTTGCCAGTCCATACCGGCTTAATCCTGCACTCCGAGCGCGGCCGCGCCCTGGGCCGGGTCAGCCACGACGGGCAGGTGCGATTGGTCCGCAGTGACCGCGAGGCGTTTGGTTTGCGGGGTCGCTCCGCCGAGCAGCGCATTGCCCTCGACCTACTTCTCGACCCCGACGTCGGGATCGTTTCCATGGGCGGCCGCGCTGGCACCGGCAAGTCCGCGCTGGCGCTGTGCGCAGGCCTGGAGGCCGTCCTGGAACGCCGCCAGCACCGCAAGGTCATGGTCTTTCGCCCCCTCTACCCGGTGGGCGGCCAGGAACTCGGATACCTGCCGGGCAGCGAAGACGAGAAGATGGGCCCCTGGGCACAGGCAGTCTTCGACATCCTGTCCGCGGTCACCACCCCTAAAGTGATCGAGCAGGTCATTTCCAGCGGCATGCTGGAGGTCCTGCCGCTCACCCACATCCGCGGCCGTTCCCTCCACGATGCCTTCGTCATCGTCGACGAGGCACAGTCCCTGGAGCACAATGTCCTTCTCACCGTCCTCTCCCGGATTGGCCAGGGATCTCGCGTCGTCCTCACCCACGACGTCGCCCAGCGTGACAACCTCCGCGTCGGCCGATACGACGGCATAGTCGCAGTCGTCGAAAAGCTTAAGGGCCACCCGCTCTTCGCCCACATCGCCCTCACCCGCTCTGAACGCTCCCCTATCGCTGCCCTCATCACCGAGAAGCTCGAGGCCTGAGTAGGGTCGGGGACTGCGCGGGGGTCTGACACGAAAATGACCCCTTGATCGGGACTGTAAAAGAAACGGTGTGACTCCGATCATGGAAGAGTGCACCTGTGACCAGCGAGAACATAGCCAAGCCGTCCGAAGCGGGGGCCGCGGA
>NZ_JBEXNN010000100.1:0-2373 GCF_040611115.1 Streptomyces sp. NPDC003038
TCTTCGAAGACGAGCCAGGCCCCGAGCGCCGCCGCGGTGGTTCCACGTGCTGCCACACGTCCTTCACCCAGCCGGCCACGGCTGTCTCGCCCCCTTCAGAACGTCCGCCTGAACGTCTGTGACCTGCAGGAATTGGAGCCTCCCGTCACCCGATCGGTGGGTGAGTTGAAAATGCTCAGTAACGGATGTCTCAGAACGCCAGCGCCTGGCGGGCGACGTACGGCACGGTTTGACTATGACGACGCTGCCGCTCGTGCTCACCACCTCAGGTAAGTGGGTTCAACTGGAATGCGACCCACTTGCCCCCTTTCGACACCTCGACGACTGGGACGAGGAAGTCAAAAACGCGGGCTACGACAGGTGGGGCGGCCTTGGTCGCCGTGACGACAATCCTCTGTGGCTGGAGATCTACCGTCTGCGCACCGATAAGGAAGGCAGTGCACCCTGCTTCCTCGTCGTCCTGTCGAATAGCGGCTACTACGAAGTGCTGTACGCCGAGAGCGCGCCTGCGCTGATGGAGCTCCAGTCCCGATGGGCGCCAGCGATTCAGGCGGCTGCCGTGGCCGACCTTCTCGGACGGCTCGACGACAGCAGTTCGAAACACGGATTTGCCGGACTGGTGCGGAAGGCATTGACGTAGCGCTCACTCAACGCTGACGCCCGGCGGCCGACCACAGGCGCGGCTGGTCGAGCTGCGGCTGGAAGCTGGTTGAGTTCTATGCCAAGCCGCTCAGCGCCTCGGAGATCTTCAGCGCCTACTGCACGGATGCGGCGACGGGTGAGGTGATCGCCCCGGAGTGGGTGTGGAGTACGTGGCTGCGCCTCGCCTGAGGGTCTGATCTGCGGCTCTGGGGTGCGGGCGGAACGGTCCGCACCCGGATGGGTAGGGCCGGGTACCTGGGGGTGGACGTCGGTAGCCCGGCCTGCTCTTTGTCGCCGGGCTCCTGCCACAAGTCGCGGACGGCCTCCGCGATCTGCTCATTCACCTGGCGGGACGCTGCGCTGTCGTTGAGGGCGCTGCGGAGCGCCTCCTCGACCGGCGACAGGTCCGGGCCATGCTGCGCCATGAGGCGGGCCATGGTGACCCGCATCGCCGGAGGTTCATCAGCGACGCAATGTGGTCCGCGCCCAAGCGCGTCAGGCGCTCCTCCGTCGTCAGGGGGAGCGCCGGCACGTTGGGGACGTCCTCCTCCGAGATCGGTCCCGGCCGCCGGAAGTCGAGGACCGTCATGGTTTGGTCCGCCGCCGTGCTCAGCAGGGCCCGCGTCTCCCAGGCATACCCCCGCTCATACACCTCGCCACGGATCATCAGGTCGTCCCTGCGTAGCCACCGCACCCAGGCCGTGAAGTAGTGGTGGCCGCCGACCTCGTGGCCGCTCACCTCCAGCACCTTGTCCAGTGCCACCGCTGTCGGGGACCAGTTGCTGGTGGCCCTGTGGGTCCTCCGCGCATCACCGTTGGCGGCCGAGGGCATCGGCGTGCCGCTGACCACCCGGTAGCGCCTAGCGGCGTTCCTCGTCGCGGCCAGGACCGTGGCGTGACTCTCCTCGGTGTCCAGCAGCTCCCGAACGTCGTCGGCAGACGCCTCCACCTTCGTGGCGAACTTGGTGACGACGTCGTCAAGCGACGTGAACAGATGGAACCGGCTCTCCATGCCAGCGATGTCCCGCTGCATCTCCGGATGGAACTGGCCGGCCTTGGACACGTCCGAGTCGCTGCTCACGAAGTAGACCGTCTCGTCCTTGTGTGCCGCCGCGTACTCGACCGCCGTCAGCCAGATCGCGGCGTCCCGGGACCCGGTCTTGTGGTCGCCAACCGTCTTGCACGGGGCAATCTGGTTCATCTCCCGGAACAGGGCCTGCTGGTAGGCCGTGTGGGACGTCTCCAGAACCTCCGTGATCGAGGAGTACCGCTCCCGCCAGTGCCTCCGCACGTGCTCCGCCGACCACCGCTTGGGGTGGTGGACGTGCTCCCACGGGGTGGCTTTCCGGAGGTCGTCCAACGCCTCCATGGCCGCCTCGTGCTTCTCCGCGTAGGACAGGGCCTGCTGAGCGGCGATCTCCTCCACGGCGATCCACGGCGTGGCCACGCGCTCCACATCTGCGGCCCGGATGGCGCGGAGGACGTCCGCGACAGGACCCCGCAGCGAGGTCCCCTTAACGATGTTCGCGTCCAGGATGATCAATGTGGGGCGCTCCGTCTTCCTCGGCTCCAAGGCGTGCGGGCCACTCTCTCAACTTCTGATCACCGGGACAGGGGGAATTCCGGCACCAGAGGCTAAGACGTCATCTCATTTGGTCAGTCTTCGGTAGCAGATGAGGGTGCAGGCGATGCTGGTGAAGGCGAGGAAGTGTTCGGCTTTGCGTTCGTAGC
>NZ_JBEXNN010000101.1:0-2300 GCF_040611115.1 Streptomyces sp. NPDC003038
ACTCACCCACCGATCGGGTGACGGGAGGCTCCAATTCCTGCAGGTCACAGACGTTCAGGCGGACGTTCTGAAGCTCAAGTTGAAAAGGCTCACTGAGACGTGTGGCTGCCCTAGCGGGGTGGGCAAGGTCGTGGCCGCGGAGGTGGACATGAGAAGCCTCAGGGCGTGTCGCCTGAGGGTGAGTTAGTGAAGCTCCCGGATGGGGCGCGGGCGGCGGGCGTGACGGAGGCGGGAGAGCTGCCTTTCAGGGCGGCCCAGGGCATTGACGCTGCGGTTCATGGACGGCGTCTGCAGGCACGTGTGAGGCGATTGAGTTTCGGCGCCCTAGGGCGGGTGGTCCGCTCCAGAGTTTTTGGAATCATCAGCGGCTAACAAGGAGTTGACAGCACATGAAGATTATCGAGCTACTTCGGAGTGCGGGAAGCCATCTCGGCATCACACGTAGCTCGCGGGGGCGGCACACCGCTGTGTACCTGTCTGCCGTCCGCCACCAGCGGGCCGCCCAGCACGCGGCGCGGGGGAAGGTTCAGCCGGAGACAGCGCCAGCAGCGCCCAGGGAGTTTCGGCCGCCGGCAACATCTTGGGACCGGCGGGAAATGGCGCCAGCGGCCACGCTTCCGCAGGCCAGAACGGTGCGTGGCGCAGTGCTTCACGTCATATCACATGGGCCGTCGTCGGATGGCTTGTCAGCGGCCCTCCAAGGCACCGCCTTTCCCGCCTTGACCAAGCGGGTTACTCAGGCGAGGACAACCCACCCCGTGGGGTCTGCGACGATGGCCGACGTGGCGCTCTTGCAGCGCCTACGTACCGGACTCATCAAGGCGTTGTAAGGAGCCGTAATTCAACTATTGCCTGAGTTGATGTTGTTGTCGTGGTGTTCGATCACGTGTTTCAGGGCTTCGAGTGTGCGGGGCGGGTGCGTTCGTGGGGTGAGCGTGGGAGTGAGACCGGTTCCGGCGAAGGCCAGCAGCGGCCTGCTCGTCATGGCGTGATAGCTCAGCGTGTTGCGGTCGTGGCCGAGGATCTTGCCCATCAGGGTCAGGTGACGGTATTGCGGCTTCTGAGCAGGGCAACCAGGATGCGGTGGCGGTGGTCGAGGATGCCGAAGCCGGGGTTGCGGCCGCGCCGGTCTCGTCCCTCCCTCTGGCGCTGGGCTTCAGCAAGGACCTGGCGGCACGGTTCGCGCTGGAAGACGAGCTCGTCGAATTCCTCGCGTGCCAGGCCGGTCAGGGCGGGGCGGGTGAGGAGGAAAGTGGCCTCGGCCGGGACCGGCGGTCCCGACTCGTCGTATGGGCCTTCTGGCAGTTGCTGATCAGGTCCCTGTGGGGCGATGGTGTAGTTCCATTCGCCGTGGAACTCGTCGCGTCTGACCCGCCGATCGGCGCTCGTGCGCTCGGCCCGGGAGAGGACGCGGCCGGTGGGGTAAGCGTTCTCGTCCAGTGCGGCTGTGACGGTCAGTCCGGTGCTGGTGCGGGTGGCCGAGATGGTCTCCAGCAGCACTTCGTAGCTGGTCAGGGGTTGTCCGCGCAGGCTGTGGGTGATCCGGGAGAACAGCCGGTGCTCCACTTTGTTCCATTTTGAAGTACCTGGTGGAAAGTGCATGACGGTGATGGTCAGGCCGTACTCATTGGCGAGGCGGCCAGGCCCCTCTTGAACAGGCGCGAGTCGGCCGAGTTGGCCCCGCCGGAGTCAGCGGTGACCAGCAGACGGTCCACTCCGGGGTAGTCGAGGCACCCCTGGAACTTCCACCAGCGGCGCAGGGATTCCACCGTGAAGGCGGCGGTGTTTCGGTCGGTGCCCACGTTCACCCAGCCGCTGTCGCGCCCCAGGTCGTAGATGCCGTATGGGATGGCGATCGGGGTGTCGGGGCCGATGAAGTCGTGGTCGGGGGCGGTGATCGGCTCGCCTTTGGGGCGGTAGGTACGGCCGGGCCGGGCGAAGTCGCCGATCGGTTCCTTCTGCTTCGCATCCACGCTCACCACCGGCAACCCCTCCGCCAGGGCGTTCGGCGGTGGTGTTGATGTGACGGAACTGGGCGTCCCGGTCGGGCACCTGGCTGCCGGCCCGGGTCTTTGCCATGCCCTGGAGACTGAAGCCCATCGCCCGCAGCAGCCCGCCGACCACCGGGGCGCTGACCGGATGTCCCGCATCACCGACTCCCGTGACAGATCCCAAAGCGATGCAGTGAGCTTGTTCAGCGGTGGGTCTCCAGGGTGAGGATGGCTTTGGTGATTGACGTGAGTCTGGTGGGGTGGCAGCGGGCTTTTCGGAGGATGCGCCAGGTCTTGATCTCGGCGATG
>NZ_JBEXNN010000102.1:0-2210 GCF_040611115.1 Streptomyces sp. NPDC003038
TGGAACAGCTCCCACAACTCATCCGGCACCAGCCGTTCAATAATCCCCACCACGACCGACAGCCTACCGAACGTGCCAAATGAGATGACTTCTAAAGGCAGTAGATGTAGCGGCGTCGTAGGTGTCGGGTGGGTGGTGTGGTGTGCCCCAGATCCATGGGCGTGCCTGCTGGTTGAGCTGGGCTGTTGCGAGTTCGGTGGCCTGGGTGATTTCGTCGGGTCCGGCGAAGGACTTGCCGGCGAGGGCTGCTTTGCGGAAGATCCTCCACCAAGCTTCCTGGAGGTTGAGCCAGCACACGCCGACGGGTATGAACACGTGCTTGATCCGGGGAGGCTCCTCGAGCCAGGCCCGGGTGGAGAGGCTGTTGTGCGAGGACAAAGCTTTACGTCACCCGCAGAGTGGCTGAGGGCAAGTCCTCACGAGACGCACAACGCTGCCTCAAGCGCACTATCTGCCGGCAAATTTTCAAGATCCTCGAACCCGCGAATCGAACCCGGGCAGCCAGCCTCACGGATCACGCCAGTCAGCTGGACGCGATATAGCAGCCTCGGGGCGAACTCACCGGTCCGAGCCCCGTGGACCGGGGCAAGCCGGGTTCCCAGATGCACGTCCTGTCGGACGCGCACGGACTGCCCCTCATCGTCGGCGTCACCGCGGCCAACACCCACGGCAGCGTCGCCCTGAAGCCCATGGTGCTCGGTCTTCCCCAATGGAGTTGTCAATCGAGGCTGGTGCCTCGCAGTGAGTTGTTCAGCCCAGCGCCCTTGGGCCCGCCCCGTATTAGAGGATCAGCGCTGGGCGCCGGACCCGCCGAGCGGCTGTGATCTGCGCAGACGCCGTGTGCTCCAAGGAAGCGCGGGCTGTTGGCGTACACCTGCGAGATGATCTTCGGCCTACGACGTCAGACCAGGGGCTGATGTGAGGCCAACGCAGCGACTGATTCGGTGAGAAGTCGGATTCCATAGTCTCTGGGGGCAGGCCCATCTATCAGGAAGACAGGGTTCATGTCCCGCAAGGCTTTCGCCCCCGAATACCAAGGAGCTCTTGGCTCCTCCCTCTGCGTGAACTCCTCCTATGAGGAAGTACTGGTCAAGGCCAGTGAGGAGCAGCGACGATCGCTCCTGGAGTTCGCACGGGCCGGACTCGCCGTGGCGGAGGCGAACCGCCGTCTGGGTCGGGTGGTCGACGCCGAACGCGCCTGGCGGGAAAGCTACCGGGCCGCCCGGCGAGCCGAAGACCGGGGAGCAATGGCTTGGGCATTGTGGAGCGGGGGCACCCTCGCCCGTCAGCGCGGCAGGCTGCCGCTTGCCCGGCGCTGGCTGGCCGCCGCGGTTGAACTGGCTGAGCAGGGAGGGGACCGGCTGGCGCTGGGCTACTCTGTCGCCGGCCTCGCCGAGACCGGCCGCATCCAGGGCGACTACCCGGCCGTCGGTGCACTCCATGAACGCCTGCTCAAGGAGGCCCGGCAGCACGGCGAGGCCCGGCACATGGTGTGGGCACTCGAAGGCATCGCCCAGATGCACCGCAACACCGGCTCCTATGACACCGCGCTTGCCATGTTCGAGGAGGCGGCCGATATCGCCGAGCGGGCCGAGGACCACCGCGGCTGGGCCTGGGCGCTGCGCGGGATAGCCGATGTGCTCTCTTTGCAGGGCCGACCCGAGCGTGCACTGGAACTGCTCTTCGAGGCCGAGCAGACCTGCCGTGCCATGAACCTTTCGAGCGCTCTGGCCTACAACCGCAAGATGCGGGCCAATGTGCTTTTCCGGGACGGGCAGTATGAAGAGGCTGCCAGCGTCTACGACGAAGCGCTGCGCAGGTTCCGCGACATCGGTGAACCGCGGGGAGAGTCGCTGTCCCGTCTCGGCCTTGTCAAGTCCCGCTCACGGCTCGGTCGTCCAAACCGGGAGACTCTGGCCGATCTCGACGAACTGCACTCCGTCTTTGAACGCATCGGCCTGGAACAGGCGCAGGCCAGCGTGGAGTCATTTCGCGCCGAACTGGTTGAGCAATCAGGGTCCGAAACCCCTTGGCTGCACGTGCAATCAGTGCGAGCCGCCGCAAGCCCCCAGGGCCCGGACATCGACACCGATCGACGGTGAAGGCGTCAGACGAGGGTCTGTAAAGTTTTCGGTGTAACTGGGGTGGTCTCGTGGGTCAGATTCGGTTGTTGGTGAGGCGTCCGTCGAAGGCGATGTCGAAGGCCTGGA
>NZ_JBEXNN010000103.1:0-2185 GCF_040611115.1 Streptomyces sp. NPDC003038
CCACACCGAACTCATTCCGAAATGATCAGTTAGGCGCAATGCCGTTGATTTATGGAGGTAGGACGGTGGTGGCTTCTGCCGGGGGTCGGGTGGGTTGGGGCCAGTTGCGGTGGGGGCTGGTCTTGGCCCGGTAGTTCGACATCTTGCGCTTGACGAAGCGGGGTTGGCTGCGCGGAGTGGGTCTCAGGAGGCGATGCGTTCGCCGGACGGATCGGCGACCACGATCTGGATGTGCGGCGGGCCGTACTTGCGGGCCTTGGAGGCCATCTTGGCCACATCGACCTGGTGCCGTGGAACGGATACGTATAGCGGGGCCGGCATGGCCGGGTTCGGCGGCGGTACGTTTGATCCGGGCGGCAGGGTCATGCCCTGCCGCAACCGCACCCCGATCAAGGCGTGCTCACCGTACGGGGGCGTTGCCGCGACGAACTGGGTGACATCGCTCCACGGCAGAATCACGTTCCCGATCTGCACTCTGGCCGGGCTGAAGTAGAACAGGATGCGCCGGGAGTCGTACCAGGACGATATGAGCGGGATCGCGAAGACGATCACCGCACCGCCCTTCATGTCGAGCGCCCACCCGAGGAACACAGCGAGGGCCACCACGGCCGCGATCGCCCCCCATAGCCCGAACAGGTCCTGCGGGGAGGACGGGCGCGACACCTTGTATCGCTGCCATCGCATACCGCGCCTGGGCCGCCACTCTGGGCCCGCCGGGGAATTCGGATACGGCGAATTCGGATACGTCATTGCGGATACCTCTGAACTTGGCGGACTGCCTTCGGGGACGAAGATCACTGCCGGGGATCCTAGCGACGTGCGGACGGCCTGGCTTGGACAAAAATGACCTCGCCGCTCACTGGGCGAGGGCACCCTCCGCGATGCGGGCCGCCGCCACCTGGCCCGGGGTGGTCCCGGCCAGGGCACGGAACTCTCGATTGAGGTGGGCCTGGTCGTAAAAGCCACAGGCGGCCGTCACCTCGGAGGGACTCGCACCCTTGTGCCCGAGGAGGTGTACGGCGTGATGGAAGCGCAGGACCCGGGCGGACACCTTGGGTGTCAGGCCGATCTGTTCGGTGAAGCGGCGGACCAAGTAGCTCTGACTCCAGCCCACTTCGGCGGCGATCCGCGCGACCGGGATCGCCCCGTCCGCGCGGGCGAGCAGTCGCCAGGCGTGGCTCACCTCCGGCGCGGGCTCCGGGCCCCGCTCGAGTCGGGTCAGTAACACGAAGTCGAGAAGGTCGAAGCGGGTCGCCCAGTCATCGGTGGCCGCCATGCGCTCCGCCAGCTCGCCGGCCTCGGGACCGAGCACGTCACGCAGTTCGACCGCCCTGTTCGTCAACTCGCGCATCGGTACGCCGAGTAGCCGATAGGCGCCGAGCGGCGTCAGCTCTAGCCGTATCGCCTCCTGCCCGCCGGGGTGGTCACATAGCCGGGGCCCGTCATCGAGGCCTACGACCAGCGAACCGATCGCTCCGCCTGCCCGGCTCGCTTCCTGGAGTCGACGGACTTGGGTGAACGGCTCCCCCAGGCTGATCACCAGGACGGCTCGGCCGGTGGGCACGAGGCGGACCCGAAACGGCGAGGCCACGGCTTCCCAATAGCCGGCATAGCTGTGCAGATACGGCTGCAGCCCGACGGGCCAAGGCCGCGTCACCCGCCACCGGTCACCCACCCGAGTCATCCCGACTCCGTCGGCCACACTCCTGCTCACAGCACCCGGCATATCTCCCCCCTCCCTGAAGGCCAATACCTCACATCGGGCCAGTCCTTGGCAGAGGGTGTATCACGCCCCATACGATCGGTCGACACGCACCCGTCGACGTACGTTTCGAGGGTGCCACGACGCAGGGTTTCGCATGTTGCACTTACTGATCATTTCAGAATGAGTTCGGTGTGGCGGCTGGGAGTTGAGGGGTGGTTTTGGGCAGGGTCTGCCGAATGGCTGACGACCTTGTACCCGATGACCTGTGGGAGCGGATAGCTCCGCTGCTCCCGGCCCGGCCGCCGCGTCGGCATCGTTTCCCCGGCCGAAAGCCGGTGGATGACCAGGTTGCCCTGGCGGGCATCGTGTACGTGCTGCGCAAGGGTGTGAGCTGGGCGGACGTGCCCGCCGAGCGGATCGGCTGCAGCGGGGTCACCTGCTGGCGGCGGCTGCGGGACTGGACCGAGGCCGGGGTGTGGC
>NZ_JBEXNN010000104.1:0-2154 GCF_040611115.1 Streptomyces sp. NPDC003038
CGGGCTCTGACCGGAGTTCCGTGAAATCCCAGGTCAGGGGCCGCGTAGCGGAACGTTTCGGCAGGGCATGTCTCGCTGGTGGGGGTTTGCTCGCTGGATGATGTGCTGTTCCCGAACGTCGATGTGCGGTTGGAGGCCGTGGAGTTCACGGCCGAGGTGTTGGTGGTGGCAGCTGCCGCTTGCGGTCCACCGCCCAGATGCCCGGGGTGCCATGCCAGGGCTCGGCGGGTGCATTCCTGCTATGAACGGTGCCTTGCCGAGCGGCCCTTGTCAGGGAGGAAGTTGCTGGTCAGGCTTCGGGTCCGGAGGTTCTTCTGTGACCGGGCCGCGTGCCGGCGGCGAACGTTCGTCGAACAGGTCGGCGGGTTGAGCGAGCGGTATCGCCGCTCCAGTCTCGGGCTGAAGACCTGGCTCCGTCAGGTCGCGGTCGAGCTCGGTGGGCGGGCCGGCGAACGGCTGTGCCGCCGCATGCACCTCGCCGCCGGACGCACGCGACTGCTGGAGCTGCTGGATCCTCCGCCGGTGCCAGAGCGAGCCCCGCGCGTGCTCGGTGTCGACGAGTTCGCCTTCCGCAGGGGCCGCACCTACGGAACCATCCTCGTCGACGTGGAGGCCGGTCGAGTCGTGGATGTTCTGCCCGACCGTACCTCCGAGACCTTCGCCGCCTGGCTGCGCGAGCATCCAGGCGCCGAGATCATCTGCCGTGACCGGGCCTCGGCCTACACCCGCGCGATCAAGGAAGCGGCGCCTGACGCTGTGGAAGTCGCCGACCGCTGGCACCTGCTCCAAAACCTTGCCGCCGGAGTGGAGAAGACCTGCCACCAGCATCGCGCCTGCCTGCGCAAACGCGTCGACGAGGTGACCAGCCGAATCCCGGAGGCGCCTCCGCTGATGCAGCTCCCGCTCCACGAGCTACCACGGACGCCGATCATGGAACGGACCCGGCACCGTCACGCTGACGTCCAGAAGCTCGTCGCCGCGGGCTGGACGATCAGCGCCATCGCCCGTCGTCTCCACCTCGACCGCAAGACCGTCCGACGCTTCCGAGACACCGACCTCGACCAGCTCCTGGCCTCGGCAAACGAACGCCAGCCAGCCGGAGTCCTGGAACCGTTCAAGCCGTACCTGAACACCCGCTTCACCGAAAGCCTCGGCCAGGTCAGCGGCAGCCGCCTCTTCCTGGAAATCCAAGAACGCGGCTACCGCGGCAGCCGCCAGGTCGTCCGCAAACACCTCACGGCCCTCCGCGCCGGCAACGCCGAACCCATTCGCGCGGACGTACCCAGCCCTCGCAAGATCACCAGCTGGATCATGCGACCGCAAGACGCCCTTCCACCCGAACTCGAACGCCGCCTGCTCGACGTGCGGATCGCCTGCCCGGACATCGCCCGAGCCTGTGACCTCGCCCGCGCTTTCACCGAGCTTCTCCGACACCGACGCGGATTCCTACTGACCGAGTGGATCCGCCAGGCCGAGTTGGACGCCCCGAAGCCGGTGAGCGGCTTCGCCGGCTTCCTCCGGCAGGACCTCGACGCCGTCACTGCCGGCCTCACTCTCCACTGGAGCTCAGGCATCGTCGAAGGCCACGTCAACAGAGTCAAAACGCTCAAGAGGGCAATGTACGGACGGGCCTCCTTCGGTCTCCTGCGGACCCGAATCCTCATCACGCCGTAGTCTTCCAGCGTGCGTTATCTGGCAGAACCATTCATCCTTGGCGCGCTTGAGCGGGGCCGTTCCGTCGAGCAGTTCCTCGGACCGGCTGGAAGCCCCGAGCGGCTGGGGATCCACTGGGTCGAGCTACAGCCAGTACGAGGGACCTACGAGGTCTATCTGCACGCCGCTCTCGACTGCGAACCCCTGACCGGCGACCTGGATTCGCTGCCACCGCTGTTCGACAGCGACGAAGAGGACTTCGGTCTCCTCCTGGCAACCACGAACGATCCCCTCGCCGCCTTGGATGCTGCCGAGACCCAAACGGGAGCAGTACGCAACCGCTGGGTAAACCAGTCCATGGCAGGCGACGAGTACCGCGACTACGTAGTCGCCGGCCGCCCAGCCACGGCTCCTGACGGCCAGCCGTGGCCGACGTCGCACACTTCCTGACCTGGGATTTCACGGAACTCCGGTCAGAGCCAAAATCCGAGATCGGCATCA
>NZ_JBEXNN010000105.1:0-1874 GCF_040611115.1 Streptomyces sp. NPDC003038
CGCCCACATGCACAACCTCGCCCTCGCCGCATGACCAGACCGGCCCTTAACTCGGTCCTGACCTGCCCACACACGACCTTCTGCAACACGCTTTAGGTGACCACCATCGTCAAGCCGTGCGTCCCCAGTGCCTTCCCGTGCGCGCTGACCTGCTGATCCGTGTCCTCGGCTGTGCCGGTCGGTCCGGTCCAACCACGGACCGCACTCGCACTGCGGGCGTGCCGCCGCGCCACCACGCTCCGTCGAGCAGTTCCCTGCGTGGCGCCTTACCACTCAGGCGCGCGCACGTCCCCGTACTTGAAAGGGCCTTGCGGGTGGTCTTCGAAGTGAAGGTGAGGACCGATTGCTCGTCCAGTCACACCAACAGTTCCGAGCTCATTTCCTGCCAAGACGGATTGGCCACCACGTACCTTGATCCGCGAAAGGTGAGCGTAAACGTACAGCCGTCCATTGTCTGCTCGAAGTCCAACCCACTTGCCGAACCCGCGTGGGTCATCTTTAGCGACTTCGATCCTGCCGGAACGGACGGCGTAAACACTGGCCCCTGCGGGGGCTGCGTAGTCAACCCCGGTGTGAAAGCCGGATGCGTAACGTGTGTGCCGCACTCCGTACTTGTGTGAAATCTTTCCTGACGCCAGAGGAGAAGCGAGACGCACCGTTCGTAGCGGCCCTGCCGCCTGAAGACCTAGAGCATAGAATGCTGACTCCAAGGGAATATCCTTGGGCATTTGTCGTTTTTTCAGGAACTCATTGTAGGCCGCCTGCGTCTGCCGTCCATAAAGGCCAGTGGCTCCAGCGGGAAGGGATCCTCCGTGGTTAATCAAGGCGTGCTGAAAAAGACGGATGCTGTCGTTTCTCTCGCCGTACCTAACATCAGCGAAGCATGCTGCCTCCATGGACCTTTTTTTGGGATGCGAGGCGAGGAAAATAGAACCGCCTCGTTCAGCTACCGAGGGCCTGGGGTCGAGTTGGCGGCGAGGAGAATTTCCTGCGCGCGACATATTTGTGGCATGAGTTCCAGACGCCTCGACCAAGGTAAGGGTAGCCGCAGCTTGCAGATTACAGCGCCTGCTCCTGACTGCCGTGATGTCCTCGCTTGATCTTTCCCAACTCGATCGATGGTGCCCCTTCCCTCCTGATGCACCGATCCCACCCAGTGCACGGAGAGGATGTCCTGCCGCTGCAGACCCCTCCGAAACACGACTGGTCTGATTCCAAGGGATCCCGGGCGCGAGGTCAACTGCCAGTACGAGACACAAAAGGATGGAAATCACTACCACACGCTTCGCTTGGCCGGAAACGACATGAGCGGGCATCGCGAACAGTCCCGCGCGCCTTACGCGACCGCCCTGCGTGGGAATTCTCGTCTTTCGACGCCTACCAGTCGGTTTGAGAAACGCGGAAAGCGACAACGGGACCCTCCTTCATCTTCGGACCCAGGCAGCATCGGGGATGCCGGTACGAAAAGCCGACGGCGACTCGCCGGGCAGAGGCAGATAACAGAATTGTAGGCAGGTACCTAAGAGCTCGTAACAGGATCCTGATGAGAAGTCCTGGTCGGGCGTGACCGGTGTGACGATTCGGCCGTTCGTGATGGTGTGAGCACTCGGCCGTGGATCGTGGACGACGACTTGTGGGCGCTGATCGACTGTTCCTGCAAGGCATCTTGTACGTGCTCTGCAACGACATTGCCTGGCAACGTCTGCCCCCTGAGCTGGGGTTCGGTTCGGGCAGACCCCGAACATCAAGGGCATGGGCAAGCTCCGCTACGTCGTCGAGGCGGGTGGGTACAGCGGGCGGAGACCGATGCCGGGCAGCGGCCCGGGACCTCGTCGGCGGATGCCCTGCGGATCGCGGAGCTGGAGCGGACGGTC
>NZ_JBEXNN010000106.1:0-1859 GCF_040611115.1 Streptomyces sp. NPDC003038
TGAACGCCAGGATCCGGCGGGCGGTCAAGGCACGTGGACACTTCCCGAACGAGACCGCGGCCCTAAAGTGCGTCTACATGGCCATCATGTCGCTCTACCCCACCGGCAAGGGACAGGCCCGCTGGACCATGCGCTGGAAGACCGCCCTGAACGCCTTCGACATCACCTTCGACGGCCGCCTCTCCACAGCCCGCCAGTAACCCCAACCATCCTGGATACACCGTTCGATTGACAGACCCTGCTCTGGGAGTCGTGTCACCCGATCGGTGGCCACACTGAACAAGCTCAATGAGCTGTGACTGCGCGTACGGCTGCTCGGGCTTCGGTTGTGGCTCTGACACGGCAGCTGTAGATAGCTCTGTTGGTGTTCATCGCGGCTGGCCAGCGGCGTGATGGGGGTGGCTGCGGGCACAAGATCGGCCGCTTTGATCATGACGTGGTGTGACGCAACATGAGAACGAGACGGCCGCTTCGGCCACGGTAGACCACGAAGGTCACGGTGCCGCGCTCGGGGGCCTGTTGGCCTCGGTGGCCGACCGCTTCGCCCGGTCCGAGACCCGGGAGACGTTCGCGCGGATGACCCGGGGCATGCTGATGGAGCTCGAGGACGCCAACTGCTGGAGCCTGGCCGAAGCGATCGGTGAGCGGGGTCCGCACCGCCTGCACCATCTGCTGTCCCGTGCGGTGTGGGACGAAGAAGCGGTGCTGGTGCGGACGGCGGCCTGGGCCGTGGGCCTGCTCGACGACGGCGGCGGGATCCTGATCGCGGACGAGACGGGGGATGCGAAGTCCTCGACCGACGCGGTGGCCGCGGCCCGCCAGTACTCCGGTTCGGTCGGCGGAGTCGCTCTGTGCCAGGTCACGGTGCACTTGACCTTCGCCACCGCTGCCGGGCACTGCCTGGTCGACCGGCGCCTGTACTTCACGAAGGAGTGGGCCGGCGACGAGGAGCGCCGCGAGCTGGCCGGTGTGCCCGACGAGCTGTGCTTCACGACCAAGCCTCAGCTCGCGGCGGACATGCTCCGCAGCGCCATCGGGCAGGACGGCATACCCGCCTCGTTCTTCCTCGGGGACGAGGTCTACGGAGGACGGGGGCTGCGCACCCCCTGCCGTGAGCTGGGCCTGGGCTACGTCGTGGCCCTGCGCTCCAGCCACCAGGTCACCACCCCGGCCGTGAAGCTGAACGTATCCAAGGTCGCCGCCCGGCTGCCGAAGCGGGCCTGGCAGCGGATGCGGACCGGTACGGGGCACAAGGGGGTACGCGACTACGACTGGGCGATGATCGAGGTCACGGCCGACGGCACCCCTGACGGACACGACCGCGACGCGGGGACGTCCGTGCTACTGGTCCGCCGACACCGCTACACCCGTAACCTGTCCTACTACCGCTGCTACACCCCCAGGCCGGTGACTCTGGCGCGACTGGTGTCACCGGTGTGCCGCAGATGGCGGGTGGAGGACGACTTCCAGGACGCGAAGGAGACCTGCCACCTCGACAAAGGCCAGGTCACCTGCTGGAACTCCTGGCACCGCTGGAGCCGATCACCCTGGTCGCCTACGCCTTCCTGGCCACCGTCGCCGCCCTCGAACGCGCCGCCCAAACCTGCCGGAACGACCCCGCCGAAGCCGACCTCGTCCCCCTCAGCAGCCACGAACCGCCTGTTACGGGCCCTGACCCTTCCGCCACCCCGGCGAGACCCCGAACACCTGCTGTGGTGGTCCACCTGGCGCCGACGCCACCAACACCGCGCCCGCCTCTGCCAGGGGCATTGCGTGAGGTGATCTTGTCCGGTTTCGTCAGGTGAGGCCGAGGGCGGGCAGGGGGCGGCGGTAATCGCGGGCGGTTCGTCGGAGGGCGG
>NZ_JBEXNN010000107.1:0-1858 GCF_040611115.1 Streptomyces sp. NPDC003038
CCGCGGCCCCCGCTTCGGACGGCTTGGCTATGTTCTCGCTGGTCACAGGTGCACTCTTCCATGATCGGAGTCACACCGTTTCTTTTACAGTCCCCGCGGGAGAGGCCGTTCGCTGCGGGCTCGGATGGCTTCGGACCGAATGAGGAGGGAGCGATCGCCAGGCTGGCGGGAGCGCGGGAAGCGCCGGCTCCTCTGGTGTTGAAAGCCCGGATCATCACTCTGAACTGGGACGGGTGGCGGAATCGCGGCGGGTTGCCATGCCGTGCCACGACGGTGCGATGGTGGCTCCACCGCTTCGACGTACTGGTTGTGGAGGGGTTGGAAGACCGGTCTGTGACCGGTCGGCTGTGGCGGATCACCAAGAGCCGTTGCCCTGACCTGTGCAAGCGGCACTGCCGTACGCGTACGGCAGTCATGCACGGTACCCGAATCTGTGACCGTGGGACGGATGGGCAGTCCTGGTGTCCGGCACGGAGTAGCCGGGCGGGACACTGGCGGGGGTGCGTCTTGCCGCAGCCGTCGGGCCGAGGGGAGAGTGCGTCGAGTTACGGTGTCGAGGAGCGGCTTGGCGCGGCGGTCGCGTGAGGGTGATCTGGCGGACTAGCTGTTGGAAGCAGGCTAGCGTCGCGACGGAGGGAAGGGCAGACGCCGCCCCCGCGGTGATCGTTCTGGGTGCCTGGGCTACGCACAAAAGTGTGGCCACAGTCGAGAACAACAGAACGATGGACCACGAATGGAACGAGCGGCGCTGGTGCAGGGCGGATCTGAGGATGGACAGGGAGGCAACCATCCAAGGGCCGTAGATCAGCAGGGGCCACCACCTGATCACTGCGCGGGCCGTGTGGGGGTCGGCGCTGTGGCGCAGGGCGTCGCAAATGGCCAGCCCACTGAAGATGCTCACCACAGCGGCGATGACGGCGACCAGCACGGCGGTGAACAGGCTGCCCGTTTGCAGCAGGCTCAATACTGGCGTTTTCGTCGGGTTCCGGCGGTGCCCGCTGGAGGCTCGTGTGGGCGGCCGCTCGGTAGGGGTGTGCTTAAGCCCTGCGACGAGGCTGATGGCGCTGACCGTGTCACCGGTGGTGTCGTGGAAACCGACTCGGGTCGAGGGCTCCGGCTGCCCGGGTACAGCACTCTCCTGGAGAAGAATGGCGAGCTCCTCCGCCGGATCCCACGGCCGATACGCCTCACGGGACCCGTCGAGCGGTTGCCCGACGGAGGGGCGCTGTACGTGGCCTGCCTGGCCCCAGAACGCGGAAGGCTCCGGCTGGGGACGGACGCTGTGGGGGTGGGTGTACGGCTCATACACGGGAACTGCCACCCGAACACTCGCCGACAGCCGTGGCGGACGGTGCCGCGTTCTCCGACCGCCTGGTGAGCTCATCCTGGATCATGCTCATAGTATGGAGGAAGTCCTCAAAAAGCGAGGATGAGTAACTGAGATCGATTTCCAGACTCTCGTGTTGCAGCGTTGCGTTCCCTGTCTCGCCGCACTCGGTCGAGCGTGGAGTGAAAATCCACTTTCCGATCCGAAGGGCCCGGGAGGGGAAGCTGCCCTCCTGTCCGTTTTCCTCTGCAGACCCGGGGATTACATGGAGCTTAGCTGTTGTCATATTCCATAAACGCTGACGATGTTGGTCAGGGCATGCGCCATCCGGGTGATGGTGGTCGATGAAAAAGTGTCGACTCTTTCTTTTGTCGGACCTGAAAACAGGCCAGGAGCGCAGCAGCCACGTCTTCCTGCAGCCCAACGCCGCAACGATTACTGACCTTGAAGTCGTCTTGTCGTAGGGGCTGACGGTTCGTGATCGTCGCGGTATGCCGTAGGTATGAGGTATCCGCAGGGTGGGGGTCTGAC
>NZ_JBEXNN010000108.1:0-1710 GCF_040611115.1 Streptomyces sp. NPDC003038
GCCCTGCCGACATGCCCGCCACGAGCTGAACGGACCCAGCACCAGGCTCCTGCACACCCCCAAACAACCACGTCCCCGACAACCTGACAACGCCTTCTTCTGCTCGGTGCGGGCGGTGTGGAGGGGTTCGGGGTAGAGGGTGAGCGTGGGGTTGCGGCGCTGGGCCGAGGTGCACTGGGACAGGGCGGGGCATGTCCGGCAGTCACTGCGGGCGAACTCCACGACGATGACGTCGCGGCCGTGCTGGGTGACCGGGTGCAACCCGCTGCTGATGGCACCCTGCGGGCAGCGGGCCGGGCGGGCTTTCCAGTCGATGGTGAAGGCGAACTTGTCGTAGCCGTTGGCCGTCTTGGCCTGCGGAGAGTGGTTCATGGGTCATCACGCGTCCGGACGGGAACCGCTGTGGCCCGTGTCCACGGCATCGTCCAGGCCTGCCTCACCAGGCAGATCCTGGTTCTGGCGGACCGGGCATACCAGGGCGTCGGCGCCGCCTTCCGTTCCCCCTGCTACCACCACCGGATCCAGCCGGTCTCATACCAGCAGTTCAACCAAGACCATGCCCGACTCCGGGCTCCCGGCGAACGCGCCTTCGCCTCAAGACCCGGCGGGTCCTCCGACGGCCCCCTGCTCCACCCGCCGCACCCGCCGCACCAGCCGCACCGTCCAAGCAAGCCTGCGACTACTCAGGATGAAAAAGCTTCCCTTTGCCGGGTTCAAGGTGGATCTTCCGCCCGCCAGGGCATGGCCGCCGCCCGGGCCACGGGAAGCCGCAGGGCAGACAGCCGAAATGCTCCGCCCGGCAGCGGCCCGCCTCGTGGGGCAGCAGCTGGGGCTGCGAGCACACAGGCTGGCCCCGCCGAGATCTTCCCGGTGTCGCGGGGACAGCCAGGGCCGGCCCGCCAGAATGACACAGCGCTCGTTCGAGATGGGCTGCCCCACCAGCGGAGTGGCCCGCTCCGAGGTTTGCCCACTCGTGAGGGCCCAATAGACAGCACGTAGCGTTCGGGGCAGCGGTGTCTGGCGGGTGAAAGAATCGTTTTGAGGATCGTGACCGCTGATCAGCGACAGTTCTTGCCTCCTGGCCCGGAGCCAGGCCGACTCATGCCCGGTGCCCTCATTACCACGCAGATCCAGCCGGACACTGCCGGATCTGGTCGGCATGCCCGCCGCGGCGGTACCGAAGACGTCGCAGACCCGTCCGAACCCCTGTATGCGCGACTCGCAGCGGAGTGGACCGCCCGCGGCGCCGCGGTCCCCGGTATGCCCGATCCCCTCTGGCAGCGCCTTATCTCCGCAGAGCACTTCGAGCGGGAAACCGAATCCATCCTGCAGCGGCTACACCTCGCTGCGGACCCGACTCCACCCTTGTGTCGGCCGGATCCGGACGTCGGAGATTCACGCGAACCACCCCCCGGCACCAGTGAGCTTGTTCAGCGGTGAGCGTCGAGGGTGAGGGCGGCTTTGACGATTGACGTCATCCGGTTCTGGCAGCGGGCTTTGCGGAGGATCCGCCAGGTCTTGACCGACGCGATGGTTCTCCCGAGGGGCCACCCTAGACGCGAGTGCCGCCCGGTTGACGCACCTCTGTTTGACGGTGAGGTCTCTACCCGGCCGTGGGTCTGTCAATCGAACGGTGTATCCAGGATGGTTGGGGTTACTGGCGGGCTGTGGAGAGGCGGCCGTCGAAGGTGATGTCGAAGGCGTTCAGGG
>NZ_JBEXNN010000109.1:0-1692 GCF_040611115.1 Streptomyces sp. NPDC003038
GGCGACGACCATCCGTGGCCCAGCCGGGCCGCCGCCCACACCGCAATATTCGAGTGGATCGAACACTCGTACAACTTGCATAGCTGCACAGCAGCGTCGGCTACCGAAGCCCCATCGAGTACGAAACAGCCCTGGCCACTTGACCACCACACCAAATGGGGTGTCCGTCAAAGCGGATCAAGCTCAGGGAGCACGCCCGAACCTGGACCACCAGCCTCACCGATCACGCCAATCAACTTGACGCGATGGAGAAGCCTCGGGAGTCGGAAACGCACCGCCCCGCGGCAATCAAAGCGCTGCCCTACGTCATGTTCTGGCCGCGGGTCTGTCTTTACATGCACACGCTTCACACCGCCAAGAAGACTCTTTTGCAGCCCGTACGGTCCTGGGTAGCCGTCGTCCGGGCTTTGGCTTGGGATTATGAGCTTGTTCAACGCGGACTTCAGACGAGCAGCGGATATGACTCTGCGCTGGCCCGATACGACACAGCCGTCACTCGATCGGTGGACGAGTTGAAAAGGCTCTGTGCGTGACAGCCGTGGCCACCAGCGGGCCGCGCTTCGCCGGAGGGGTCACATGCACAAATCACGCCCGTCCAGACGCACCGTCATCCGCGCCGCCGTTGCGGCGGTGGCGGCCGTCGTTCCTGCCGCTTGGGCTGCCACTGAGCCGTGCCTCTCACCGGACCACGCCCTGGGCCGACGGCCCGCCGGAAGTGCAACAGGGCAAGGAGGACGTATGACCGTTCCCCTGTCCGACCACGTCTTTCTGCGTGTGCTGCTCGTCGAAGGCGTCCACGTCCGCGCGCACGACGGCTGGCACACCCACAATCGCAACCACAAGGGCCCATGGGGCCCCGTCCACGGCGTGATGCTGCATCACACGGCCGGGACCGCCAGCCTCCGCATCTGCCGCACGGGCCTGCCAGGCCTGCCCGGCCCCCTGTGCATCGGTCTGATTACCAAAGACGGGAGGGTCCACCTCGTGGGCTATGGGCGCACCAACCACGCCGGAAAAGGATCCGCTGGCCTCCTAGACGCCATGCGCCGCAACACCCCGGTGTCCGACCGACCCGGGCCTGATGCCGTGGACGGCAATGCCCATTTCTACAGCTTCGAAATCGAAAACCTCGGCGACGGCAACGACCCCTACCCCGCGGCTCAGCTCGACGCCGTTGAGCGGGTCTGCGCAGCGATATGCCGCACCCACGGCTGGCCATCTGACAGGGTGGTCGCTCATAGAGAGTGGACCCGCCGCAAGACGGATCCCTCATTGTCCATGACCGGTATGCGCGCCAGGGTAGCTGCCCGGCTGACAGATCCGGAGGTTGATTTTTAACCTGTGCCCCACCGGGGAGGGGACTGAGCCGAGGATGGCGGACAACCGATTCCCAAGGGTCCACCTGGCGACGACAACACCAAGCAACCGCCCGGAACTGCCACTACCAAAGAAGAACCAGCTCAGGACACGAAGTCTCACTGGAGTACTATGCTGCCGCACTGGACCTTCCACACGCCTTCGTGGAGTGGGTCACGTTCTCACGGGTCATCGATGCATCTTCCTTGATCGGGAGTTACACCGAACGATTTACAGTCCCGCCGAGGGCGGGCAGGGGGCGGCGGTAATCGCGGGCGGTTCGTCGGAGGGCGGCGGCGATGTTGGTGGCGCCGTTCTGGCGGTGGACGCCGATGG
>NZ_JBEXNN010000110.1:0-1675 GCF_040611115.1 Streptomyces sp. NPDC003038
CGTCAAAGACCCACCGGCAAACGAAACCGCCACCGCATCCGGCATCACAGCCGCCCGCTCGGCCACCAGCCCGTGAACCGTCCCCTCCGGAACCCCAACCCCACCCGTCTCGTTCCACTCACGCACCACACGCTCGAACTCCCCCGGCGCCAGGAGCGGAAGGGCGGCCACCGGCTGCTCCGGATCCGCGACGATCCCGCCCAGCAGCACCTTCAGGTGCTCGCCGAAGCGTGCGATCGTCGACGCGTCGAACAGCTCGGTGCTGTACTCGACCAGGGCGCGCAGACCGCCCGCGTGCTCCTCGAACTCGATGGTGAGGTCGAACAGCGCGGTGTCACGCTCCAGCCGGTAGTCACCGACCCTCACCTCACCCAGGTCCGGTTGCATGCCCGGTGCGTTCTGGAGCACGACCATCGCCTGGATGAGCGGCGTACGGCTGGTGTCCCGCTCCGGCTGCAACGCTTCCACCAGGCGCTCGTACGGCACTTCCTCGTGCGCGAAGGCATCGAGGACCGTCTCCTTCACCTGGCCCAGGAGCGCGCCGTAGCTCATCCCGGGCTCGACGTGCGAGCGCAGCACCACCGTGTTGACCAGAAAGCCGACGAGCTGCTCCAGGTCGCTGTGGCCGCGTCCCGCCGAGGCGGTGCCGACTGCGATGTCCTGCTGCCCGGTGTAGCGGGCGAAGACCGCCTTGACGGCCGCCGTCAACGCCATGAAGAGCGTCGCACCCCGCTCGTGCGCCAGGGTTTTCAGTCCGTTGACCGTGGCCGGCGGCAGGTCGAAGCCGTGGACCGCTCCCTTCGAGGAGCGCACCGACGGACGGGGCCGGTCGGTGGGCAGTTCGAGCGGCGAGATGCCCGCGAGGCGCTCACGCCACCAGCCGAGCTGCTGCTCCAGCAGTCCGCCGTCCTCCAGCCGCTCGCGCTGCCAGGCCGCGAAGTCCGCGTACTGCACGGGTGCGTCGGCCAGTTCGGCCGGCCGGCCCGTGACGCGGGCCGCGTACAACTCGCCCAGCTCCCGGGCCACGACGCCCATGGACCAGCCGTCCGTCACGATGTGGTGCATCCCGAGGACGCACACGTGCGCGTCGTCCGCCAGCCGTACGAGCAGAACGCGCACGAGCGGGCCGTTCCTGAGGTCGTACGGACGGGCCAGCTCGTCCTGGGCCAGCTCCCGCAGCTGCTCCTCATCCGCCGCTTCGGCCGTCCGCCACTGCGGCGCGAGGACCGGGTGGACGATCTGCACCCCCCGGTCGCCGACCACGTCGAACGTCGTCCGCAGGGACTCGTGCCGTGCCACCAGGTCGCCGACCGCCGCGCGCAGGGCGCTTGCGTCGAGCGGGCCGGTCAGGCGCAGACCGGCAGCGGAGTGGTACTCGGTGCTGCCCTCGTTGAAGTCCTCCAGGAACCACAGGCGCTGCTGGCCGAAGGACATCGGCAGCAGGCCGTCGCGCGGGATCACCGGAATCCCATGGTTCTCGGCGGACTCCTGGGCCCCCTGCGGCACCACGGCTTCCGCGAGCTGGGCGACCGTCGGAGCCTCGAAGAGCAGCCGTGGTGACAGGCTGGTACCCAGTGCTCGGCGGGCGCGTGAGATGACTTGGATGGAGAGGATGGAGTCGCCGCCGAGGTCGAAGAAGTTGTCGTGGACGCCGACCCGCTCGACGCCGAGGACT
>NZ_JBEXNN010000111.1:0-1670 GCF_040611115.1 Streptomyces sp. NPDC003038
GTCGACGGTGTCCAGCAGCATCCGCAGCATGAACGCGTGGTGTTCCTCGAACCCGTCGGCCAGGGCCTCTTCCAACGCGGCGGGAGAGGCCTTGATGGTGCCGTGTGCCAGGCCCGCGAGGGCCCTGGGACTGCGCTCACCGGCGATCAGCGCTTCGAGCATCGCACGGCCGGAGTCCCCGAAGATGTCCGAGATCACCGAGGACAACTTGATCTGTGCGTCCTCCAGCAGCTTCTCCGCCCGCTACTTGTGACGGGTGCGCTCATGGGTGAGGACCGCGCGGGAGCGGGTCAGGTCCCGCAGCTCACGGACCGGTTTCGGCGGCACAAACGAAGCGCGGAGCATGCCCCGTTCGGCGAGCTTGGCCAGCCACACAGAATCCAGCTTGTCGGTCTTCGGCCGGCCCGGGACATTCTTCACGTCACGGGCGTTGACCAGCCAGCAGTCGAGACCGCGGGCTTCCAAGAGGAAGAAGAACGGCTTCCAGTACGTCGAGGTCGCCTCAATCACCACCCGGGTGACGCCCTGGCACACCAGGTGGTCCGCGAGGTCCAGGACCGCGCCGGACGTCGCGGCCACGTGCCACACCCGCTGCACCCGCTGCACCCGGCGGCCGGGCTTTTCCTCGTGCGGCACCCGGGTACACACCATCCCGGACGCCTTCGCGATGTCGATCGCCGCGACCCTCTCCACCAGCTCCGGGCCCTGCTCGCTCTCCTCGGCGTCCCCTTGCGCCACAGCCATGCCCTTCCCTTCCCTTCCGTCAACCTGTCCGTCCAGACGGCGCCCGCCCGAAAAGGGGCCCCGGGGAAGACGAAATCTGACCGGCGTGCTCTACGGCAACAAGGCAAGGCCCCGCGGCGGCCCCTGCACCAGACTGACCTGCGGGCTTGGAGCCCCAACGAGCTACCGGAGTCGGTGGACGGGCGCCGCGATCATGTTTTCACGCCGACAAGGCGTTCCCCGACAGGGACCAGAAGGACTGACCTGGTGTGGCGACCAGGGACAGTGGGCGGCAGCGGCCGTCCGCACTCAGGTGGAGCTTGGTGGTGAACCCGCCGCGCGAGCGGCCCAGGCCCTCGCCTCCCGCACCACCTCCACCAGGCGGGCATGCAGGCTCTTCCACGCGGTTTCGTCCTGACGTTCTGTTGGCTCGGCCCCCTTCGACGTGGGAGTTGGCGGCGGGTCGGTGCGGGCATCCGCCGCATGCTGATGCGCACGAACGGTGGTTGAGTCGACCGAGACCTCCCCGTCGATCTCACCCGCCGCATCCGCCGCGGCCTGGACCTGCTGGAGAGCAGACGCTCCCATGTCTCGTCGGCCGACCACAGCCGGTGCCGTTCATAGACGGTCTTCGACGGCCCGAACCGTTCGGGCAGGTCACGCCACTGAACCCCGGTCCGAATCCGATGCATAATCCTGTCGATCGCCTGCCGGTGATTCCGCCACCGACCGCAACGCCTGTTGCTGACCGGCAGGAACGGTCGAGGCCGTTCCCACTCGGCATCAGTCAGATCACCCCGCCCATGCCCCAGGGCTGATTCAAAGTCCAGATGATCATGTTGGGTTGCTGGTGGGTCTGTAAAGTTTTCGGTGTAACTGGGGTGGTCTCGTGGGTCAGATTCGGTTGTTGGTGAGGCGTCCGTCGAAGGCGATGTCGAAGGCCTGGA
>NZ_JBEXNN010000112.1:0-1606 GCF_040611115.1 Streptomyces sp. NPDC003038
CGACCGCTCGTTTGCGCAGCTCAAGGGGATAGGAGGAAGGGCGTGCCATTACTCGATCCTTTCACGGAATCAAGTCTCTACCGAACCCGGAACGGTTCAAGGGCCGGGGATGTTGCTGCGGCGGGCGCAGGAGGTGGTGCGGGAGACCTGGAGCAGTCACACGCACGCTTAACGTTGTGACATGGGCACTGTCAGGTCGTTGGCTGGGGTGGGATGATCTTGGGGTTGGGGGTGTTCGGGAGAGGAGCCGGTTGTGTCGGATGTGCCGGCGTCGTACAAGAATCACCGGTACCCGGTGGAGGTCATCTCGCACTGCGTGTGGCTGCACTTCCGCTTCGCCCTCAGCTACCGCGAAGTCGAGGAGCTGATGACCGAACGCGGTGTGATCGTCTCCTACGAGACCATCCGGCAGTGCAGGGGCATTGCATCTCCTCCGCATTCGCATCCTGCACAGATCCTGACCCCCCCGATCACAAGATCAGCGACTGAGCCCGAAAATGCCGGGAGTTTTGTGTCGACCCGCATCGGAAATCACCGTAGGTGGAGGATCCGCCCGATAGCTTTGACGGCATATTCGTAGGCAAGCTCCGAGCCGGGCCCACGATCGGAACACCGATGCAAGATTCGACCGGCACGCTCCCCGACCGGCGTCGACCGCAACCATATGGGATGAGTAATGGTAGAAGTGGTGTCCCCAACAGTCCGGACCGCGCAGCGGCGCGTGGTCAGAACGGTCAGTACATCTGGGGTTCTGGGAGGTGATGGGTTGGGGATTTGGCGGGAGGCCAACTGCGGGGATGGGAGAGCCAGCGCTGCGGAAGTCGCCAAAGATCTGGCCCTACTTAACGTCCCTCATCAGGTCGTGGCCGCCTATCGGCCGCCGCTGGCCATCAGGGCCGGACGTGTGCGCCGGGGTGAGGAAATCCGCATCCTCGCCGAGAACTTGGGACGACTGGTCCAGTGGATGCCCTCGCTCCAGCGGCAGATCCACGAGGTTCGCGCAGAGGTCGGGGGCTTCTCTTTCGTCTACCTTGAGCCGCGCCCTGAGGGCTGTGCAAACATGAGGCTTGCCCTTGCCTGCGATTGGCCGAGCTGGACGGACAACCAAGCCTCAGCGATGGGTCTAATGTGCGGCCGGTGCCGCTATGACCTCCGCCTTCAACAGGACGACCGCCGCCCGTACAACATCCCCCTGCCCACGCAGCCGAGGATACGGCGCCTGTTGTGTGGACGATGCTGCAACGACGGCCAGGACGAGCAGAAGAGGCTGGCTGGGCTCGCCGAGCAGAGGCCAATGACAGTGCTACAAAGGTCTTTGGCGTGACCAGCGGGGAGTCGGCACTTCAGTGGTGAAGGTCGGGATGGCGAGGGCGTACACTTTCACCATGGACGGCCCGATGATTGAGCTTGTTCAGTGTGGCCACCGATCGGGTGACACGACTCCCGTAGATACGCGGGTCACAGGTGCCTCAAGCGCTTCCCTGAAGCTCAAGTTGAACAAGCTCATTCACTGAGCCTTTTCAGCGTTGCCTCTCCAGGGTGAGGACCGCCTTGGCGGCTGACGCGAGTCGATCGGGGCTGCAGCGAGCGTGGCGGAAGATGCGCC
>NZ_JBEXNN010000113.1:0-1593 GCF_040611115.1 Streptomyces sp. NPDC003038
TTCTTGATCTCGGTGAGGATGTGCATCCAGTGCTTGGCGCCCTCGCCGCCGTCGCCGGCCCACAGGCCCAGGATGTCCCGCCGGCCCTCCGCAGTAACGGCCAGAGCCACGTAGATGGGCCGGTTCGCCACCGCGCCGTCGCGGATCTTCACGTGGATAGCGTCAATGAAGATCACGGGATAGACGGCGTCGAGGGGCCGGTTCTGCCACTCGGCCATGCCCTCCATGACCTTGTCGGTGATCGTGGAGATGGTCTGGCGGGAGACCTCGGCGCCATAGACCTCGGCCAGATGGGCCTGGACCTCACCGGTCGTCAGGCCCTTCGCGGACAATGAGATCACCATCTCGTCGACGCCGGACAGACGCTTCTGCCGCTTGCGGACGATCTTCGGCTCGAACGAGCCGTCACGGTCCCGGGGCACGGATATCTCCACCGGACCGACGTCCGTCAGCACGGTCTTGCCCCGGGTCCCGTTACGGCTGTTCCCACCGTTCTTCCCGGCCGGCTCGTGCTTGTCATAACCGAGGTGGTCGGTGATCTCGCCCTCCAGGGCGGACTCCAGCAGCCGCTTCGTCAGCTGCTGCGCAGCCCGCCCTCACCGGTCAGCTGCAGGCCCTCGGCCTGAGCCCGGCCCACCAGCTCGTCGATCAGCCGGTCGTCCACTGCCTTCACAGGCTGCGGCCCAGGCTTCTCGACGGTGTCGGCCTCGGCCACGTTCTCACTGGTCATCGATGCATCTTCCTTGATCGGGAGTTACACCGAACGATTTACAGTCCCGGAGAGCAATGCTGGAGAAGCGCGCTATATGATAGACCTCCATCTTTATAGTCACTATTGCACTACATGCGGCAGATTTTCCGGAAAATTTCCGCAGGGAGCAGTCGATAGTGTGATCTCGTTCATGTTCCGATAACTGCTACTACGAACTACAATCTCTTCATGGCTCAGAAAATTGTTACCATCTACACCGACGACCTGACTGGGGAAGAGTCCCACGAGGCCTCGACCCACACCCTCGTGCTCGACGGTGTCGCATACGAGATGGACCTCACTCCGGACAGCTATGACAAGCTGCTCGAAGCGGTTGCCCCCTTCATGCGCGGGGGGCGGAGGACAGGTCGAGGCCATGGAAAGGCTGCGAAGCCCCGCACCGGTGGGAGATCTAATGACACTGCCGAGATCCGAACCTGGGCAAAGAAAAACCACCTTGCGGTCAATGACCGCGGGCGAGTGCCGAAGAAACTTCGCGAGGCCTACGAAGCAGCCCACTGAGCATCTTTCGTCTTGAGTCTCGAGGTTATGCGGCGGCCGCGGCCCAAGCTTGTAGCGTTGACCAGGAAGTGGCGGGAGGGGAAGCGGCCGAAGCCAGTGAGCTTCTTCAGTGTCGCTTCTACAGGGTGAGGACGGCCTTGACGATTAACGTGAATGTGTTGGGGCTGACGCGGGCTTTGCGGAAGATGCGCCAGGCCTTGAGGCGGGCGATGGCCCGTTCGACAGGCAGGGCTGATTCAAAGTCCAGATGATCATGTTGGGTTGCTGGTCAGGCCAGGTCGGGGAGGTCCAGTGGGTGTGTGAAGGGGGCGTAGGAGGTT
>NZ_JBEXNN010000114.1:0-1591 GCF_040611115.1 Streptomyces sp. NPDC003038
AAGAGACCGGTGTAGTCGGCGCCGACCGTCAGGGTGACGACTGTCGGCGCGGCGTCCGCATCGGACCGGGTGCCGGTGGCTGTTCTGAGGCGGGCGACGAAGGCTTCCGCGTGGGCCTCAAGGCCCGGCGGGTGAGTCACGGTGGTGCGCGGGACCTTCTGCGGGATGGTGCCGGTCGCAGCGACGGAGTAACCAGCAGCGCGGAGTTCAGCCGCGACCATGGCTGCCTTGCCGGGTGTGCCGCTGCCATTCAGGACCACGACCTTGATGGAACCTGCCGTGATGGGGGTGTCGGTGGCGAGCTGTTCCTCAGTGATCTCCTGGTCATTCACGAGGGAGGTGAAAAGCGTCCGCGCCTGCGGATACTGCCAGGAGATGTTGGCTTTGTCGGTGGCGATGTCGACTTCGCGCGGGTAGTGGGGGACGGTGAGGAAGGTGAGGCGCTCTTTGGGAATGTCTTGAAGTGTGGACAGGAGGCTGTACAGGGGCCGGATGCCCGCCAGGGCCTTGTCGGTGGTGATGGACTTGGTGGCAGCATCGAGGAAGCCATAAATGTCGCTGGGGCTGGTCAGTTTCGTCTGAGCCTTGGCTGCCAGGGCCCGCATGAATTCCTGCTGGCGTCCGAGGCGGCCGATGTCGGAGCCATCGCCGACGGAGTAGCGGGTGCGGACGTAGCCGAGAGCCCGCTCGCCCCTGACGACCTGGCAACCAGCTTCGAGGTCCAGATGGGCCTTGTTGTCGTGAATGGCATGCTTGGGACAGATCTCGATGCCGCCGACGGCGTTGACCACATCCTCGAAACCGTGGAAGTCGATAATAACGAAGTGGTCGATGCGCAGACCGGTGTTGTGCTCCACAGTCTTGATCGTGCAGGCTGCCGCTCCACCGACGTTACCGTCTGCGCCCCCGATGGAATAGGCAGAGTTGATTTTGAAGTGACGAGGAATGGAGCGGGTGCCGTCTCCACGGTCACAGGCGGGTATCCGGACCCAGGAGTCGCGCGGAAGGGAGACCACGGCAGCCCATTTCCGGGTAGCGGAGATGTGGAGGACCATCAGCGTGTCGGACCGCACGGTGCTTAGGACCTTGCCATATTTGCCCTTAACGTCCCCTCTGCTGTCGGATCCGACCAGCAGGATGTTCGTGGCCCCGGGGCTGAGGCTGACCGGGCGTCCGCCGCCAAGCTTGTCATCAACGTAGGAAGCGTTAATGTTGCTGTCCAAATGCTGGTACAGCCAAGCTACGACACCTCCGGCGGCCAGAAGGAAAACGGCGAAAATTCCAGCCGCCCCCAGCCTGATGCGGCCGCGCTTGGTCAGACTCCTCCTTCCGCTCTGCTGTCCATTCCAACGGGTGCCGGATCCGTCGCGGGGATGCGATGCGCCGGGGCGACTGACCACTGTCTCGTCTCCTTCCACTACCAAACCTCAGGATTTGGCCACTGCGGCCGTTACCGGATCATCGCCGGCTGCATCCGCCTTAAGACCTCCGCGCGGGGGGTAACAGTGCGCAGCCGCGAGGTGGTCATCCTGCACGAACGCCGGAAAATTTCACGGGCAAACAAGCGTGCGTCAACCGGCCACCTTTTCAT
>NZ_JBEXNN010000115.1:0-1575 GCF_040611115.1 Streptomyces sp. NPDC003038
ACGGCAGGATAAGGAACCAACGAGGCCCCCGTGTTGAAGAGCTACGGACGTCAGACATCCCGCTCAACAGCCCGAGGGCCTCGCCTGTTACGCCACCCCGCCAACACCCGATCAGTGACCAACCTGAACAAGCTCAGTGACTGAAGGTCGGGGCGTTCTGGACGTGTCCGGGGTGATCCTATGAACCGCGACCGCCCCCGGTTCGATCTCGGCTAGCGGATTTATCAGCTCGTTGACCAGTGTCTTTCCGGTGTGGTCCCCGGCCGCGATCTGCACCCCAGGGTGGTCCAATACCGGTGGTCTCGGCATCAACCGCGATCAGGGATGCGTCGGAAAGAATCTGGCGGGCCCACTTGGCGACCTTGGGCCTGCTGACGCGGCCATGAGGCCGACCGACGCTGGGCCCGTACAGCATCGCCGAGGTCTAGTGATGCTCGTGGTTGGTCGACAGCCGCCACGAAACACCCTCGGCATCCATCGCCCCGTGAGGGTTCCGAGCGGATTACCGCGGTCATACGCGACCCAGACCAGGGGGTCCGAGTCTTCCAAGAGCCGTACGAAGTCGACCTGGTCACCGTCGACTACCCGGCTGAACAGATCCTCGAAGCCTGAGGAGGCTTCCCGGCGTCTTCGTCGCGTCGGTCAGCTCGGTCATCGAACCCATCTCCGGTCCGAGACAGCTCGGTCGATCGAGTGAATCTGATCCTCGGTCTCCACGATACGGAATCGCTGGTGAGACAGGAATCTGCCCGGATAACCCCATCCAGGACAATCAGCGAGTCGTAGACATGCCCCGCTCGGGCGGTCCCCGGACGGTGACCGACGAGCAGGTGGCCGCGCTGGTCACCAGGACGCTGGAGTCTGCCCCGAAGGACGCGACGCACTGGTTGACGCGATCGATGGCGAGGCAGACGGGCCTGTCGCAGTCGACGGTGTCGCGGGTCTGGCGGGCGTTCGGCCTGCAGCCGCACCGGTCGGAGACGTTCAAGCTGTCGACAGACCCGTACTTCGTCGACAAGGTCCACGATGTCGTCGGCCTCTATCTCGACCCGCCCGAGCGGGCTCTGGTCTTCTGCGTGGACGAGAAGTCGCAGATCCAGGCCCTCGACCGCTCGCAGCCGGTACTGTCGATGATGCCCGGAGTGCCGCAACGCGTCACGCACGACTATGTCCGCGCTGGCACCACCACCCTGTTCGCCGCCCTGGAGGTCGCCACCGGCAAGGTCATCGCTCCCTGCATCGCCGCCACCGCGCCGAGGAGTTCAAGAAGTTCCTCGTCAAGCTCGACCGGGAAGTGCCGGACGGCCTCGACGTCCACCTCGTGCTGGACAACTACGCCACCCACAAGACCCCGGCCATCAAGACCTGGCTACTGGCCCACCCGCGGTTCCATCTGCACTTCACACCGACCGGATCGTCCTGGCTCAACCTTGTGGAGCGATGGTTCGCCGAGCTGACGAACAAACAGATACGGCGAGGCTGATGCCGATCTCGGATTTTGGCTCTGACCGGAGTTCCGTGAAATCCCAGGTCAGGAAGTGTGCGACGTCGGCCACGGCTGGCCGTCAGGAGCCG
>NZ_JBEXNN010000116.1:0-1556 GCF_040611115.1 Streptomyces sp. NPDC003038
TAGACAGTCTGCCGGGTGACCGTGCCGGTTTTGATGTCGGTGCGGTGCCGCAGGATCTTCGCTGCCTGGACCGCGTGTGGGAAGTCCAGGCCCAGTAAATAATAAGTACGCCGCTGAAAAGTGAGAGGGCTGGTGGTGACGTGACCAGGGCTGATTCATAGTCCTGGCCGCGTCGATCAGTGAGCATTTTCAACTCACCCACCGATCGGGTGACGGGAGGCTCCAATTCCTGGTCACAGTCGTTCAGGCGGACGTTCTGAAGCTCAAGTTGAAAAGGCTCAGTGGGTCGCGTGCCTCGGCTTCTCCTCAAGCGTCCTGGCGATCACCCGCTCCACATCGGCATCGGTGATCTTCCGCGGGACACCAGGCCTGGGCTCCTCCGGCTGCTCCCGGAGATGCAGAACGGCAACCACTCACACGCCAAGATCCGCGCACTCGTCTAGCAGACCATGGCTGCCCCCAAACATGGCGACCCCTGCGCAAGCTGCCCTGCTCCACACCCGCATCACCAACCTCGTCCAACCCGTCGGCATATCCGGGCGCCCTCCGTCGGGGAACGCCGATTCCAATGCCGCCGCGGATCACATCGCGGCGCTGAACGACGGTCTTGCATAGATCCCCGACGCCCGCGCCACGGCACCGACGTCCTGCTCACGACTGGCGAGCTACACCACCACAAGGGACATGACCGTGGCCGATGAGCGTCGAGTAGTAACCCAGCCAGCCTATCCGAACCGTCATTAGGCCCGGAGCGCCATTAGCGTGGCTGTTGTGGCAGGGCCACTGACCCATGTCCGACCGGCCAGTCCACCAACACTCGTGTCCCTATTCCCGACGGAGGTAGCTGTGAGCTATTTGAACCGCCATATCGCCAAAACTGCTGGCACCCTCGCGCTCGCCAGCACGGCATTCTTTGTGTCCGCGCCTATTGCTTATGCCGACCACTCCCCATCGCGCACGGTGCAGGACACAGGGGTGCCGGAGTTCTCCACGGCTCTGCAGGCGCTCATTCGGGCCGCGATGACTAGCCCGGGCACAGCGCTTGAGACCGAAACAAAAGTCCTGCGTTCAGCCATCGACGCATGGGTCGCTAGTCTCATCGACAGTCTGCCCGGCGGATCTGCGCTGCCCGGTCTACCCGAGGAGAAGCATTCCCGTGTTGTAACTGAGGTGCCTGGGGTTGCTTCTGCTACCCCTTGAGCCTCCTCGTTTTGTTTTGAAAGCTGCTGACTGAACGTCTTGTGCTGCCGTCGCCGACTCGATCAGGATGCGGGCTCTTGGTCGTGGTCCGTGTCCGGGTACGACGTCTGGTGTGTCCTACCCGGAGGGTGTTCACTTCCTTGTGTAAGTGATGGTCTTGCTGGGTGCTGGTCGGGCCCGTCCTGACCTGGAGTTGTGACACGCCGTGAGTGAGCTTGTTCAGGTTGGCCGCTGATCGGGTGATGGCGGGGTGGCGTAACAGTGGCGTAACAGGCGAGGCCCTCGGGCTGTTGAGCGGGATGTCTGACGTCCGTAGCTCTTCAACACGGGGGCCTCGTTGGTTCCTTATCCTGCCG
>NZ_JBEXNN010000117.1:0-1415 GCF_040611115.1 Streptomyces sp. NPDC003038
GGTGGGGCGGGCGGCCGCGCCGGGTGTCCCCGTCCGGTGCCAGAGTCTGGACCAGGTCGTGCAGCTGGTCCGGGGACATCCCGGTCAGCGCTGGGGCGGACAGCAGGGCCGGTGTCCATTCCGGCTCGCAAGGTTCCGGAGTCCGGGGTGCCGGGATGGCTGGGGCCGGATGGGGGTGCAGGACGTAGTTCCAGTCGCCGTGGAAGGCGTGCCGGGTCAGTGGCAGAGCCGCCATCTCCGCATCACCGATCGTGACTCCGGTCGGGTAGGCATTGGTGTCCAGCTCGGCCATGACGCGCAGTCCCGTGCGGGTGGTGGTCGCGGCGATGGACTGGACGATGACTTCGTGGCTGGTCAGCGGGCGGCCGCGCCAGTTCATGGTGATGTGGGAGAAGAGGCGGTGCTCGATCTTGTTCCACTTCGATGTGCCCGGCGGCAGATGGCAGACGGTGATGGTCAGGCCCGTCTCGGCGGCGAGGCGGGCGAGTTCAAGTTTCCAGGCCCGGGTGCGGTAGCCGTTGGAGCCGCCCGCGTCGGCGGTGACCAGCAGCCGTGTCGCCTGCGGGTAGGCAGCGTGGCCCTGGCCGTGCCACCAGCGGCGGATCGATTCCACCGCGAATGCCGCGGTGTCGTGATCGGTGCCGACGTTGACCCAGCCGGTGTTCGCAGCCAGGTCGTAGACCCCGTACGGGATCGCCTTGCCCAGGTTCGGGTCGGCGAAGTCGTGCATGTTCACCGGCACCGGATCACCGGCCGGGCGCCACTGGCGGCCGTGGTTCTTGAACTCGCCGACGAGTTCCTTCTTCTTGGTGTCCACGCTGATGACCGGCTGGCTGGCGTCCCGGTGCTCGCGGGCTTGCTCGTTGAGGTAGCGGAACTGCTCGTCCCGGTCGACGTGCTGGCTGCCCTCGAGTGTCTTGGCGTTGGCCTGCAGGCTGAAGCCTTCCTCCCGCAGCAGATCGGCAGCGGTGTCCGCGCTGACCCGATACCCGGCCCGGGTCAGTTCCCTCGCAAGTACACGGGTCGACTTCACCGTCCATCGCAGCGGTGACATCGGATCACCCCGCACATCCGGCTCGACCAGCGACAGCAGAGCCGGCCGCAGCCCCGGATCGACTTCCGCGACCCGCTTGCGGCCCCCGCCCGGACGCCGCACCCGGCCCAGGGGCTCCTCCCCGGCCTCCAGCTCGAACACGCCCTTGCGGACCGTCGTCTCGCTCACCGCGGCCGCCAGTGCGACGGCCCGAACGCCGCCGTGCCCCAGGACACGGGCTTCGGCGGCCATCAGCAGTCGACGCTGCCGCTCGTCCAAATGCGGGAACAACACCGCGAACTTCACAGAGAGTTGGTTACGAGCCTCGTCCGGGATGCGCATACCACAGCAACGAGCCTCAGAACGGGAAACAACACCTTGA
>NZ_JBEXNN010000118.1:0-1400 GCF_040611115.1 Streptomyces sp. NPDC003038
TCAAGGCCCTGGTCGCCGTCGCCCGCTCCATCCTCGTGGCCGCCTGGCACCTCCTGAGCGACCCCGCCGCCCGCTACCGCGACCTCGGCCACGACGTGGCCCTCACCACGGGAGGCGTCTGACACACCACCGCCGACACGACCAACAGCCCCCGGAACCACCAGACCCGGGGGCTACCTCGCCATGCCCACCTGACCGTGGAGTTTTCCCGTCAGGTGGGCAGACTGCACCCAGTTCAAGCCTGTCCTGGAGAAAATCCGCGTCCCGAAACTGGATCCGAGCAGGCCCCGCAACAAGCCGGACAGTGTCGCGGCCGGCCAGGCCTACAGCAACGGGCCCTGCCGCCAGTACCTACGCCGCCGGGGAGGCTGGCGGACCGAGCTGGAGCGGGCGGATGTCTTCCATGTCATGGCCACCACCCGGCACGACACCGTCGTCACCCGCTGGGCCATCGACCACCCCGTCCAGGACCTGTTCCCCGCCCTGCCCCGGCAGAAGTGGAAGCGCCGTTCCTGCGGCCATGGTGCCCACGGCCCGCGGGTCTACGACTGGGCCAGGGTCGAGGTCCGGCCCTGGCACCGCGAGGACCGCCGGCACTGGGTGATCGCCCGCCGAAGTGTCCGCAGGCCCGAGGAGATCTCCTATTACATCGCCTAATACCCGGCCGAAACCACCCTCGACGAGCTGATCCGCATCGCCGGCGCCCGGTGGGCGGTCGAGGAATGCTTCCAGACCGCAAAGCAGGAGTGCGGCCTGGACGACTACCAGGTCCGCCGCTACGACGGCTGGCACCCCACATGACCCTCGCCATGGCCGCACACGCCTGCCTCACCGTCCTGCGGGCCCGCGAACTCGACACTGGGAAAGCAGAAACGGATCCTCCCAGCTCATACCCCTCACCCTCCCCGAACTCCGGCGCCTGATCGGCCGCCTCACCCGGGCCCGCCCAAGCATCGACCACGTCCTGCACTGGTCGCACTGGCGGCGCAGACGACAACACCAAGCCCGCGTCAGCCACTACAAACGACGCGGCCACACACCACCAGAAACTGCCCAACCGTCAAGGCAAGCACCGTTGCAGTACTAGCCTGCATATTTTTTCACAGTCGACCAACGAACCACAGCTCACCTGGGCTCGGGCTCGCTAGACTTACAGGCAGCCGCGCCGACAGGGAGTGTGCGGACGAGGGCAGTTATCCAGAGCGCTCTGGGGAGTACCCCCTGCCCGCCCTCCGGGGGCGTCTCCCCACCGGCGACGCCCCCGGGCTGTGGTCGGCAGCCCCTGCCCCCTGCGGCGTCTTGTTCTACCCGGTGGAGGTCATCTCGCACTGCGTGTGGCTGTACTTCCGCTTCCTCCTCAGCTACCGCGAAGTCGAGGAGCTGATGACCGAACGCGGTGT
>NZ_JBEXNN010000119.1:0-1381 GCF_040611115.1 Streptomyces sp. NPDC003038
GGGGGGGGGTGGTGTCACCAGCTCCGGAGGCATCGACAGACCGCTGATTAGGGGCATGACCACCGGCTTCTTCGCAGGTCGGGAGGCTCTTCGTAATGTGGATGTGGCGATCGGCGCCGTGGGACGGCCGGGCAGGAACGACCGGAGGACGCACGTGATCGACCTCAGCGAGATCGGCGCCTTCCTCGGCCTGGACGTCGGCAAGGGCGAACACCACGCCACCGCTGTCACGCCGGCCGGGAAGAAGGCGTTCGACAAGCGGCTGCCCAACAGCGAGCCGAAGCTCCGGGAAGTGTTCGCCAAGCTGCAGGCCAAGCACGGGACCGTGCTCGTCGTGGTCGACCAGCCCGCCTCCATCGGGGCTCTGCCGCTGGCGGTGGCCCGGGACATGGGCTGCCCCGTCGCCTATCTGCCCGGGCTGACGATGCGGCGGATCGCCGATCTCTATCCCGGCGAGGCCAAGACCGACGCCCGCGACGCGTTCGTCATTGCCGACGCGGCCCGCGTCATGCCGCACACCTTGCGCACGGTCGAGCTCGAGGACGAGACGATAGCGGAGCTGGAGATGCTCGTCGGGTTCGACGACGACCTGGCCGGCGAGGCAACGCGGATCAGCAATCGGCTCCGCGGCCTGCTGACGCAGATCCACCCGCACCTGGAGCGAGTTCTGGGTCCCCGCGTCCAGCATCCGGCCGTCCTGGAACTACTGGGGCGATTCGGCTCGCCAGCCCAGATCCGCAAGGCCGGACGACGTCGCTTGATCAGCCTGTTGCGGCCGAAGGCGCCGCGGATGGCCGAGCGGCTTGTTGAGGACATCTTCACCGCGCTGGACGAGCAGACCGTGGTCGTTCCCGGCACGGACGCGGCAGCGTTGATCGTCCCGACGCTGGCCGGTTCCCTCGCTTCTGTCCTTGACCAGCGCAAAATGCTGGCCGGTCGCATCGAGGAACTGCTGGAGGCCCACCCTCTTTCGAAGGTCCTGACCTTGATGCCGGGGATCGGCGTCAGGACCGGAGCGAGGATCCTCATCGACGTCGGCGACGGCAGCAGGTTCCCGTCCGCCGCCCACCTCGCCGCCTATGCCGGTCTCGCCCCCGCGACTCGGAGTTCGGGCTCGTCGATCCGCGGTGAGCAACCGTCCCGGCGAGGAAACAAGCAGCTCAAACGTGCCTTCTTCCTGTCCGCGTTCGCAGCCCTGGCCGACCCGGCCTCCCGGGCCTACTACGAAAAGAAGATCAACCAGGGCAAGCACCACACCCAAGCCCTCCTCTGCCTGGCCAGACGACGAGCCGACGTGCTCTTCGCGATGCTCCGCGACGGCACTTTCTACGAACCCCAACCCGCCCCAACAGCTTGACCAAACCCATAGGGGCACCCCCCC
>NZ_JBEXNN010000120.1:0-1370 GCF_040611115.1 Streptomyces sp. NPDC003038
GCCCGGTGAACGTCTCCACCCACAACGGCTCAGCCCTCAACACCCCACCCATACAGGCGAAATACCCAAACCGAAGCCTTCTGCAACACGCTTTAGACCGTGTCCTATGTGGTGAGGCGGACGAGGCGCTTGTAGCAGCAGGTGGCTGCAGCGAGACCGAGAAAGGCCAGGTAGTTGCGGGGGTGGCGTTCGTAGCGGTGGTTGAGCCGGCGGTAGCCGGCCAGCCAGGACATGGTCCGTTCGATCACCCACCGGCGTCGTCCGAGTCGTTCAGAGGACTCGACGCCCTTGCGTGCAATACGGACCCCGATCCGTTTGCCGCGTAACCATTTCCGCAGGTGGGGAACGTCGTATGCTTTGTCGGCGTGGAGGCGTTGGGGCTTGAAGTGGCGGCCGCGGTGGGGGTCGTGTCTCGTTTGGTGACCGAGCACCATGGGCTTCAGGGCGAGGCTGTCGTGGGTGTTGGCAGCGCTGACGCCGACGAGGAGGGGCAGCCCGTTCGCGTCCGACAGGACGTGCATCTTGGAGCCCGGCTTGCCCCTGTCCACGGGGCTCGGACCTGTGAGTTCGCCCCCTTTCGTCACCCTCGAGGGTGACCGACGGTGCAAGCTGTCGCCGCCCCAGCGCGCACTGGTCGCACTGGTGTACTTGCGCAAGAACGACACCCTGAGACAGATCGCCGCGGGATTCGGCATCAGCCTGGGGACCGCGCACGCCCATGTCCACGCCGTCGTGGCCCACCTGGCGGCAATGGCGCCGGGACTGACCGCGGCCCTGAGATCGACTACTGACCTTGAAGGCGGGTTGTCGTAGGTGCTGACAGGTGATGATCGTCGCGGTATGCCGGAGGTATGAGGTATCCGCAGGGTTGGGGTCTGACCGCGGAGAGGCAAGCGTTCCGTGAGCGGGTCCGGATGGAAGCGGTCGGGATGTTCGCCGATGGGCGGGGCAGTACCGAGATCGCGAAGGAGTTACGGGTCAGCGTTCGGTCGGTTCAGCGGTGGCGGCGGGCCTGGCGAGAGGCTGGTCAGGACGCGGTGCGCTCCCGCGGCCCGGCGTCCCGGCCGAAGCTGAGCGATGTGCTGTTCGCCGTGCTCGAGGACGAGTTGGCCAAAGGGCCGGTCGCTCGCGGGTGGCCAGACCAGCGATGGACGCTGGCCAGGATCAAGACCCTGATCGGCCGACGATTCTACAAGAGCATGACACTGTCGGGTATCTCCCAGATGCTGCGGCGGCACGGCTGGAGTCACCAGGTTCCGGCCCGTCACGCCGTCGAGGGGGCGAGACAGCCGTGGCCGGCTGGGTGAAGGACGTGTGGCAGCACGTGGAACCACCGCGGCGGCGCTCGGGGCCTGGCTCGTCTTCGAAGA
>NZ_JBEXNN010000121.1:0-1364 GCF_040611115.1 Streptomyces sp. NPDC003038
ACGGCAGGATAAGGAACCAACGAGGCCCCCGTGTTGAAGAGCTACGGACGTCAGACATCCCGCTCAACAGCCCGAGGGCCTCGCCTGTTACGCCAGTGTTACGCCACCCCGCCATCACCCGATCAGCGGCCAACCTGAACAAGCTCAATGTGTACCGCGGCGACCAGCTTGGGTGATGCGGTTGGTATGGCCTCACGCTCGCCGGAATATCTTGAGAAAGTAGAACGCGTTCACCCCGAGCTCTGGCGTATTATCGGTTGTATTGCTGATAATTGCGGAGTCTCCGGTGCCGAGCCGGTACTAGGGAAACGGGCGCCGTCGCCCTGGTGGGCGCGGTTCAAAGACGCCGGAGCCGGTGTAATGGCCAGAGGCGCTCTGTGATCCATGCGCAGTTCGTTCACCCTGGACTCCAGAGAGAGGGGTACGGCACCTTCAGGCGACGGCCTGGTGCGGCTCCGATGGCCCACTAAGCTTGTTCAATGCGGACTTCAGACGAGCGCGGATCACTGAGCCCTTTCGACTTGTCCACCGATCGAGTGACGCTCACCCAAAGTCTTCGCAGGTCAGAGTGTCATGCGTTTCTCGCCTGAAGATCAAGTTGAAAATGCTGCACTGAACGGGCAAAGAGAGGTGGCTCGTGGCCTTCATCCATCAAGGCGAAATGACAGCATCGCTGGAGGCGCAGAGAAACGTCCTGGCATTACATAGGGCACACGCGGATCTAGATGGCGCACTGGGGCACTTGATTACCTTGGCCACACAGGTGCAGGACATGTGTCATACGGCAGATCTCCCTGCGGGGGTGGAAGAGTGCTTTGCGCAGTCATTCCGGTCTGTCGTCATCAGCATCCTCAGGTGTGAGCTCCTTAAAGAATCCCTTACAACGTTGTGCGTGGTGAGCGGTGCCGATAGTCCAACCATATCCTCTACCCAGGCCTCATCGGAACGGTGAACGACTACGCCCCTGCGCAGTGAATGCTCTCGTCGCCGCCCAGATGGGCGGACGATTGTGGTCGGCGTCGGCCTGGAGGGAGTCACCGCGGGGCGAAGCTGTGATGAGTCACGCCGCAAGGCGGACAAGCCATACCAGGGTGCCATCAGGGGCGGTGACGACCACCAGTGTTCCGTCCGGCGCGGTGATGACCTGCAGGGTCACCCCATGTGACCAGGGTCACCCCATGCGACGGTGCTTGCCCGAGTAGTCCGCTCGCCCGTCGCCCGTCCGGTCGCACTCGGCGAGGGTCCCGTCCAGCAGGACATACCGAGCGTTACTGAGGTTGTAGGCGTGGTGTCGTGAGTGTGAGGCCGGTCGCGGTGAGGCATCCGTCGATGACGTCGCTGCGGTACTGGATCTGGCGGAGGCC
>NZ_JBEXNN010000122.1:0-1347 GCF_040611115.1 Streptomyces sp. NPDC003038
GCCCGGTGAACGTCTCCACCCACAACGGCTCAGCCCTCAACACCCCACCCATACAGGCGAAATACCCAAACCGAAGCCTTCTGCAACACGCTTTACGTCAGTCCGCCCGTCGGGGCCGCGGGCACCTGGTCGCGTTCGCCTCTGCAGCCCAACAGGTCGCCCCCCTCGCAGTGCTCGCCCTCGGCCGTTCCAGAACCATGGGCCGCGGCAAAGCGACACGCCGCGAACCACAACAAAGGATGGCGGTAATGCGCCGGCTGGCCGTACCGGATAGGGCCTACCGGTGATTTCACTACGACAGTGAGCCCGTGATCAACTCTTGCCGCCAGCCCAGCCGCCGGTCCGTCCTGGACGCCGCTGCCATGAGCCTACTTTCCGCCGCTGTCGCTCCCTTCCCTGCGCGAGCCGCTGCCGTCGTGTTGGGCCACGCCCCTCCAAAGGTGTCAGCACTGGCCTGGGTGCTCGCTGACGCCATTACGGGGGACGTCCTCGCTTCCTGGCGCCCCCACCACCGGCTCGCCCCGGCCAGTACCCTCAAGACGCTCTTCGCCCTTACTGTCATGCCTCAGTTCGACGCCGAAGCCGTGCACACCGTCTCCGCGTCCGAAGTCAGCGCCGTGCCCGCTGGTAGCAGCGTTGTAGGGCTGAAGGTTGGAGCTGAGTACAGCATGGGTGATTTGTGGCGTGGGGTGTTCCTCCGCTCCGGCAACGACGCCGTCCGCGTGCTGGCGCACCTCAACGGCGGCTGGAGGGAAACCGCCGGCCAGATGGAGGAATGCGCGCTGTCATTGGGAGCGGAGAACACCACTGTTGTCTCCCCCGACGGCTTCGACGCCACCGGACAGGTCTCTACCGCCCACGATCTGGCCGTCTTCGGCCGAGCAGGGCTGGCCCGGGCTGACTTCGCACTGTACTGCCGCACCAAGTCGGCACTCTTCCCCAGCAGAGACGCCCGCGACGGTTACGTCACGATCACCAACACCAACCGGCTTCTCAGTGGTGTAAACGGAGTGTCTCCTTACCCAGGCACTATCGGAGTAAAGAATGGATACACCTCCCGCGCAGGCAACACTCTCATCGCCGCCGCACGCCGGGGCGGTCGCACGCTCCTGGTCACCGTGATGAAGCCCCAGTCAGGCCGGAGCAACGCCGTATACGAAGAGGCCCGCACCCTCTTGGATTGGGGCTTCAGTCTCCCCTCAGACGCCGTGGCAACCAGCCATCTGCCCCCACTCGCCACCACAACCCCAATCGGGTCTGTAAAGTTTTCGGTGTAACTGGGGTGGTCTCGTGGGTCAGATTCGGTTGTTGGTGAGGCGTCCGTCGAAGGCGATGTCGAAGGCCTGG
>NZ_JBEXNN010000123.1:0-1305 GCF_040611115.1 Streptomyces sp. NPDC003038
AAACCTCCTACGCCCCCTTCACACACCCACTGGACCTCCCCGACCTGGCCTGACCAGCAACCCAACATGATCATCTGGACTTTGAATCAGCCCTGAAAGCCGCCCCGATGCACCGCCCCGAGCGCCGTCATCGGTGGCTTTCTTTTCTCTCTTTATCGGCAGAGTCCTGCGCAGCGCTGTCCCCGCGGTCTGGGTGCGGGCCGATGGGGTAGCCGTATACGAGGGAGAGTTCGCTGTGATGGGTGAATCTTCGGTGGCGGCCGCGCGCGGCCGCTCTTCGCCTTGGATGGGGTTCCAGGAGAGCCTGAACCGGGCTTCGGCCGGGCTGTGGGCCGGCTACGGCACCCACCGCCGACACGTCATGGAGTGTCTGACCGCCCACGCTCCCGACTTGCCCGGACGTCTGACCGTTCTGGGAGCGGGAAACTGCAACGACCTTGACCTGGCCACGGTCACCGCCCTCTTCCGCGAAGTACACCTGGTCGACATCGACGCCGCCGCCCTGGACGGCGCCCGGCGACGTCAGCGCATGAATTCCGTAAGCTCACTGCACGCGCACGGCGGGGTCGATGTGACCTCGCTGGACCAAGCCCGCCCGCCTGGACTCGGTCCAGCGGACGTCGTCATGTCCGCCGCGATATTGTCGCAGCTCATCGCGGGCGCCGTCGCCGAAGGCCGCGCACCCGATGGCCTCCTGCGAGTACGCGACACACACCTTGAGACCATGCTGAATCTGCTGCGCCCCGGCGGCCGGGGACTCCTGATCAACGACCTGGTCTCCTCAGACACATACCCCCAGCTACGCACGACCTCACACCACGAACTCCCACAACTCCTCATGAACCTCATACGACTAGGGAACTTCTTCACCGGATGCAACCCCTGGGCCATCGCACAACGCCTAGCCCAAGCCCCCCTCCACGCTTCACGCATCGCGGTCAGCCCCCCTTGGCGCTGGGACATAGGACCACGCAGCTACCTCGTCTGCGCCATCTCCTTCAACCACCCGCAATAAAAGTGGCGTGCTCTTTGGACCATGGGTACAAGGTTGCCGGCTGGGTCGTTGGTCGCCCTCGCAGCTCGCCTCGCTCCCATGCGCAGGCGACTGACGGCTGTGGTGTGGCCCTGGGGCGCGGGCGGTGCTGTCAGACGCCCTGTTGGGACGCAGCGCCTGCGGCGCGCTACCGCAGCCCGCCACCAGCGCGCCCTGACTGAACCGCCCCGGGGATCTTGGAGGCTCTGGACCCTGGAAGGGTTGGAGTCATGCCGGCACCGAGGAAGTACCCCGCTGAGCTGCGGGAGCGA
>NZ_JBEXNN010000124.1:0-1302 GCF_040611115.1 Streptomyces sp. NPDC003038
GAACGGCGGACGGTCCCCACCACGGTCATCACGACGCGGGAAGGACGGACGGTCCCCACCACGGTCATCACGACGGAAACCGCCGCCGCCACCGGCAGGCCGGTCGCCGCGGTCGTCACGACGGAACGGCGGACGGTCCCCACCACGGTCATCACGACGCGGGAAGCTCGGACGGTCCCCACCACGGTCATCACGACGGAAACCGCCGCCACCACCGGCAGGCCGCTCGCCACGGTCGTCACGACGGAACGGCGGACGATCGCCACCACGGTCATCACGACGCGGGAAGGACGGGCGGTCCCCACCGCCACTGGAAGGACGACCACCACGGTCATCGTCACGGCGGGGGTAGCTGGGCCGGTCGCCACCACGGTCGTCGCGACGGAAACCGCCGCCGCCACCGGCAGGCCGGTCGCCGCGGTCGTCACGACGGAACGGCGGACGGTCCCCACCACGGTCATCACGACGCGGGAAGGACGGACGGTCCCCACCACGGTCATCACGACGGAAACCGCCGCCGCCACCGGTGGGCCGGTCGCCGCGGTCGTCACGACGGAACGGCGGACGGTCCCCACCACGGTCATCACGACGCGGGAAGCTCGGACGGTCGCCACCACGGTCATCACGACGGAAACCGCCGCCACCACCGGCAGGCCGCTCGCCACGGTCGTCACGACGCGGGTAGGACGGACGGTCCCCACCACGGTCATCACGACGCGGGAAGGACGGGCGGTCCCCACCGCCACTGGAAGGACGACCACCACGGTCATCGTCACGGCGGGGGTAGCTGGGCCGGTCGCCACCACGGTCGTCGCGACGGAAACCACCGCCGCTGCCACCGCCGGCCGGACGACCACCGCGGTCATCGCGACGGAAGCCACCACCGGCGCCACCGGCACCGGCAGGACGACCACCACGGTCGTCGCGACGGAACGGGGGACGGTCGCCACCACGGTCACCGCCACGGTCGTCACGGCCCCCGCGGTAGCTGCCCCTGTCACCACCGTCGTTGCGCCGAGGCTCGCGCTCCGGACGATCGTCGGGAGAGTTGGACATGGGTGTGACTCCTGTCTTCGGGGTACCGCTAGTCATTCTCGCGCAACCAACCCATGGCCGCGCTTCGGCGTAAAGATGTGCAAAACAAAAAGGACCCTTGGTCCAGCGTTGAACGCTGGACCAAGGGTCCTTTGAAAGATTGTTCGGCGGTGTCCTACTCTCCCACAGGGTCCCCCCTGCAGTACCATCGGCGCTGAAAGGCTTAGCTTCCGGGTTCGGAATGTAACCGGGCGTTTCCCTAACGCT
>NZ_JBEXNN010000125.1:0-1300 GCF_040611115.1 Streptomyces sp. NPDC003038
CGCATGCACTCGTGGAGTGGGTCACCACGTCTGTGACCTGCAGGAATTGGAGCCTCCCGTCACCCGATCGGTGGGTGAGTTGAAAATGCTCACTGATTCAGAATGAGTTCGGCTCGGGCTTTTTGGCAGTCGGGCTCGGTGACGGCAGAGTTTGTCGAGTGTCGGATGATCTTGTGCCTGATGATCTGTGGGAACGCGTTGCCCCGCTGCTTCCGCCTCGCCCGCCGAGGCGCCGCCGGTATCCCGGCCGGCTCCCCCTGGATGATCGGGCGGCTCTGCGCGGGATCGTTTACGTGCTCTGCAAGGGCGTGAGCTGGGCGGACGTTCCCGCCGGCAGGATCGGCTGCAGCGGTGTGACGTGCTGGCGTCGTCTTCGCGATTGGACCAAGGCCGGCGTCTGGCCCCGCCTGCACGAAGTCCTTCTGGCCGAACTGCGCGGAACCGGCCTGTTGGACATGAACGACGCGGCGATCGACGGCTCCCATGTCCGGGCTCTGAGAGGCCGTTTTCATCTGTACTGATCAGGTATAGGGCGATTCTGGGGGTCTGGGGTTGTGGTGGTGGTGAGGTAGCGGTTCTGGTTCGGGGCCTGTGGGGCGGACGGGGTGACGGGTGGGTTTGCATGTGTCTCGTGTCTGTCTCATCCCAGAGTGTCTGGCCTTCGTCGCTCGTGTGCTTCCGTCGTCGTCGCTGTACGCCTGGGCGCATTCGGTTCGCGGCGGTACGCCGGAAGCATGCCGAAGCGACGTCCGTATCCAAGTGATCTGTCCGATGCCCGCTGGGAGTTGATCGAGCCGGTGCTCGCGGCCTGGCGTTTCGAACGCCGTGGCAGGGCCCTGGATTTCGGCCGGCCGCCCGAGCACGACCTGCGCGACATCGTGGACGCGATCTTGTACGTGGACCGCACCGGGGGGCAGTGGCGCTACCTCCCGCACGACTTCCCGCCCTGGAACACGGTCTACGGCTACTTCGCCAAATGGGCCGATGAGGGCGTGTTCGCCCAGATCAACGGTCTTCTACGGCAGCTGCTGCGGGAGAAAGAAGGCCGGGACGGCGAGCCGTCGGCCTGTGTGATCGACGCGCAGAGCGTCAAGACCTCCACCAGCGTCCCCGCCGCAGGCCAGGGCATCGACGCCGGGAAGAAGATCGTGGGCCGGAAGCGGAGCATCGTCACGGACACGCTCGGTCTCCTGCTGGCCGTGCTGGTCACCGCGGCGAGCGTGCAGGACTCGGTGGCCGGCACCGCGCTACTTGACCAGGTCGCTGCCGACCACCCCGGCATCCGCAAGGTGTGGGCAGA
>NZ_JBEXNN010000126.1:0-1204 GCF_040611115.1 Streptomyces sp. NPDC003038
GCCGGCCTGGAGTCGGATCCCCTCACGAAACGCCCGACGCTCAGCGGTCAGGCCCCCACCCTCCGGATAACGCATACCACCGGCATACCGCAGGGTCATGAACCGTCACTACCCGACGACAGTCTGAAAACCTCAGTAACTACTTCACGAGGCTCATTTATTGAGCTGGTCGAGTGAAGTGCCGTCATAAGCTGCCACCTGTCCAATCCTCTCCTGTAACAGAACCTGAAACGCTTCAGGTCTCAACGTCACAGATGCTTTGCGCCTAAGCATCGAAGGAGTAGCCATGTCCCTGTGCCCATCGGGATCAAACAGCAGTTCCTGGACCTGTGGCCTTCAGGCTCGTAAGGCGGACTACGGAATGACTGCCACACGAACCGGCGGCATACCGAGGCCAAAAGTCGCCGACTGTGGCCGCAGTTGATGATACAGAAGTAGGACAGGAATGGTGGTAATACTTATGGCGATTCTCTCGCTTGTTGTCGAATGTCTCTTCCTTACCGCCTGCGGCATCCTTGCATACGCCGTGTTCGGTTACCGGCCGCCCGCTGGTAATATCAGGAGTGACTACGATGAAGCAGAATGGAAGAGGGCGCAGCGCCGGCATCCTTCTTCAAGAGTTCCTCAGCCCCCTAACGAATCCAATGCCTCTCTCCTTCCCCATCCCCGCAGCTGCCATCGAGAGCATTATTAACGCCTTTATCATTGTCGTTTCGGCTGGGATGAGGCGGCGTCGCTGATCAGCAGCTGTTACGTAGGTGGTCGACGCGATTCTGGGGTGTGCCAGGTGTCCGGGCGGAACTTCAGCTACCTCCATCACCCGGTTACGGGACAGCCCTTAGGGCTTGCAGATCATTAACACGTCGTCTTGACCTTGCTGCTGGCCTCGCTGCTCTGAGCGAGAACCCGAGCGTGGAGGGCCGTGAGGGCGGCTGGCGGAGTAGCGGCGGGCGGGATGACGATGCCGTGCGCGTTGAGCAGTCCCCTGATCTTCAGGAGTGTGCGGTGCATGGCGGTGCGGCTGCTGGCGAACAGCACGGCGAGGGGTTCCGCGGCCAGATTGACACGCAGGTGGAGCACTGCGGCCAGGACCTGGTCGGGAAAGGCGAGGTGGGGCGGGCGGCCGCGCCGGGTGTCCCCGTCCGGTGCCAGAGTCTGGACCAGGTCGTGCAGCTGGTCCGGGGACATCCCGGTCAGCGCTGGG
>NZ_JBEXNN010000127.1:0-1192 GCF_040611115.1 Streptomyces sp. NPDC003038
GGCGACGACCATCCGTGGCCCAGCCGGGCCGCCGCCCACACCGCAATATTCGAGTGGATCGAACACTCGTACAACTTGCATAGCTGCACAGCAGCCTCGACAACCACCAAACTCCACGACGAGTGGGATTGCCTTCCCCGCCGCTACCTTTCCGTCGAAGCATGAACAGCCTCTATCCGGGCAACCACCTGCCTGCCCGCACCACCGAAAGATCAGCTACGCCAGCACAAGGGACATGCCAGAGGGGACGGGGTGACGCCCTTCGGTGCCTGCCTGCGTAGATGAGTGAGAATGTGCAGGGTCGTCACCGCAGGCGGTCTGCGTTGAGGCTGGTCACGTGCCAGGCTCGGGCCGGGGGCGTGGCCGTTCGCGTGAGTGTGGCCGACGCCCATTCTCGCGGTAGCGGGTAGCAGGGCGTAGGCCCACTACCGAAGGAGTATCCGGTAATGTCATCGAGCGAGCATAACTGCTGGGGGCATATGGGGAATGTTGAGCGAGAGACGTAGTCCAGTCGCGTCTTTTGACCGGCAAGCCGCCGAAGCGTGAGACGCATAGAACTTCAGCACCGCCTCATCGAAGGATTTTTAGCGGGACTGGTCTGACCTCACATCACCGATCCCACTCTGAAAATTTCAGTAGCTTCGAGAACTTGTTCCAGCGATCGATCTCGCAGCCGTTACTCCGGTTAAAGGCGGCATCCACAGACCTGCCCGCCCATCGCCCCGTAACGTGGGCACGCTGCGGACCACCATAGATCATTTCACATACGGCGTCCCGCGGCACAGGCACGAAGGGGTCATCACCCCATGTTGTGGCGCCGTCCAGCTGGTCGCAGACGGCTTGCGGGTCCGCGTATCCGTGACTATGCGCCGGGTGGCAACGGATCTTGTATGTACCGTCGTTGTTCCCGCTGTGGGTGAGTGTGACGATGAGGTGATCCCCTCCTGCAGCGTGAGCCGGCATGACGAGGCTAGCGAGACCACAAGCCAGCACGGCGGCGGCGAACAGTCTAAGACGGTGGAGATGCATTGTGTGCCTCCTGAGCAATAATGCAACAGCCCTCGATCTAATACTGACCGTTCTGCTCATGAATGAACCTTAGAGCTCGTAACACGATCTTGATGGGGCGCTCTGGTCAGCCGTGACCGGTGTGACGATTCGGCCGTTCGTGATGGTGTGAGTACTCGGCCGT
>NZ_JBEXNN010000128.1:0-1160 GCF_040611115.1 Streptomyces sp. NPDC003038
CCGCGGCCCCCGCTTCGGACGGCTTGGCTATGTTCTCGCTGGTCACAGGTGCACTCTTCCATGATCGGAGTCACACCGTTTCTTTTACAGTCCCGGTTCGATCGCCGGTGGCGTGTCCGGTTGACGGGCTGTGTCGTTGGTCGGGTGTGTTGGCTGAGGAGTTGGCGGCGGTCCGGTGTGATCTGGAGGATTTCGCGGCGGAGGTGTTTGAGCCGTTCGGGCGGGCGGATCAGCGTTGGTGGGGGTCGGTCTACCTGCGTGGTCTGCTGATGGACGGCGGGCGTAAGTCGGTCGAGCCGATGGCCGCCCGGCTGGGTGAGGACGGCAACCGGCAGGCGTTGGCCCACTTCGTGACCTCCAGCCCGTGGGATCCGGCGCACGTACGGGCGAGGCTGGCGTGGAGGATGCAGCCGGTGGTCAAACCCGCCGCGCTGATCCTTGATGACACCGGCTTCCTCAAGGACGGGGACGCGTCGGCGTGTGTGACACGGCAGTACACCGGCACCGCGGGCAAGGTCACCAACTGCCAGGCCGGTGTCTCGCTGCACCTGGCCTCCGACCAAGCCACTGTGGCTGTCGACTGGCGTCTGTTCCTGCCCAAGAGCTGGAATCCGGCCTCGCCGGAAGCCGATCCCGCCAAGGTCGCCCGCCGCGCGGCATGCGGCATGCGGCATCCAGCCGGAGGCGGGCCATGTTGAGAAATGGCAGCTTGCCCTCGACATGGTCGATGAGACCCGCTCGTGGGGCATCGACGTCCCCGTCGCTGTCGCTGACGGCGGTTACGGGGACACCGCGGCGTTCAGACTCGGCCTTCAGGATCGAGGGCTGCACTACGTGGTGGGCGTTTCCACGACGGTGACCGCTCAGCCGGCCGACGCGGTCCCGCTCGCCCCGCCCTACAGCGGCACCGGCCGCCCGCCGGTGATGAAGTATCCCGAGCCGGCTCGGAGCGTGAAGGCGCTGGTCATTGAGGCGGGGAAGGGTGCGGCCAGGCCGGTGCAATGGCGTGAGGGCTCACGGCCCGGCACCGGACGCAGCGGCTTCAAGCGCATGTACTCACGCTTCGTGGCGTTGCGGATCCGTCCCGCCGGTCGCGAGATCCGAAAGGTGGTCGAGGGGCCGGAACTGCCCGCGTGCTGGCTCCTGGCGGAATGGCCTGC
>NZ_JBEXNN010000129.1:0-1154 GCF_040611115.1 Streptomyces sp. NPDC003038
CCTCTACTGAGCTTGTAGGCGTGTTGTCGTGAAGGTAAGGCCGGTTGCGGTGAGGCATCCGTCGATGATGTCGCTGCGGTACTGGATCTGGCGGAGGCCGTGTCGTAGCCGGCGGATGAGGTGGTCGGGGTCGGTGAAGGCGGTGTTGGCCTGGCTGGTCCGGCGGAGAACCGACCAGATCCCTTCGACGGGGTTGAGGTCGGGTGCGTAGGGCGGCAGGTGGTAGGCGGTGATCCAGTCGTGTGCGTCGATGAAGGCCCGCATGCGGCGGTCTTTGTGGACGTTGAGGTTGTCCCATATGAGGACGATCGGGCCGCCGAGCTGCTGGTGGGCGGCGATGAGGAGGTCGCGGTACTCGGTCCAGGCGAAACTCTTGCGACCACCGCTCTTGTGGTCGGCATGCCGTTTGGGCCGGTAGATCAGGCGGGAGCGTTCGCCGGGTTTGTAGCAGCACAAAGCTGCGATGGAGAAGCGGCGCTGGGAACGGCCGCGGACCCGGATGACAGGAGTAGTTCCGCGTCGGCTCCAGGTGCGGGAGGTCGGCGGCGTCATCGAGAACCCGGCCTCGTCTTCGAAGACGGTCCAGGCCCCGAGCGCCGCCGCGGTGGTTCCACGTGTGGCCACACGTCCTTCACCCAGCCGGCCACTGCTGTCTCATCACGCTCGACGGCGCGGCGGGCCGGCACTTGGTGACTCCAGCCATGTCGCCGCAGCATCTGGGAGATACCCGACAGCGTCATGGACTTGTGGAACCGCCGCCCGATCAGCGTTTTGATCCTGGCCAGCGTCCATCGTTGATCAGGCCACCCGTGAGCGACCGGACCTTCGGCCAATTCGTCCTCGAGCACGGCGAACAGCACATCGCTCAGCTTCGGACGGGACGCCGGACCACGGGAACGGACCGCGTCTTGACCGGCCTCCCGCCAGGCCTGACGCCACCGCTGAACCGACCGGACGCTGACCCGTAACTCCTTCGCGATCTCCGCGCTGCCCCGCCCCGCGGCGAACAACCCGACTGCTTCCATCCGGACCCGCTCACGGAACGCTTGCCTCTCCGCGGTCAGACCCCCACCCTGCGGATACCTCATACCTACGGCATACCGCGACGATCACGAACCGTCAGCCCCTACGACAAGACGACTTCAAGGTCAGTA
>NZ_JBEXNN010000130.1:0-1098 GCF_040611115.1 Streptomyces sp. NPDC003038
GAAAGCCTCGAGCGCCGCGCCCGAGACGAGCTGGACTTCCTCGACATGGTCGCCTCGGTCCAGGTCGAAGTCACCCGGCCAAGCGAGAAAACTGACGTGGCGCCGCTGTTGCGCCCGTCTCGTCGGTCAGACGGAGACAGGGGCGCCGAGCATGACGGAAGCCCTCTGGAACGGGGGGAGGACGCGTGCGGGTGCGGGTGCGGCAGTCGTGGGCAGAGCGCGGCAGGTGAAGCCGAGGAGAGACATGGCCCGGGTGACTTCGCCGGCGCTGAAGTCGCGGCGGTCCTGCCGGGTGATGACCTGACCCACCTGCTTGACGGGGTACTGGCGGCGGCCGATGATCACGGAGTCACTCGTGACCGGCTCCGGCTTCACGCCCTTCATCGACGCCAGCACTCCGCTCTTGGTCAGGTCGAACGGGAAACGGGCGATGACACAGCGCATGATGCCTCACAGGGAGAGAGCGTGACGGTCTGACCGCGGTGAGGCGGATCAGCGGGAAAGGGCGAGTACGCCCAGGGCACAGCCGTGTTCGTCGACGACGGGCAGCGCCGCGAGCCGCCGGTAGCGCATCGCGTGGTCGGCTTCGGCCATCGTCGTCACCGGGGAGGTGAACGGTCCGTGGCCGCCGAGGATCTCGCGCAGTCGAATCCGGTCCGTGTACGCGGAGCCGTCGCGGACGGCGGTGAGCTGGGCCTGGGTGATCACCCCGGTACACAGGCCCTCCTCGTCGCAGACGAGGAGGTATCCCGCCCGGGCGCTGGACATGACGGAGAGGGCTACCTCGACCGTCATGTCGTCACAGACCTGCGGCCCTGACGCGTCCATGGCATCGACCACGGTCCTGTTCGTCGGGGCGAAGTCCGCGGGGCGGGGCTGCGTCTGGACCAGCGTCAAAGGTGCCTCCTACAGAGATGGGTCGGTTCAGCTTCCTGAGCACACGGGTCTAGGCCGCCGCGTCGAAGGGCTGCCGCGCGGGCGCGCGCCGGGTCGCCGAGCCGGTGCTGCGGCGTCCGCGCGCGGAGTTGGTGCTGCGCTTGGGCCGGTCGGAGACGGGCGCGGTGATGGTGACCGGGATGCCGGAGGGGGTCTGGGCGC
>NZ_JBEXNN010000131.1:0-1075 GCF_040611115.1 Streptomyces sp. NPDC003038
TGTATTGCCCCGGGAGGTTGTGGACGGGTGATGGAGGTCTCGGCTGAGGCGTCTTGAACGGGTGAGGGCCTTCCGGGTTCGGTGTGGATTGCGACATCTCCACCGACCAGCAGAAGGCCCTCATGCCCCACCGTAATGCACCCCTGACCGAGACCGGACGGCTGCGTCTGGCCCGCTGCGTGGTCGAGGACGGCTGGCCGCTTCGCCGGGCAGCCGAACGCTTCCAGGTCTCACCCACCACCGCCCAGCGGTGGGCCGCCCGCTACCGCGATCACGGCGAGGCCGGCATGCACGACCACTCCTCCCGCCCGCACCACAGCCCGAAACGGACACCCACCCGCACCGAACGGCGGATCATCAAGGTCCGCCTCACACGCCGATGGGGCCCGGCCCGCATCGCTCACCTGCTGGATCTGGTGCCCTCGACCGTGCACCGGGTCCTGGTCCGCTACGGCCTGGCCCGCCTGACTCATCTGGACCGGGCCACCGGCCGCGTCATACGCCGCTACGAACGAGACCGCCCGGGCGAACTCGTCCACGTGGACATCAAGAAGCTGGGCAACATCCCCGACGGCGGCGGCCACAGAACGCTCGGCCGGCCAGCAGGCCGCAAGAAGAAGTCTGGCGTCGGCTACAGCTACATCCACACCGCCGTCGACGACCACTCCCGCCTCGCCTACAGCGAGATCCACGCAGACGAGAAGAAGGAAACCGCCACCGGCTTCTGGACGCGGGCCCACGCCTTCTACACCTCGTGCGGGATCACCGTCGAACGCGTCCTAACCGACAACGGCTCCTGCTACAAGTCCCACGCCTGGCGCGACCTGCTGGCAGCGGCCGGGATCACCCACAAGCGAACCCGGCCCTACCGGCCGCAAACCAACGGCAAGGTCGAACGCCTCAACCGCACCCTGCTCGACGAATGGGCCTACGCCCGCCCCTACCAGTCAGAAGCCGAACGCCGCGAGGCGTTCCCCCAGTGGCTGCACACCTACAATCACCACCGCGGACACACCGCCCTCGCAGGCAAACCACCCGCCAGCCGCGTCCCCAACCTCACAGGGCAATACACCTA
>NZ_JBEXNN010000132.1:0-1033 GCF_040611115.1 Streptomyces sp. NPDC003038
CACGTTGTACTTCGAGGGCCGTCCCACGTAGATCTTCACCTTCAGGATCACCAAGATCCATTGTCAGGTGTGTCCACATCTCAGGGGTCACCTCATGTCCGCGCCGGCGCCACCACCCTGTTCGCCGCCCTGGAGGTCGCCACCGGCAAGGTCATCGGTTCTCTGCATCGCCGCCACCGTGCCGAGGAGTTCAAGAAGGTCCTCATCAAGCTCGACCGGGAAGTGAACCGTTCCGGGTTGCGTAGAGACTTCAGATTGTGGCTGTGACCTGGGGTTTCGTGGTTGCTCGGTAGTGGTTGGCTTCGTATTCGACGGGCGGGATGTGCCCTATCTCTCCGTGGAGTCGTCGGTGGTTGTACCAGTCGCCCCACTCGGCGGTGGCGAGCTCGACGTGCGACAGCGTCCTCCAGGGCCGCTGGGGCTTGATGACCTCGGTCTTGAACAGGCCGATGGTGGACTCCATGAGCGCGTTGTCATACGCGTCTCCGACCGAGCCGATCGAGGCCGCGATCCGGGCCGCTTCCAGGTGTTCGGACAGGCGGAAAGACGTATATTGCGAGCCGGCGTCCGAGTGGTGAACCAGCTCACCGGGCACGGGAGGACGGCCTTCGCGGTCACGCTGCCACAGATCCATGTCGAGGGCGTCCAGGACGAGTTGGGTCTCCTTCGACATGGATGCGGACCAGCCGACGATGCGGCGGGAGAAGGTGTCCACGACGAAGGCCACGTAGACGACGCCCGTCCAGGCGGCGACGTGCGTGAAGTCGGCCACCCAGGTGCGGTTCGGGGCGGGGGCGACGAAGTCGCGCTCCAGGCGGTCGGGGGCCCGCGCGGCTGCAGGGTCCGGGATCGTGGTGATGACCTTCTTGCCGCGGACCGCGCCGGCGATGCCCGTCTCGCGCATGAGTCGTTCGACGGTGCAGCGGGCCACGACGTGGCCTTGCCGGTTCAGCTCCCGCCAGATTTTCCGGGCCCCGTAGACGCGGTAGTTGGCGGTGAACACCTCGTTGATCAGGGGCTTGAGTTCCTCGTC
>NZ_JBEXNN010000133.1:0-1007 GCF_040611115.1 Streptomyces sp. NPDC003038
CGCCTCACCGGGGAGAACACCATCTCCTGGCGCGACCCGAAGAAGGGCACCAAACGCCCTATCCCGGGATGAAACATCGGACGAAAACGACCTCTTAGCAGGCGGAGGAGTTCGTAGCTGCTGAGAGGGACAAGGCCGGCCTCTTCGGGGTCGTCACGAGTGGCGTCGGGCTGTGCGTTCGAGGGCGGCGACGGTGGCCAGGAAGGCGTAGGCAACCAGGGCGATCACGCTCCAGCGGTACCACGAGTTCCAGCAGGTGACCTGGCCCTTGTCGAGGTGGCAGATCTCCTTCGCATCCTGGAAGTCCTCTTCCACTCGCTACGGGGGCACACCAGTGCCGCCAGTCTCGCCAGGGTCACCGGGTCCGCGGGCGAAGAGCGGTAGTGGGACACGGTGCGGGTGTAACGGGGCCGGCGGGCCAGAAGCACCGAGGTCCCCGCGACGCTGTCGTGGCCGGTGGGTGTGTCGTCGGCGGTGACCTCGATCATCGCCCAGTCCTAGTCCCGCACCCCCTTGTGGCCCGCACCGGTCCGCATCCGCTGCCAGACCCGCTTCGGCAGCCGGGCGACGGCCCTGGCCGCGCTCAGTTTCCCGGCCGGGGTGGTGACCTGGTGGTTGGAACGCACGCCCACGACATAGCCCAGGCCCAGCTCTCGGCAGGTGGTACGCAACTCCCGCCCGCTATAGACCTCGTCGCCCAGGAAGAACGAGGCGGATATGCCCAGGCTGGCGGCGCGGAGCATGTCCGCCGCACGCTGCGGCCTGGTTCGACATGGAGATCATAGCCCGCACCCCCGGGAGCAGGGGTTTCGTCCCCGATGCCGAAGCGGTGGGCCGTGGAGCGGACCTACGGCTGGTTCCACCGCCGCCTGGCCCACGACTACGAAACCCTACCCACCCGCTCCGAAGCCCTGAGCTTGTTCAGCGGTGGGTCTCCAGGGTGAGGATGGCTTTGGTGATTGACGTGAGTCTGGTGGGGTGGCAGCGGGCTTTTCGGAGGATGCGCC